>JAKLEM010000014.1 GCA_022711655.1 Candidatus Auribacterota bacterium
CAAAGAAAAAGAAGAGGACGTCATCGTCAAGGGTTTGACCGGCAGCGGCGCCAATTTCGGGCGCGCCGTCGTGATAGACACGGACGCCATCGAGAAGGATGCGCTGCAAAAAGCCGGCAAGGAGCTCAAAGACATGACGCCGGAAGAGAAGGCCGCCTACCAGGACGCGAAATCGCAGCTCCTCGCGCAGAAGCTCAACGACGTCAGGCACGGCGACATCATCGTCACCCAGATGACGACGCCCGATATGGTCCCCGCGATGCGCCGCGCGGCAGGGATAGTCGCCGATATCGGCGGATCGACGTCGCACGCGGCGATCGTCTCCCGCGAGATGGGGCTGCCCGCCGTCATTGGGACCGGGAGCGCGACAAAGTCCATTCAAACAGGCATGATCGTCACCCTCGACGCCGATCGCGGCAAGGTTTTCAAAGGAAGGCTGAGGATAGCCAAAGAGGGCGAGGATATCGACATTACCAAGCTGCCCAGGACAAACACAAAGATCGGCCTCCTCCTCGCGCAACCCGAGAAGGCGCGCGAGATCGCGGCGTTCCGCAAGGCGCCGTGCCATTTCGGCGTCGGGCTGATCCGGGCGGAATTCGCACTCGCCGACATAGGCATCCACCCGAGGCTGCTCGAGGCGTATGATTATTATGTCGCCGTCGAGAAGGCCGGTATCAAGAATTACAAGTCAAAGCAATTCAACGAGCTGGTCCCCGACAAATATATCCGTCACGCGATCATCGAGGTCAGGGACAACGCCGCGCTCCGGGAAAAGGTGGAGAGGATGATCTCGGGATATCCGTCGGGCAAAGAGTTTTTCGTGCAAAAGCTCGCCATGACGATCGCTGCGATCGCAGCGACGACGATGTCCGGCCAGAAAGTGATCTACCGCCTCACCGACCTCCGGGCGAACGAATTCGAAAAGCTCGTCGGCGGCGAGCTGTTCGAGGCGACCGGCGAGAAGAAAGAGCTGAACCCGATGATGGGCGAACGCGGCACGCCGCGCCTCATCGCCCCGAAGAACCGCGAGACGTTCGGCTGGGAGATCGAGGCGATCAAGCGCGCCCGGGAGATGGGATACAGGAACGTCGCGGCGATGTTCCCGATGGTCCGTACGCCGGAAGACCTCAAGAAAGGGCTCGAGATCTTCGCCGAACACGGCCTCGAGAGGGGCAAAGACGGATTCAGGGCCGGGATCATGATCGAGGTCCCCTCGAACGTCTTTCAGATCGACGACTTCCTCGACGAGGGGATCGACTTTGTCTCGTTCGGGACCAACGACCTCACGCAGTTCATGCTCAGCGCGGAGCGCGACAACGAGCGGATGAACAAGATCTACGACGACACCAGCCCGGCGATCATACGCAGTATCATGTACGTGTCGCGGCGCTGCCGCGAGCGCAACGTCGAGGTGGGGCTTTGCGGCATGATGCTGGCGAACAACCCGAAAATGGCCCAGAAAGTCGTGCCGTTCCTCGACTCGGTCGGCGTCACACCGGACAGATACGCCGCGGCCGCCCTCGCCGTCAAAGAGGCCGAAGACAAGCTTGCCCAGAGCGAGCCGCCGAAAGCAATACCGCTGGTGCCGATGAAGACGGCCAGGCCGGACCTCATCTCGGTCTTCGAAATCAGCGGCAACCGCCTCTTCCTGAACGAGATCAAGAACCACCCGCTGATGTTCAACGAGCAGAACAAGGAGTCGTACCAGCGGGCGATCACCGACTATATCAAGAAGAACTTCCAGGAGCTGCTGCGGCAGCGCGACAGCAAGGAAACGCGGGCCAACGACATGATCGCCTACTCGACGACCGACCTCTCCACCGACGCATACATGACGCTCGCGGGCGGCGAAGAGTTCGAGAAACTCGACCAGAACCCGCTGATGGGTTTCCGCGGGATGACGCGCCACCTGACCGAAGACTTCGAGAACATCTTCAGGCTTGAGCTCGCCGGCGTCCGGGACGCCCGCAGGCAGGGCGTAAACGTCGGCATACTGTTGAAGTCGGTCAGGACCGCACCCGAGCTCGACCGCGCGCTGGAGATCATCAAAGAAGAGGGACTTGAAGATGCCCCGGTCGGGATCGATATCTCGATCCCCTCGTTCCTGGCGCGTATCGACGACATCATGACACGCAAGATCAACTTCGTCACCGTCAACCGGTTCACGCTCGCCCAGCACGTCATCGCCGCCGACATCAAGAACCCCGCGAACCAGCTCAGCTTCGCGAAGGCCGACAAGGTCCTCATCAAGCCGCTCAAGATCATCTCCCAGGGATGCGTCCGCAACAATATCAAGCTCGGCTACCTGTATGGCGAGACGGTCGCCGGGGCGTACAACGTGATCAGCGGCTGGCAGATCCTTGCCGATAAAGACGCGGCCCGGCTCGAGAGCAAGGTCGCCGAGCTCAAGGACGCCGATGCGCCTGACGCCGCCGAGCAGGTCGCGGTGATGAAAAAGGAGATCAAAGCGATACGCGGCTTCATGTCGGGCATTCAGGTTAAGCGCGAAACGATCCCGATAGAGGATTTCATACCGACGCAAGAAAGCGTCTACAGCGACGAGATGAAGGTCCGCAAAGACGAAATGGAGATCGGCCTCTTCAGCCCGATACTCGCCCTCCGCTACGGCCCTAAGACAAAGAAGGTCTTCATACTCGACGGCCACACCCGCTCGAAGCTTCTCTTTACCGAAGGGAAGAAAGAGATCGAGGCGCTGGTGATCGAGGTGCCGGCAAAGATCGAAGACGTCCCCGAGACATTTCCGCGGCAGTACCTCGAGACAGCAGAGAGATCCGGTCTCAAGACCATCGCCGATATCAGGATCGAGCAGGGGGCGACGCCGCTGTCGCGGCTCGAAGGGTACGCGGCGACCCAGCCGGAACAGGAAGAGGAGGAAGAGGAAAAACCGGAGATACTGCTCAACGACGACGGCATCCCGACCTTCATCGCCGAAAAACACCCGGGCGCCCTCATAGGGCCGATCATGAGCGAGATTGCGCTGGGCCGCCAGATCGAGCGCGAGCCGAACGCAAAGATATATCTCTACGAAGAATTAGGAGAACCGAAGGTGCTCAAAGGCAGCGACAACCAATACCTCATCTGGAGCAAAGGGTTCGTATTTTACCGGTGGAGCGACCATCTCGTCATGATCTCGCAGTGGCTCATCGACCAGGGGAAGAAGACGTCTGAATACCCTGCGCGGATGCAGCCGGCTGTGATGACCCCGCTGACTGAGCTCGCCGGCGGCAGGTTCGCGCTCGACGGGTCGATACGCCTGAAGGGCGACGGCAGGTTCGAGAAGGCGCTGAACCGCGCGTCAGAAAAGCTCACAAAGATGTTCGGCAGCGGCATAACGCTGCTGGTAAACAACGTCAGGATCATGGACAATCTCGGCGACGGCGACGCCGCAGACCCGGTCGGCTACACGGCGCGGCGCACCAACAGGGACATCGAGATCGACAGCAGGGCGCTCAGACATAACGACACCTTCCTGACCGACGTCCTGGTCGACGAGTGCATGGATGTCGTCGGGACCTGGACCGAGCCCGATGCGGGGATCCGCGAGCTCGCGGTCCTGCTGACGCACGGGTACTCGTCGATGGACCTCAAAACAGCCGCCGACATCGTATCGGTCCTCGAGCAGAAAGAGTTCGATCCGGGAAAACAGTTCCTCGCCCTGCTCTATAAGCTCTGGACGGCGTCCGAGCGCCACGACACCGACAGCGAGATCAGGAAACTCGTGATGTTCGTCTATAACGCGCCGAAATACCGGCAGGTCAGACAGCTCCTGGATACGCGCTACCCCGGCATCGCGTCGGAAGCCGATGTCCCGCAGGAGCTGATCAGCGAAGTGAAGCGCTCGCAGGAAAGAATGATGGAGGGTATCGCCTGCCTGAACGAACTGGCCGCTTACGCCGGCACCTTGACCGCCGGCCTCAAAGCGCAGGGTGTCGCCGACGACGAGATCCGCTCCTCACTCGAGAAGGCCGGCTTCCCGTCACGCGGCGACCTCTTCCCGCCTTACGAGGCGGTCAGACGGGCCCTCGACATGTTCCGGATCATGAACGACGACCGCGGCCGCATCCTGGACTCTGCAGCTTAGTCACCGCCTGTTATTCCCCGTCCGCGATCACGATCCGGTCGACGCCGTTGCGCTCGAATTCATCGTAATACTTGTCGATCAGCGGATGCTCGGCCTCCGTGCGTTCGTCGAAACTCATACGCTCGACCTTCTCCATGCCGTATTCCTTGACCAGGTCGCGCTCGGCGAGGCGGCCGGCGAGCTCGTCCCAGAACGTCTCGTTGTTGTAGTCCTCGATATAGTCGTGCAGCTCCTCCTCGAGCTTCTCCGACGGAAAATACTTCTCGAGCTGCTTGTCGTACTCGACGTACCGGTCGTGCCCCATCCCCTTCGCGTGCGACAGGACGTGCCCGAGGAGCTCGTCGAACGCCGTCTCGGTATCATCGATCCTGACCGAATTGATCATCCATTCCCCGAGATAGGCCAGCTTGATGAGGTTCTCGTACTGCTCTTTGGTGAACGGTATCGTTTGCATGGATCTCCTTTCTCTTGCGGAAATTCAGTTATTATTTGCAGCAGCCGAGCCGAGCAGGCCGGTCAGTGCGCGCGAATGAACGATATCGCCAGGACCGCGGCCCCGACGGCCCAGCAGTAGAATGAAAAATAGTAGAGGCGGAACTGTTTCACCATCCGCGTCAGGAACGCCAGCGAGATATACCCGAACAGGCACGCGGCGACGAAGCCCAAGGCGAAATACGGAAGATCTCCTGACGGTACGCCGGAGAGTTTTTTCGCTTCGACTGCCGCCGCGCCGAGGATGGCGGGGATCGAGAGCAGGAACGAAAAACGCGCCGCCGTGAAAGGGTCCAGCCTGCGGAAGATGCCTGCCGATATCGTGCTGCCCGAGCGGGAAATGCCGGGGCAGATCGCGCACCCCTGCGCGATGCCGATCAGGAGGGCGTCGGCAAACGAGATCTTCTTAACCGCGCTCACGCGCACGTACTTCGTCGCGAACAGGAGCGCTCCGGTGACCAGCAATGCGCAGGCGACAAGCTGCACCGAGCCGAACAGGCTTTCGATCCGGTCTTTCAGCAAAACGCCCATGAGAGCGGTGGGTACGGTCGCCGCCACAAGCAGGACGGCGAACGCAAAGTCGTCGTTGCCGGCAAAAGGACTTTTTCCCGAAAGCATCGCAACGACGCCGCGCCAGGCGCCTGAAATCAGCCTGAGAATGTCTCTCCAGAGAAAAAGAACGACGGCCGCCAGCGTCCCCAGATGCAGGATGACGTCGTGGAGAAGCTGCGGTTCCGTGACGCCGAAGAAATGATGCGCGAACACAAGATGAGCGGAGCTGGAAACCGGCAGGAACTCGGTCAGCCCCTGCACCGCGCCGAGAATGAAATGATAGACTATCGCATGCAGCATAATGGTCATTATACCTGCCTGTGTTCTACAGGCAAAACAAATCTTGTCACCGGGCGCGGCCGGCAGGCGCTCGCGCTCGGCTCTACCGCTCTTCGAGGAATGAACGGAACGTACGCCCGTTATTGTTGTTCTCCGGCCGCTCTTTCACCCGCAAGACACGCCGCCCAAGCTTTGCGTAGATTTGGACCGACATCTGCTCGAGAAGAGGCATGTCGAGCGTATTCAGCTCGCCCTCCTCCGCCCCCCCCCGCATAATGTCCACGACAAATATGCGATAGAGCCCGTCCATCGTCTGGAGCGCCGGCCGGATCCGGTCATGCTCCTCGCGTTTACGGCGGTCCCACACTCCCTTATCGAAAACAGGTCCCGGAGCGCCCCGCTTCCGTCCGATGAAAGCGGCTATGTGCTGCGCCGGGTAGTACTGGACAACGATGCACACCGCGGCATCAAAAACGTCGTTGAACGTTCGACCGACCATCTCCACCGACTCCATTGAGAACTGATAGATCGGTATCCAGAGACAGAATATGCCGCCGTCCGACAGACGGCTGTAGATATTGCGAAAATGCTCGCTGGTGTAGAGCCGGGCGGCGCCCTGCTGCCAGGGAAAGAAGAGATCGCTGATGATCACATCGTATATCCTGTCGGTCGTCGCGAAATAATTAACGCCATCGGCAGGGTAGATCGATACGCGCGGGTCCCTGTCAAAATTACCCACGATCGGCGCGCAGTATTCCCTGCACATGCGGATGATCAGCGGGCTTATCTCCGCGATATCGATCGACCCCACCGCATTATGCAGGACAGAACCGCTCGCAGTAAAACCGGTCGCAAGGCCGATATAACCAACCCGCGCGGGCCGTGGATGCATGAGGAGCGGTATGTGGGACATGAGCTGGTTGAAGAGGGCGTTGGCGCCGGCAGACAGGACAAAATGGTTATTGAATCTAAAGACGATCGTTTTCTGGGGGGTCGACTGGACGCCGACGACGCCTTCGACCCCGGATGCGACAGCCAGCTGGCCGTAACTGCGCGAGACAGACATAAGCGGTATTTGTTGTACGGCGGCAAGCCCGACCGCGCCGACGACGGCTGCCGCAAACAGGGAAAAAAGCCGATCAGCCGGCCGCGCGAACCGCTCGCGATACGCGAAGATCCATACTGACAGCCCGATAACCCCGAGCGTAACCGACGCTTTCCAGACTCCCAGCAGCGGGATCAGCACCATACCGGCGACCAGAGCCCCGGCAAGCGCGCCGCACGCGTTGACGGCAAACAGAGATCCGACCAGCCGCGCGTTCCCTCCTGCCCGCATGAGGATCAGCGGGAACAGGAAACCTGCGGCAAAGAGAAAGGGGCCGGCGGTCCGCAGCCCCGTCCAAATAGATCCGACGACATAGGCTGTAATGCTGTCCTGTACCTGAAAGAAATCCGACAGTCCGGCGGTCTGGCAATAGAACATGAACGGGAACATGACCAGCAACACGATGATGAGTCCCAAACCATACCTGATAGCTATATCGGTCAAACTGCGCAAAAAGGCGGCGAGCAACGCCGCGGCGCCGAGCAATCCGATCACCAGCATCAGCATGATCCCGAAAGACCAGGAGCTGTTGTCGTTTACCAGCGCCGAAGCGTGCAGGAAGATGATCTCAAATCCAAGAATCAGCGCGCCGCTCAGGCCCGCCCAGAGGTGGAGGAGGGCCGTGCCCTGCAGCGGCACAGCTGCCGCGGGCAGACCGGCGGCGGGGACAGCAGCAAAGCGACGGAAGAAAAACTGGCACGCCGAGGCTACGGCGGCAAGGGTCATCGTGATCCTGACTAAACCGCCTATAGATTCATGTATGCCCACGATATAGATGAGATGGAACGTGACCGCGTAGATGCCGAGCAGTCCGCCGACGGTATTCACGCCGTACAGGACCGCCGCAAACGAACGTCCGAAGCGGTCTTTGGTCGCCTCGATGAGCGGCAGAAGCGTCCCGCCCATGCAAAATGCAGGAGGGCCGACGATCAGCGCTATCATCGCCGTGTCGATACATCCTTTGATAAACCCGCAGGGCATGCCGTATCCGGGAAACCAGGTCATTCCGGAAACGAAATATGACGGAAGCGACATGATGCCGATGCCGAACTGCAGCGCGCCGAACGCGAGCCACGGCCGCGTCGTGACGGTTTTCCAGATGCGGAAGAGGATGGCCCCCGCGGACAACGCGACAAAGAATACGACAAGGACAACCGTCGAATTGAAGATCGTGTCGCCGAGGATGTTCCCGCACACGCGGTTCCAAAGCACTTCATACGCCAGCGCGACCGCGCCCGAAATGAACGCGAGCGCGACGGCCGTCAGGCATCTCATCATGATTGCTCTTTCGGCATGACTTCGGATCAGACTTCCGTATCGATCAGGTCATGCTTTTTCTGCTGCCCTTTTGCGGCCTGGACCAGCCCTTCGATGTAGTGGATCAGCTCGATATACGACTTCACATATTCCCGGCCCGCCTCAACGCTCATGTTCCTCTTTGCCCTCTTCTCGAAAGCGTCGGCAAACCGGTTCTTGATGCCGAGCGCAGCCTGGTCGGAGACCTGCCGGACCAGGTTATCGGCGTTGCCGCGTTCCAGCGCATTATCGGCCTCGCGCACAGCCGGGTCGATCGGAGTGCCCGGGGGCTTGATGCCGGTGTACGGCGCTTTTTGAGCGGCGCGGTGCAGACGAACGACCGTCTCGAAAAAGTACCTGTCCGCAACCTCTTTCGTCTGGGGACTGATCCCCCGAACGCCCAGCGCCTTGTTGAACGCATCCTGGACCTCGGGTTCGGCTTCAAGCGAAACCCACTTCAATACCGGCGTCACATCGCCGTTTTCCAGCGCCGCCTGCGCCTCCTTGACGACCGGGCCGTCATACGTGTCGCAGTAGGCATAAACGCGTACGGGCGCAGAGCACAACACCGCCCCCACAAGCGTAACTATCGCGATGATCACTCTCTTCACAGGCACCTCCTTTATCCCCTGATCATTATCAGCAGCATTTTGAACCGCCGGCGCGCCATGAGCGCGTGCGGCTTATTCGCGGGCATGACGACCATGCCGCCTTTCTTCACAACGGACACCGCGCCGTCGATGGTAATAACCGCCTCTCCGTCGACGATACAGACCGTCGCATCGAAAGGCGCCGTATGCTCGCTCAACCCCTGCCCTTTATCGAACGCGAATACTGTCAGCGTCCCCGCGCCGTTGCGGACGATCTCCCTGCTCACGACCGCGCCCGGCTGGTACGCGATCGCGTCTTTCAGGACGAACGGTTTTCCGGCGAGACCGGACACTTTGCCTTGTTGCTGTATCTTTGACATATTTGCCCCTCCCTTACTTCCGGCTGATGAAGAGCATCCATGGCGGCATGTTGACGATCCGAGCGGGATTTTCCTCGCCGGGTAAAATCCCGCAATGCCGACAGGGATGCTCTTCACCCGATTATCCCAGCCGCTTATGGAACCGCAGCGAGCTGACGGTAAATACGACGACGCCGATTATAAAGAGAATCGCGATCTCCTTCCAGAGAATTTCGATCCCGACCCCTTTCAAAAAGACGCCGCGCAGAATGACGAGGTAGTACCTGAGCGGGTTCAGAAAGGTCATGTACTGGATCACCGGCGGCATATTCTGGATCGGGAACATGAATCCCGACAGCAGGTTTGCCGGCATAAAGAAAAGGAATGTCGCCATGACCGCCTCCTGCTGTGTCTCCGAGATCGTCGAAATGAACAGGCCGATGCCGAGGCTCGTCAGCAGATAGACGACCGTCGCGCCGGTCAGCAGGAGGATGCTCCCTCGGAACGGCACGCGGAAAAAGATCTCCGCCACGAGCGTTATGATCACCATATTGACGACCGCCAGGATACCGAACGGGACCAGCTTCCCGACGATAAGCTCGTACGGCCTGATCGGGCTGACGATCAGCTGCTCGATGGTCCCGATCTCCTTCTCGCGGACGATCGACAGCGCGCTCAGCATGAGGGTCGTGACCGTGACCATCAGCGCGATGACTCCCGGCAGGTAATAAAATTTCGACTCAAGGTTCTCGTTGAACCAAGTGCGGCTGTGCACGGCCACGTTCGGGAACAGGACTTCCCCGCCGAACGCGACGCGGGCGCGCTCCGCGAGGATCTCAGACGAGTACCGTTCGACGATGCGCCCGGCATATCCGAGCGCGATCTGCGCCGTGTTCGAATCGGTGCCGTCGGCGATCAGCTGGAAAGCAGCTGTCTTCCCGCCGGCCAGGTCGCGCCCGAAACCCCGGTCGAAGCGCAGCGCCACGGTCGCATCGGAATGGTCTATCAGCTTTTCGAGGGCGGCATCGTCATTCACGATTGACCGAACGGAAAAATATCCCGAATAGGAGAACGCTCGCAGGAGTTCTCTGCTCTGAGGCGTATTATCGAGGTCATAGAGCGCCGTTGCGACGTCCCGCACGTCCGTCCGCGCCGCGTTACCGAAGATCAGGACCTGCACGATCGGTATGACGAACAGCAAACCCCTCATCTTGGGATCCCGCATGATCTGCAGGAATTCTTTGACCAGTATGGCGCCCGCCCGCTCGAACATCCTATGCCACCTTTTTTGTGAATCTCTTATTCGCAACCACGACCACGAAACAGGCAAAGATCGAAAGGAAGATAACCTCTGCGGCCAGCGCATGCATCCCGACCCCTTTCAGATAGATGCCGCGAAGTATCCTGATAAAATACCGCGCCGGGACGATATAGGTGATGACCTGTATCGGCTTCGGCATCGCCGCGATCGAGTACATATAGCCCGAGAGGAGGAACGCCGGCAGGAACGACACCATGATAGCGAACTGGCTGGCGACAAGCTGGTTCCGGGTCGTCACCGAGATCAGGATGCCCATCATCATCGCGCCGGTGAGGAAGACGCCGCTCAGCGCGAACAGCAGCGCAAGGCTCCCGCGGAACGGTACATGGAAAACGTATTCTCCCAGGACGACGGAGACCGCCAGATCTATGATCCCGATCAGGAAATAAGGCACGAACTTGCCGAGGATCAGCTCGCCCGAGGTCACCGGCGTGGCGATCAGCTGCTCCATCGTGCCCCGCTCCCATTCGCGGGAGAAGGTCACCGACGTCAGGAGCGCCGATATGATCATCATGATCACCGCGATCAGCCCCGGGATGACAAAGTTCCTGCTGCGGAGGTCCTGGTTGAACCAGACGCGCAGACGCATGTCGAGCGGCCGGGTGTTCGTGGCGCCGGCCTTGCGGAGCGCTGCGGTGACGAAAGCGGCGTTGTAGCGCTGGATCAGCGACTCGACGTACGACACCGCGATCTGCGCCGTATTGCTGTCGCTGCCGTCGACGATGACTTGCACGGGCGCCGTCCGGCCGCTGCCGAGCTTCTTCGAGAAGTCCTTCGGGACCACCATCGCCATCAGGACCGTCCCCTCGTCGATCAGCCGCTCAAGCCGGTCATACCGGTCGTAATAGCCGGTGATGTCAAAATACCGCGACTGCCTGAAGTCCAGGAGAAAATCCCGGGATGCCTGCGAACCGTCCTGGTCCCAGACCGCGACGCGGACGTGATCGACGTCTAGAGTGAGCGCGTAGCTGAACAGGAGCAGCAGCACCACCGGAATGATGAACGCCAGGATGAGGCTCCGTATGTCGCGGACGACCTGGATGAATTCCTTTCGCGCTATCGCCTTTACCCGCACGTAATTCATGGCCTTGCCGCTCCCGCAGCCTGATCCCGGTCATATTCCTCGATAAGAGACACGAACACGTCCTCAAGCGACGGTTCGATCTGCTCGACGGCGTAGTCGGTCACCGATGCGTTCGCGAACATGTTTTTAATACCCGCGACGGCCGCGGCGGCATCGGCCGCGACGGCGTGGACCGAGGCGCCGAAAAGCGCCGTCTCTTTCACGCCGTCGACGGCGGACAGACGCTCGTTCCATTCCTCGGGGCGCGCAATGTCTATCCTGAGGACCGCATGTCGCATGAATGCGGTCTTCATCTCGCGCGGGGTCCCGACGGCGATAAGCGACCCGCGGTAGATCAGCGCGAGCCGCCCGCAGTTCTCTGCCTCGTCCATGTAGTGCGTCGTGACGAAGACAGTCACGCCGCCCGCGGCCAGCTCCTTGATCAGCTTCCAGAAATTCGCACGGGTTATGGGGTCGACGCCGGACGTCGGCTCGTCGAGAAAGATGATCTTCGGGTCGTGGATGAGCGCGCAGCCGAGGGCGAGGCGCTGCTTCCATCCGCCGGAAAGCGTCTTCGTGATATTCTTTCGGAGCCCTTCGAGCCCCGCCATCCGGACGATCCATTCGATGCGGTCTTTCCGCTGCGCCCGCGGTATACTGTAAATGCCGCTGTAGAAGTTGATGTTCTCCTCGACGGTCAGGTCTTCGTAAAGCGAGAAGCGCTGGGACATGTAGCCGATCGACTGCTTGATCTGTTCCTGCTGCGTCAGGATATCGAAGCCGCCGACGCGCCCAGACCCCGACGTCGGCGCGATGATCCCGCAGAGCATCCTGATCGTCGTCGATTTTCCCGCGCCGTTGGGCCCCAGGAACCCGAAAATCTCCCCTTTCCCCACTTGGAAAGAGATCCGGTCGACGGCGGTGAACGCGCCGAACTTCTTCTCGAGATTCTCGACTACAACTGCGTTTGCGCTGGCAACAGACATACATGCTCCCACAATAGTGAATGAGCTATTCAGCGGGTCCTGACAGGGCAGCACTCTTTCAGCATCGCTCGGGCCCCTCCAGCGGGGCCCCTCGCTCGGCGAGAATTTCTGCGCGCCGACGTTCCGTCGGCGACCCAGCCGCAGAAATTCTCAACGTGCTGAAAGAATACTGCCCTGTCACCCGCTGTAATTGTCAAACCTCTATTTCAATCCCGCTCGCATTTTCAACATACTGACAGACACACTCCAAACCAATCCTTCTCATGACTGTTCCTCAATGATCGACACGAACGCCTCCTCCAGCGTCGCGGCGTTCCGTTCGCGTTTGATCGCCGCCGGGGTGTCGCAGCGAAGAAGCTTTCCCTTATAGAGGAGTCCGATCCGCCGGCAGCGCTCCGCCTCGTCGAGATAGGAGGTCGAGAAGAAGATCGTCACGTTCTCTCTCAGGAGCTGATAGAGGATCTGCCAGAAATCGCGGCGTGAGACCGGGTCTACGCCGTTGGTCGGCTCGTCGAGGAACAGGACCTTCGGCGTGTGGATCAGCGAGCAGGTCAGGCCGAGCTTCTGCTTCATCCCGCCGGAGAGGTTCTTGGCGAGGCGCTTCTGGAACGGCGCCAGGCCGCTGAATTCGAGCAGCCGCTCGACCTTGGGGACGCGCTCTTTCTTCGATACGCCGTAGATGTCGGCGTAGAAATTGATATTCTCGATGACGGTGAGGTCTTCGTAGAGGCCGAAACGCTGTGACATGTAGGCGATGTCGCGCTTGATCAGCTCCGCCTCTTTCACGATATCCCGGCCGCAGACCGTCCCGCCGCCGGAGGTGGGGTCGAGAATGCCGGTCAGCAGGCGCATCGTGGTCGTCTTCCCAGCCCCGTCGGGGCCAACGAGGCCGAATATCTCGCCTTTCTTGATATCGAGCGTGAGGCCGTCGACCGCAGCAAGGGCGCCGAATTTCCTGGTCAGGTTTGACGTGGCGATCATGCGGCTCGCTCTACAGGTTTTGTCAGGGTATCCGGGCGATGCGTCGCGCGCGCAGGTTCAGTCCGCCGTCCGGATATACCCGTCGGCGGGCATCCCCGGTTTCAGTTCCCGGCTCGCGTTGTCGACCCTGATCTTGACGCGATAGACCAGCTTGACGCGCTCTTCGGTGGTCTGGATATATTTCGGCGTGAACTCGGCCTCCTGCGATATGAACGATACCCGCCCGTCGTAGCGCTTCCCCGGGTAGGTGTCGGTCGTCACATACGCTTTCCGGTTCAGCGCGACACGCGCGAGGTCAGTCTCGTTTATATAGCCGGTCAGCCAGAGGCTGTTCAGGTCGATCGCGGTAAAAATGGTCGCGGCGGGCTGGATAACCTCCCCCTGCTCTGCGCTCTTGGTGATGATATATCCGTCAAGCGGCGAGGCGAGCCGCGCGAACCCGAGACGCGTCTCCGCCAGCTCCAGAGAGGCCTTCAGCGACGCGACATTCGCGGCCGTGCTGTCGGCCTTGGTCTTCGCCTCGTCGCGCTTCTGTGCGGAGATCGAGCCGGCTCTAAAAAGGTTCTCGGCGCGGACATAGTCGTCCTGTGCCAGCAGCTGCCGGTACTCCTCCGCCTTCAGCGCCGCCTCCGCGTTGGCCTTGATCTTAGACAGCTCGTCGGTATTGAGCTCGGCGACGACCTGCCCGGCGCGGACAGGGTCGCCTTCGTCGGCAAGGAGCTTCTCGATCTGCCCGCCGGTACGGAACGATATCCTGACCTCGTCCCCTTCGATCGTGCCGGAAACCTTGATCGTCCCGCCGCTGCCGGCGATCTGTTTCGTGTAATAGGAATAACCGAAATAGCCGCCCGCAGAGAGCAGGATCAGAACGACCAGCATACGCGCGATCTTTTTCATTGCGCCGTCCTCTCTTCGCCGGCCGCGCCTTCCGGCACGGCGGCCGCCGAGACCACAGGCGCCTGAGGCGCCGCCTCGGGAGGATCGAACATCCCAACCCCCATCGTCCTCTCGAGGAACGCCTTCGCCATCAGGTAATCGTAGATCGCCTCGCAGAGCGCCTTCTCGATCTGGCTCAGCGATGTCTGCGCGTCGAGCACGTCGAGGTTCGTGCCGACGCCGTTGGTATAGCTGATCTCCGCGATCCGGAGCGCCTCTTTCGCCTCGGCGACGCTGTCCCGCTGTGAGTCGATGATCGACTGGGCCTTGGCGAGGTCGAGGCATGCGCGGCGTATATCGACGGCGGTCTGGTCGGCGACATCTTCCTTGCCGAGCGCGGCCTCCGCGTACTTCGCCTGCGCGGCGTCGACCCTCGCCTTGGTCGACCAGCCGTCGAAGATCGGCACGCTCGCCGTCACGCCGACGTTCCAGTTGGAGTGCTTGCTGTTGAACATGTCGCCGACGTTGTCGGACCTGAAATTCAGCCCCCCGTTCGCGGCGATCTGCGGACGGAACCCGGACTTCGCCATCTCGATATTCCACCAGCCGAGGTCGATGCCGAGGAGCTTCAGGACCATCTCCGGTTTCTTCTCGCAGGCCGTCTTGAAAAAGCCGTCCTCGTTGACCTCGAGCGGCTCATGCTCCAGCGTCCCCTCCACGCGCAGCTCGTCTTTCAGCTTCACGCCGAGGAGCTTCTTGAGATCGGCCATCGTGACATCGACGTCGTTTTTCGCCTTCACCAGCACCGGTATCTGTTTGGAGACGTAGACCTTCGACTGGAGCAGGTCGAAGCGCGACGACATCCCCTGCTCGAACCTGTTCCTGACATCCTCATAGTGGGCCTGCGCCTGCACGACGAGGTCGCGCGATATCCGCTCGACCTCGAACGCGAGCAGCAGGCCGTAATAGAGCCGCCTGGTCTCGAACTCGACGTCGAGCCTGCAGGCCCGCAGCGTCTGCTCCTGCACCTTGAACATGATCCGCGACCTGTTGAGCTGCGCGACGCTCGAGCCGCCGTTGTAGATCGTCTGGCCGGCCGTCACGCCGAGCTGCATGTCGTTCTTGTACCCCATGAAGATCCCGAGGTCCTTCTTCTGCTCGACGCCCGGGCCCGATCCGAACTGGGGAACCCAGTCGTTGTGCGTATACCCGGTCTGCAGGTTGACCTTCGGCAGGAAGTCGCTGCGCGCGAGCTCGACATCAGCCCTCGCCGCATCTATCTCTTTCTCCTGGATCTGGATCGCCTTGTTGTTGCGGAACGCCATCTTCGCCGCGTCCTGAAGCGATATCCCCGGCGCCTCGGCGGCCGCGCCATAAGTGATGAACGAGGCGGCCGCCAGCGCGGCAATTAAAACACTTCTATTGATGCTGCGTCTTTTCATCTGACCATCTCGCGGAAAATGCTGATTAAATCCTTCATTTGCGAGATATTGTAACGAGCGAACATGCTTTTTGCAAGTTGAAACTATGAGGGCTCAGCTCGTGCGCATTATTCGCTTGCTTCTCAAGTATACTGGATATATATTCAGCGTATGCATAGAAATAGACATACGGCGCTATTGTTGAACATAAGCAAAATATTATTAGTGCTGGTCCTGGGCGTTGCCGTGATGATCTTCTTTGCGAGCGCCTTCGACTCGGATGAATCGATCATCGACGCATTCCATGTCAGCTGCGTCACCGTTGATACTTTCACCCTCACGCCTCATACGGCCATACTGCCGTTGCCTCCCATCCAGGATTATGACATGATCCCGTGCGAAGAGCTTCTATCGTTCCTGGGGCAAAAAGAAAAAGCGCCGCCTTTTTCCCCTGCCGGCACATTCCCATTCTAGCATCAATCATTTTCATAACATCACACACACAAGGAGATATTCCATGAAGAAATTACTCGTTATTCTCGTCCTGACAGCGTTCGCCGGCTCATGCGCCATTGCGGCAGATACGTCCGTTCCGGCGCCGGCGAAAGTAAAGAGCTTCAAGAAGGAGACAAAGGTAAAGAAAACGAAGAAGAATCTCTAATTCTCCGCTCACAAAAAAACGGGCGGGCACAGTCGTGCCTGCCCGTTTTTTTCATTTCTGCCTTTTTATATCCGACGCGTATGATAGAATACGTACCATCATGTTACCGATAACGCGCCAGATCATTATTATCGCCGCCTGTGTCAGTTTTTGCGTTGCGGTCGCTCATACCTGCCATGGCCAGCCCTCGCTGTCCAAACAGGAAAAAGAACAGCTCAAGAAAGGCGAGATCGTCCTCAAGGAAGCAAAGCCACACTATTTGAAGCAATACTCGAACTCGCCGTGGATCGCGATCTCCTATTTCAACCAGACGCCGACAGAGCTGGCCGGGTATATCCTAGATTTCCAGCAATACACGAACATGTTCCCGAAGGTTAAGGACCTCGTCATCACGCCGCTCGGCGACTCGCGCTACCGGCTGAAATACACGGTCGCATCGGGCCTTTTCACGTTCAGGTATACGATCATCATGACCTATGTCCCGGCTGACAACATGATCTGGTGGGACCTTGACCCCGAACACCCCGGGGATTTCTCGGCGTATAAAGGGTACTGGAAGTTCATCCCCGAAGGGAACAAAACGATGGCGGTCTATTCCATCTCACCGATCGCGAAACTGCCTGTCCCCGATTTCATGCAACAGGACGGCGCGAAGAACGAGATGCCGGTAACGGTCAAAGAGGTAAAAGACTGGATACGGGAAGCTACGAAGCCGATCGAGAAGAGAAAGAAAAAGACGTCGGACGAGTGGGCCGACGACAACAAGCCCCGGCAGGAAGAGAACAGCCTCCTCAAGTTGAAGCGGTGACCGGCCCCGCCCCCTCTTTCGCGGGGACCCTCCGGTTGCCCTTCATGAACGGCTTGAAGATCAGATAGACGATATCCCCGAACGCCATGTAGCGCGTCAAACGCACGACCAGCCGCAGCGTCTGGATCGGATAATGCGTCAGCTTGTAGGCGAATATCCGCGAAAAACCGTTCTTCCGCTCCCGATTGATCACCGGTCCCGGGAGACATGTCGGATCTATGTCCGAACACTTGAAATACTTGTCCCAGTCCGCCGCGTCGTCGATCAACCCCCGCTTGACATACTCGTCCCAAAGCGGCGTGGTGCGATAGACGCACAGGCGGTTGAAGGCGTAGGTGTCCAGACGAATCTTCGCCGCGAAATCGAACGTCGCCCGTATATCCTCGATGCGTTCATCGGGGGTCCCCACGACGAAAAAGCCGTGCACCAGAGCGATCCCCGCGCCCTTGGCGTCGTTGACGGCCCTCCGGATCTGCTCGAGGGTCTGTCTTTTGTTCAGCCGGTCAAGCACCCGTTGCGAGCCGCTCTCGATCCCGAACATCAGCGACCGGCAATGAGCGCGGGACATGATCGGAAAAAGATGCTGGGCCACCGAGTCGACACGCCCCTCACACCCCCACTCGATGGTGATATTCCTCTCTTTGATCCCCTGGCAGATCTCTTCGATCCGCTTGGGCTGCAGCAGAAAATTATCGTCAGAGAAATAGACCACGCCGTAACCGAGCTTCTGCAAGTGAGCCAGTTCGTCCAGGACGTGCTGCGCGCTGCGGGAGCGCCACTTCCGCTGCCCGAACTTCGGGATATTGCAGTACGAACACGTGTTGGGGCACCCGCGGGAAGTCTGCATGACCGTGAACCGCTTCTTTGACATGATGACCGGAACGTCGAGCGGCATCGACTCGACATACTCCAGCGGCAGGCTCTCGCGGTCGGGGAACGGCCACTGATCGAGGTTGAAGTTCAGCGGCCGGTCGGGGTTGTGCATGACCCGGCCGTCCTGCGACCAGGTAAGCCCCGCGACCTTCGCGGGATCGTCGAGGTGGGACAGGAGGTCGAGGATAAGCTCCTCCCCGTCGCCGCGGCATACAAAGGTAACGGCCGGGCACTGCTTCATGATCAGAGGTGCGTTGAGCGACGCGTAGACGCCGCCGAAGGCCAGCCGCACATCCTTATTGGCGGCGCGGATCTCATTGACGAGCTTCTTCGCGTAGGGGTAGCTGGTCGTGCTCAGGAAGCTGATACCGACAAGGTCCGGCTTCTGCCGGGCAATCTCCTGTATGATAACGGCATTCGGCGTTTCCGGGTTTGCCTGGTCGAACATCGTGCAATGGTGACCGGCGCGTTTGAGGACAGCGGAAAGCGACATGATGCCGATAGGCGGCATACCGACGATCTTGATCTTCGTCCCGGGAACCAGCGGCTCGCGCGAGACCGAGAAGAACTGGGGGTCACGAATATAGATAAGAAATACGTTCATAAGGGTCCGATTGTTTCACATACCGGGATAAAGAGCAAACTATACCGGCACCGTTAGGCAATATTTTTCCGTATTGCGTTCGGAAGGCTGCAGGGTCAGGCAGCTGTCGAGCGCCTCAAAAAGACCCTCTTAAACCATGCACTGAGGTCATCAAACAGCGAGTAGCAGACCGGCGTCACCAAGAGCGTGATGAGCAGGCAGAGCAACTGGCCGCCAACGATCACGATACCCATCGACGAACGCGTCCCCGAACCGGCCCCCTTGCCGAAAACAACGGGCAACATCGCCGCGACCAGCACGATCGTCGTCATGAGGATCGGCCGCAGACGGGCGTGGCTTGCCTCGATGATCGCCTCGTCGCGCGCCATCCCCTGCTTCCGCAGCGTGTTCGTGTAATCGACCTGCAGGATCGAGTTCTTTTTCACGACACCGAAGAGCATGAAGATGCCCAGGATACTCATGATATGGAGCGTCTGCCCCGTCAAGACCAGCGACAGGATCGCGAACGGGATCGCCAGCGGCAGCGAAAGCAGGATCGTGATCGGGTGCAGGAAGCTCTCGAACTGCGACGCAAGGATCATGTACATGAATATGAAACTGAGCAGGAACGCCAGCCCGAAGTTCCGGTATGTCTCCCCCTGCCGCTTCGCCTTGCCGCCGAAATCGGTCACATAGGTGGGCGGGAGGTTCATCTTCTTGACCAGCGAGTTCAACGTATCCATCGCGTACCCCAGCGGCTTCTTATCGAGGTTAGCAACCACCGTGATCTGACGCTGGCGGTCCTGCCGGTCGATACGCGCGGGACCAGTCCCTTCGATGAGATCGACCACGTTATCGAGCCGGACCTCGCCGGATTTCAGCGACGGCACGAACAGCCCGGCGACGTTCTTAGCGCTGTCGCGGAACACCTTGTCAACCCGCAAACGCACTTCATAGAGGTCGTCCCCTTCCTTGTACTTGGTGATGTCTTCTTCGCCACCGACCATCGTCCGCAACGCGAATGCGATATCGGACACCCCCACGCCGAGCGCCGCCGCCTTGTCGCGGTTGATATGCAGGTCGATCTCCGGCTTCCCCGCATCGTATGACGAATCAATATCGACGAGCCCGGGGACCTTCCTAGCCTCAGCCATGATCTGGGCGACGTACTCCTGCAGGGCGCTCAGGTCGGGCCCGCGGACATTGAAATTGACATCCGCCTGGCTGAACCCGCGCGACCCGATCATGGAGACATTGACGACGCTCGTCCGCAACCCCGGATAGCGCTTCAAGAGCTTGCGCACATCGTTCATGACATCGAACTGCGAGAATTTCCGTTCCTTCATATCGATCAACTTCACGTAGATCTGCCCCTGATTGACGTTCCTTCCCTCGCCCCCGCCGATCGACGTCAGGAGCGACTTCACGCCGCGCAGCCGTTTGACGTCATCCTCGATCAGCTTGAGCGTCTCATCCATCGCATGGATCGACGTCCCCTCCGGCGCCTTGATATCGACCTGGAACTCATTCTGATCGTCCGCCGGCATAAAATCCTTCCCGACCACCTTCATCAACGGAACGGTGGACAGGATCGTGACGATCGCCAGCATCACCATCAGGAAACGGTGCCTCATCGCAAACCGGAGCATCCATCCGTACCCCTTATCTATAGCGCCATAGAACGCGGAATCCTTCGAGCTCTTCTTGGCGTGGCCTTCGGCCTTCTTCTTAAAGAGTTTCGCGCACAGCATCGGCGTCAGCGTGAACGAAACCAAAAGGGAAACCATGATCGAGAACGCCATCGTCAACCCGAAACTCTTCATAAACCTGCCGATGATCCCCTGCATGTACGCGAGCGGCAGGAAGATGATGACCAGCGACAGGGTCGTCGCCATCACGGCCAGCGCGATCTCCGACGTCGCCTTCTTCGACGCGGCAACCGGGTCTTCCCCGTGCTCTTCCACGTGCCGGAAGATGTTCTCCAGGACGACGATCGCGTCGTCGATCACGATACCGACCGCCAGCGTCAATCCCAGCAGCGTCATATTATTCAGCGTAAATCCCATCCACTGGATGAGCGTAAACGTCGCGATGATCGACGTGGGGATAGCGAGCGCCGCGATGATCGTCGCAAAGAAATTCCCCATAAAGAGAAGGACGACGACGCTCGCCAGAATGGCGCCCATCTTCAGGTGGCTCATCACCTCATCAACCGATGCCTGAATAAAAAAAGACTGGTCGCTCACGACCTCCACGCGGAAATCCTTCGGCAGGAGCTTTTTGATGTCCTCAAGCTTGCCCTTGACCCCATTGATGACCGCGACGGTGTTCGTCCCCGACTGTTTTTTGACCACGACCGATACGCACCGCGCCCCGTCATACCGGGCAAGCGAGCGCTGCTCTTCCTCTGTGTCGAGCACATGGCCGATATCGGATATCTTGACAGAGACGCCGTTGATATTCTTGACGATGATCTTCTCGAAATCGGCCGGTTTCGTGATACGCCCCAGCGTCCGGACAACCAGTTCCTTCTTACCGGCATCGATCCGGCCGCCGGGCACCTCGATATTCTGCGATTGGATGGCCCCCTTCACCTCGTTGACCGATATCTGGTATGCCTTGAGCTTATCCGGGTTCAAAACGACATGAATTTCGCGTTCCGCTCCGCCAACGATCGTCACCGACCCGACGCCGTTCTGGGTCTCGAGCGGTTCCTTGATCTTCTTCTTCGTCAGGTAGGTGATGTCCCGCGGGTCACGGTATGTCGACGAGACCGCGATGTTCAGGATGGGAGACGCATCGGGATCTATCTTCTCGATGATCGACGGATCGGTACCTTCCGGAAACTGCGAGACGATGGTAGCCACCTTGTCGCGAACCTCCTGCGCGCCGACATCGGTGTTCTTCTCAAGGACGAAGGTCACCACCACCTGCGACAAACCCTCGTAACTCACCGAACGGAGTTCGTCGATACCGCCGATCGTGTTTACCGCCTCTTCGATCGGTTTGGTAACCGATGTCTCAACCTCCTCAGGACTTGCCCCCTTCAATGTCGTGCGGATCGTCACCATCGGGAAATCAACCTTGGGAAACAGATCGATACCCAGACTGATAAACGAGAAATAACCGAGCACCACCAGCGACATGACCAGCATGATGGTAAAAACAGGGCGTTCAATACAGATTTCGTGCAGTTTCATAATAACACCTTGTCATTGTCATTCCGAGTCCGAGCGAAGCGAAGGGCGAAAAACCTCCTGTCTTCCCCGTTACGCCTATAAGGTCCTTCGCGAGCGCTCAGGATGACAGATTAATTTTACTTCTTGATCTCCACATCCTGCTCATTTTCAAGCCCATGCTGTCCCCACACAACGATCTGACGCCCAGACTCAACGCCATCGGCGATCTCAATATAATCGCCTTCGCGCACACCGCAATGCACCTTCGTCTTCCGCACGCGACCGCCGTCGACCACAAACAGGTAATCGACGTCTCCCTCGCGCACCACCGCCTCCGCAGGGACCGCACAGACGTCCTTATGTTCCCGGGTTATCAGCTTGATCTTCGCGAACATCCCGGAAAGCAGGCTCCTATCCTGGTTCGGTATCGTGATCTCGACGGCCGCGGTCCGCGACTGCAGGTCGACGACCGGGCTGACCTTGGTAACCGTCCCTTCAAAATTCTTCCCCGGAAACGCATCAACGTGCACAAACGCCTTCTGACCTTCGGATATCTGCGGGACATACCGCTCAACGACGTCGAGATGTACCTCGACAGCACTCATGTCGACCACAAAGGCGACGGGTGTCACCATGAGAACATTGGCGCCCTTGTCGAGAAAAACACGGCCGACGGTTCCCGAGAGCGGCGAGTCAACCGGCGACGGCTCGAACTTGAACCCGGTCTCGTCGCGATCGATCATCGCGATGACATCGCCCTTCTTGACCTGGTCGCCTTCCTTGACCTTATTCTCGATCAGCTTGCCGGTCACCTTCGAAAAGACCGTCGCCTCGTCCTGCGCCTTGACGTCGCCGACGAAGAAAAGCGTCTCGTTGAGGTTTCGCAGCTGCGCATCAACGACCTTAACGACCGGAACGATCTTCTCCTGAACAGCTTCTTTCTTCTTACCGCAGCCGGCAACAATAAGACATGCTGCGATCACCAATAAACATGTTAAATATTTTTTCATAGACACTCCGCGTAAGTTGAGCAACCGTTCCATCGTCACCGTCCGCTTATTGCGCGTACGCCCCCACCGCCTGCTTGTACCGCGCGCGAGAGACGAGCTGGGCGAAAACCGCCTGCACATAGTTGACCTTGGCCTGCGACAACGCCACCTGCGCATCCAACAGGTCAAGCTGCGTCGCTTTGCCGACCGCATATCGTTTACGGATGATGTCATACCCCTCCTGCGCGCGCTCGACGTTCTTTGCCTGCGACAATACCAACTCGCGGGCAGAACGCATGTCCAGTATGGCGTTGATCACCTCGAGCTTCACGTTATCGATGATCTTGTCTTTTCTCGTACGGATCTGCTTGAGCCGGGCGCTCTCTTCGTCGGCCAGCGACTTGATCCTGAACCCGTCGAAGATCGGCACGGTAACGTTCACCGATGCGATCCAGTAGTCCGACCACGGCGCCCTGCCGATCGAGAACGGCTGCTCTTTGGCGTTGAAGTTCGACACGCCGACGGTCATCTGCGGCAGGTACTGGACCCACGTCGCGTAGAGTTCCGACTGCTTTTTCTTCTCGAGGTTCTCTATCTCGCTGATCTCCGGCCGCTTCGCGAGGCCTTCCCTGATCGATGCGTCCATGTCGGCGTCTTCCATGATCTCCTCGAAGCTCCCCTTGAGCTCGAGCTCGGTCTCGATGTCCATACCCATGATGAACTTGAGCAGGTTCTTCACCGTCTGCGACTGGTTCTGCGCCTTGATGAGCTGCGGCTTGATGTTCGCCACGTTCACCTCTTCGCGCAGCACGTCGTAATCGGACGTCTCGCCGGCTTTGTAGCGCTCCTGCGCGACGCGCAGCTGCTCCTCGGCGAGCTCCAGCGTCTCGCCCGCGATCCGCACCAGCTCGCGCGCAAACAGCACGTTGTAGAAGGCGTCCTCGACCCTGAAGCGAACGTCCTGCCGCGTCTGCGACACCCGGTCTTCGGCCGCCTTCGCGCCGAGGCGAGCCGCCTTGATGTCGTTGAGCGCCTTGCCCCACGCAAAAACCAGCTGCTGCGCGTTCATGGCGTAATCGTAATTCTGCGGGAACGCAATATACGGATGGTTATCGTACCGGTTATAGTGCCCCTGGAAATTCGCGTTGGGAAGCACCTCCGCGAACACCTCGCCGATCTTCGCCTTGAACTCCTCGAGCTCCTCTTTCCTGATCAATAAGTCAGGGTTGTGCTTGATGGTGTAGTCGATGCACTGCCCGAGGTCCATGTAGACCATTATCTTATGCTGACGCGCTTCCGCAGCCGGCACCACGATCTCCTCCGCGAACGCAGAGGCTGCAAACGCAAGCATACAAAAAACGATAAAAGCCGATCTCCTCATATCAGTACCGATCCTCTCTTGATACCAGCCTCTGTTTCGACAAAAGCGCATCCATCAGCAAAAAAATCGTAAAGACAGCGAGAACAACGCTTCCGGCTATCCGTTTCATACCTGTGTCTTCCCGTCAACTTTCCGGCATCCGTTGAGGAAAATGTCCATCACCAGATCGGTCTTGCGCTCGATCGATCCGCCGCTCCCATCGAATACCATCTTCATCATAAGATAATTTGACAGCCCGCCGAACATGAAGGCCAGCTCTTTCGGGTCCGCCGGCTTGAACATTCCGGCGTCGATCCCTTCCTGAAAGATCGCCGCTCCGATCGCGAAGATCCGCATGTGCCGGTCCATACACTCCTGCTCGCGTTCGCTCGAGAATGCGCTCTGAAGCGAGTTGTTTTCCACGATATAGAGCTTGAAAAAGTCCTTGTGCGCCTCGAAAAAGCGGAATTTTTCGGCAAGAAAACACTTCAGCTTCTCCACCGGATCGGTCAAACTGAGCGTCCGCTCCTGAACACTGGCAAAAAAATCGTCCAGGCCCTTGAGGATCAGCGCCCGGTAGATATCCTCTTTGTCCTTGAAATAGAGGTAGACCGTGCCGGTCCCGTACTGCGCCTCCTTCGCGATCTCGCTCACGTTGGCATTGTGAAAACCGCGCGCGGCAAAGACTTTCTCCGCGGCGACGAGAATATCGTTCCTGCGTATCTGCTTATCGCGCTCTTTACGATCGACTATCGACATATGATTATTAATTCTATTTATGAATCGTTATTCAATTTCGCAAATACTAATTCATCGTTGCTTTTCCTGTCAAGTGAAAATATGACAATTTTTTTCGACACTACGATCTATGTGTGTAATTCTGTCTCATTATTTTACATAGATAACAAGTATTTTCTTATACTTATGTTTATACATTACAGATACTTACAAATTGTTTAGTGATTTTGGCATTTGTTTTGCTTTCCCACGAAACGTGAAAGGGCAACAACATAATAACCTATTAAAAGGAGGTGATGGTCATGACGCTACCTATAAAGTACTGGCATGCACCATTCGATGTAGTCGGTCTCAAAGATCAGATTGACAGGCTGTTCGATGGCTTTCCGGGCCTCCTCGGCGACAGGGATCCCGGTATAATGGAAGGGATCTGGAGCCCCGCGATAGACATCTACGACAGCAAGGACAGCCTGTTGATCAGGGCGGATGTGCCGGGCATGGCTAAGGATGACATCGACGTGACCGTGCACAACAACGTACTCACCGTTCGCGGCGAGAAGAAGAAAGAGACCGAGACGAAAGGCAAGTGTTTCATCCGGCAGGAGCGCTTCAGCGGGAGCTTCAACCGGTCGGTATCGCTCCCATCCGACGTCGACGCATCGAAGGTAAGCGCGGCATACAAGGACGGGGTGCTCGAGATCGTGCTGCCGAAGCGCGAGGAAGCGAAACCGAAACAGATCAAGATCGATATCAAGTAACCCTTTCCCTCAGAAAGGAGGTGGCCCTATGTTGCAGCAGCCGCAAAAACAGAAAGAGCAGGCAGCGGTCGTCATACCGCCGGTCAACATACACGAGACCGACAGGGAGGTAACGCTCGAGGCGGAGATGGCCGGCGTACTGAAAGACGACATCTCGATCGAGCTCAAGAACGACGAACTGGTCATCTCTGCGCACCGCAGGGAGCCGGAGATACCGAAAGAGTACCGCGTCGTTCACCGCGAGCGGTATCCGGTGGAGTACCACCGGGCGTTCGTGCTGGGAGCCGAGGCAAGCAAAGAAACGATCTCGGCCGACTACAAGAACGGCATCCTGACGGTCCGGATACCGAAGTCTGAGGAGACGAAGCCGAGGAAGATCGCGATAAGTTAACAACGACCGCTGGAGGGGGAGACGGGGTTGCACACGTTCCGCATCGTTCGGTGCGCTCCAGCGGCGCACCTCACTCAGCAAACATGTCTGCGCCCCGGCCTACGGCCGGAGACCGAGCCGCAGACATGTTCAATGTGCGGACCGTGTGCAACCCCATCTCCCCCTCCATGAAACATATAACAAATATATTTCAGGAGAATGAAAGGAGGACCAGATGAACATACAGAAGAAAATAATCAGCTTCCTGCTCTTCTCGGCCATGGTCGCGAGCGGCATACCGGCAGCTACGCACGCGGCGGGAGCCGAAAAGAAGAACGAAGCGGCCGCACCGGCCGGCAAGACCGCGCCGGGGATCGATGAAGAAGAGTACTATTCCCCGGACGATCCGTTCATCGGCATGCGCCACATGCAGCGGGTGATGAACCGGATGTTCGACCGGATGACGCACGAGAACTGGCCGCTGGGGACGGCGGGAGCCGCGGCAACGGAAGGCTTCTACGCACCTGACCTCGACACGTACGAAACGGCTGCGGCGTTCGTCGTCGAGTGCGACCTCCCCGGCATGGAGAAAGACAAGATCGACGTCAGCGTCGACCGGAACGTCCTGACGATCTCGGGCATCCGCGAGAAGAAGGCGCAGCATGAAGAGAAAAAGGAGGGATACGTCTCGTACCGGGAGTCGGTCTCGTACGGCCAGTTCAGCAGGTCTGTGCGGCTCCCCGACTACATCGACCCGGCGAACTACAGCGCGTCGTTCACCAACGGAGTCCTGAAGATCGAGTTCCCGAAGAAGCAGGCGGAGAGCAAGAAGGTGAAAATCAACATCAAGTAAGCGCTACGCGGCAAGAAGGCGGCGACGGGGCATGCGCGCAGCGTTATATCTTCCTGCTGTCGTACGCCCAGTCCAGCAGCGCCTGCCGCTGCCGCGGGCGGCAGCTCACGTCTCTCCGCCGGCAGTGCTTCCTGACCTGGGCGACGTGCCGCTTCATCGCCTTCCATCTCTTGACCTGCCGCTCGTCATCGGGGCATCTCCTGCCCATGTAGTACCTGCAGTACCACTGGAACCAGCCCCGGGGGTCGTCGGGATAGATCCAGCCTTTCTCTCTCCACACGTCCAGCGGCTGGGAGGCGTTGACGCCGAAATAGTTCAGCTCCGGGTCATGCCGCTCGTGGCACAGCTTCGCCTTCCTGAACCAGCTCGGGGGGAACTCCTTCCTGCAATCGGTCATGTATTTACCCCCGAAGACCCCCATCTCCAGCATCTGCATCGGCGTCAGCTGCGGCCTGAAATCGGGGTGGAAGTTCTTCCCGGCCGGCTCCGTACGGTAGTAGACGTACCCCTTCTGCATTATGTCGTTCACTATCACTTTTTGCCGGCTCATTACCGTCCCTCCCGTGTTACAGATCCCGCATATCCTCAAGTACCGGAGGTTCCCGCGGGCCGCCCGCGTAAAGCGAAAAGGCGCCGGAAAAAACCGGCGCCTTTTCGCGTCTCCGCACGTATTACTTTGTGTCCGTTTTCCCCGCCGCGGTTTCTTCTTTAGGCAGCTTCTTAAGGCACATAAACCAGTCGAGGCAGTAATAGTCCTTGCCCGCCTTCTCCACGCGGTCCTTCGCGGCGCCGCACGACCCCGGAGGCGGAACGATCACGTCGTCGCCCGGCCGCCAGTCTGCCGGCGTCGCGATATTCTGCGCGTCGGATGTCTGCATCGCGACCAGGAGGCGCTTGATCTCGTCGAAATTACGGCCGTTCGACAGCGGATAATAGACCATCGCCCTGATCTTCCCCTTCGGGTCGACGAAGAAGACGGCGCGGACAGCCTTGGTATTGCTCGCGCTCGGCTGGAGCATGCCGTACTTCTTCGATACCTCCATCGTCAGATCGGCGATCACCGGGAACATCACCTCGACGTTCTCCATCCCCTTGTACTTGATCTTTTCCTTGATCGTCCGGAGCCAGGCGATGTGGCTGTAGGTGCTGTCGATCGAGAGGCCGATCAGCTCGCAGTTCAGCGCCTTGAACTCAGGCGCCATCGTGGCGAAGGTCATGAACTCGGTGGTACAGACCGGCGTGAAATCGGCCGGGTGGCTGAACAGGATCACCCACTTCCCCTTATAATCCGAAGGGAAATTGACCTCACCCTGCGTCGTCTCCGCCTTGAACGCCGGCGCATCCTCGCCGATCAAAGGCAGATGACCCGCCGCCTGCTCCGCGCAGATACCCGCGCGGGCGCCCGCCATGACCAGCAACGCCGCTGCCGCAGACAACCAAAACCTCTGATGCTTCATACGACACCTCCTTTTTGTTGTGTGTTTGCGGTTCACTTCCCGGAAAAATATTCGCGCCATGCCCGTATCTTCGAGACTTCCTCGTCGGTGACGGGAGCCGCGCGCAGCGACGCCGGCTTCAGGCAGCGCTCGACGAAACCGTCGAGGCCGTCGGTGAGGATATATACGTTCCGGTATCCCTGCCGGTGGAGGGCGTCGCGGACCTGCGCGGGGTGCGTCATTCCGTTGGAATAGAGCACGATCATCCCGGCGTTCTTCTTTTCGCGGAGCAGCTGCAATATACCGGCCGGCTCGATGTTGACCGCCCCGCGGATATGAAAGGCGTCGTACTCCGCCTTCGGCCGGATATCGACGAGAGTGAGGAGCCGGTCGCCCATCATGAGGCGGTCGGCGAGGTCCTCAGGCTCTATATGGTCGCGCCCTTCCTGCATCACCTCCATGATCATCTGCTCTGTGCGGCCGGGCATCAGCGGCTGTGTCAGCGCGGCGTTGATTTCGCGCAGCGCTTCCCTGTTTTCAGCCGGGGCGTCCGCAGCGGCCAGAAGACCGCCCGCTGCCGCGATGAAGACGATGCTGAACGCCCAGAGGAACGGCGAATTCAGGTAATAGCCCGTCTTGCTGATCTTTTTCTCCACCCATTCCGCCATCCAAAAACTCCCTATAGCGACCGCCGTAAAAATAAACGCAAAAAGAACGCGCGTCACGCCGAGCGACGCGTAGACGAACTGCACGCCCGATTCGCCCCAACTATACAACGGTTTGACGACCCCGTACAGCTCGTTGAAGAGTATCGAGCCGGCTGCCGCGCCCGCCAAAAAAAGGAACGCATCGGCCTTCCCCGACGCGCAGCCGACCGCCGCCGTCCCAGGGCACCAGCCCCCCATGACGAAACCGATGCCGAAGAGGATCCCCGCAACGGCCTGGGCGCCGTAAACGGTCGGCATCAGGTACAGCGAGTCGAAACCGATAAGACCGAACGCCGCCGAATACAGGATGAGCAGCATCGCCGTGATCACGGCCGTGAACATCACCTTGAGGACGGTCATGTCGGTCCCGTAGAAGATACCGGAGAGCTTGCGTGAACTCCCGAACCCCGCGCGCTCCAGGGCGACGCCGAACGACACGCCGATAAGGAGCGATACCAGAAAAGCCGCATGTGTGCCAAGCGCATCCGCGCCGAAGAATGTCTCAATCATGCCATTGCCTCCTGACGATGTACGCGAACGCATATCCGCCCGCAAAGATGCACATCATGAAAACGAGGCTCCCGGTGAGGAGAAGCGCCCCGCCCGACAGCGCCTGCCCCGAGGTACATCCCTGGCCGAGGCGGCTGGCGAAGCCGACGATCGCTCCGCCGGTGAGGGCGAGCGCGGCGCGCTTCCACGCGGAGAACCGTTTCCCTTTCTCGAGAACGACCCCGGCGCGTCCCCCCGCAACAGCCGAGATAAGGCCGCCGATCGCGGTCCCCGCGAACATAAAGACCAGGTAATAGCTCAGGGGGTTCTTCCCCCACGCGCCGAAATACTCCGACGCCTGCGTATGGAGCGGCGCGACGCACCCCTCGATGCAGGCCGCGATCCGCGCAAGCCCCGCAGACGCGCCGAGGCCGGAGCCGAGAACGAGATACGACACGAAAAGCGTGACACCCAGCATAATTCCCGCGAGATACGGGTTCATGTACCTGTTCATGTCAGCACCCCGCACTCTTTCTTTTCGCCGGCGCTTGCATCTGCGGCGCCGCAGCCGGAGCCGGCGAGACCGCCGGGACCGAACCCGCGCCTGACGGCGCCCTCGCGCCGCTCGCCTTCCAGAACGCCTCGACGCCGCCGTAGAGGACCTTGATCTCCCGCTTGGTCTTTTGCGACAGGACGCCGCCGACCGCCATCGCCACGGAGCCGTCACGGTCGACGATCACCAGCGGCACGCTACCCGCCAGGTACGACGGGTCCTTCATCACCTCGGCGATATCGGCGTTGCGCGAGCCCGGTATCGCGTAGTCGGCGAAATGGGCCGCCGGCCGGATGTCGACGATCTCCAGCGTCCCCGGCAGATCGCTCAGCGACCTGGCGAGCGCCGCCGCGTCGATCTGCTCGGGCAGGCCGAGAGAACGTAACGGGACCGGCGCCGCAGCTGCCGCCGCCGGCTTCGCGCCTATCACCGGGAGGCCCGCCGCGGTCCACGCCTCGGCGCCGCCGGCAAGGCTCATCGCCTTCGAGAAGCCGCGCCGCTCGAGGACGCCCACTGCCATGCTGGACCGGTAGGCCGAATTGCAGACGGCAACCGCCGGCTGGGCGGGGTCGAGCTTCGACGACAGCTCGTCGAGATGGTTGAGCGGCAGGTTGACGACCGTCCCGATCCGCGATGCCATCCACTCGTTCGGCAATCGGACGTCGACGATGATCGGGGCGTCCCCCTTCTGCATCCGATCATACAGTACCCGCGGCGTGATCATGTCGTTCTTTTTCACCGGCATGCCTGCGTTCTTCCATGCGTCGAACGTTATGTAGCGGACATCGTCGTACCCGATCCGGCGCAGGCGCTTCAGCGCCTCGGTCACCTCGGGGACGCTGCCGCAGACGACCAGCGGCGATCCCCACGGGACCATGATGCCGGTCCACGTCTCGAGGCGGCCGCGCAGGCCGATGTTCACCGCGTTCGGTATGTGGGCCTCGGCATATGCCGCCGGCTCCCTGATGTCGGAAAGATATGCCGCCGCCGGATCGGATAGCTTGCTGCCGGGCTCTTCCTCTTTCGGTAGCGGCGCGATCCAGTCGACCGGCGCCGGCCCTTTCTTGTTCATCGCCGCGTTGTGCTTGAAATACTGCGGCGCCTCGGGGAGCCCGTCCAGCACCGCCGCGACGAACTCGCCGCGCGACCTGTGTTTCATATACGGGTTTGCGGCCTTCTCCTCGCCGATCGTCGAGACCGGCCTGTCGCTCAGATGCGCTCCGCACAGCGAGCCGGCGCCGTGCGCGGGAAATATCTTCACCGGATCGGCGAGTTTGGAGAGCTTGTTGTGCCACGTGTCGTAGCTCATCGAGGCGAGCGCCGCCGCGCTGATCGTCCCGCCCATCAGGTCGGGCCTGCCGATGCTGCCGATGAAGAGGGTGTCGCCGGTGAAGACGCACTCGGGGTCTTTCTTATCGGCGGCGCTGAATACCATGCCGCACATCCCGTCGGGGGTATGCCCCGGCGTGGCAAGAAAGCGGACGACCGCCGTTCCGACCTTCAGATCGGACGCCTCGGTGAGCGGCTCGTGCGCGTACTCGGCGCCCGCCGCTTTGTTGATGTACACCGGACAGCCAACCTGCTTCGCGAACTCGGTGTGCCCGGCGACGAAATCGGCGTGCGAATGGGTCAGGAAGACGCCCACGATCCTGACGCCGTCCTTCTTAGCCGTCTCAAGGTAGGTGTCGATATCGCGCCCCGGGTCGACCACCAGCGCCTCGCCGCCGCTTTCGAGCATATACGAATAATGAGACAGGACGCCGAGATTGAACTGCTTGACCGTTAACCCGGGGAAGGCGTAGGTGTCGACCACCTGGTAGGTCGCCGCGGAATCGTCATGCGACGCCGATTCCCCGTCCTTGACGGCCCCCGCCCGCGCTGTACCGCTGAGAGCAATCGCGAGCACACACAAAAACACGACCAGACTTCGTCTCTTCATCGTTCCCCCTGTGTCTGATAATTGCCCTAACCCTCTATGCTAATCCGTAAGGGTCAGGCATGCCTGGCCCCTACACCGCATTCAATCTATCACGTGCTTTTGCGCATTATCAGAACATCCTGATGCGCACCCTGGCGGCGTGACGCCGAACAGCCCTGCAATGCGCCGGCGTGCGCCGCCGCTTCCGTGACGGTCGCCCCGAGGCGCGGGTGCGTTTTCCCTTCAGCGACATGCATCTTTTCGACCGCCGCGAAGCCCGTCTCGTCGAGGTCGCTCACGATCAGCACGCCGCCGGGCCGCAACAGCCGCCACAGCTCATCAATGACCTCATACGGCTTCTCGAAATGGTGGAGCGCATTGTAGCTGATGATCGAGGCGAACGACGCGGGCGCGAACCCCATCGCATCTGCCGGCCGCTTCCTAAACACGATCTTATCAACGACCCCATAGTGCTCGGCGAAAAGCTTCGCCTTGCCGATCTGAGCGCCGTCGGTATCGATGGTCATCAGCGAGTGTCCCAGCTTTGCGATCGCAACGGCGCAATGTCCGGCGCCGGTGCCCACATCGAGTATCGGCCCTTCGAGATACCCGGCGCTTCCCGTCACGAACCGCACCGCTGCTTCCTGGTCATACCCGAGCTTGAGCAGCGCCTCGCGGCGCGATGCGCAATGCTCGAAATTCGCCCGCACCGACTCCCGGCGCCTGCGGTCGTACGCCCAGCAGAACGGACAAACACGTTCGAGGACGCGCATGAAGCGCCCGTAAATGGAATCGGGAAAAAGCCTGCGGACAATGCACAGGGGGCAGATCCAACATACGGATGCAAGAAGCTGCAAGAATAGATCTTTTATCAACGTACGCATTTTATGCCCCGGTATAGTGGTGCCGCCGAAACCGTATTTCGCACACACGGTACATATTATATCAGCATCATTGTTTTCAGCAAACATTCGCGGCCATTAGTTTCTTTATTATCTGCGCGGCAGCGTGATATTATATGAGGCGTATGGCATAGCTTCGGATAATTCGCCCCCCGCGGGCAGATCGCTCCCGCATGCCGCCGCGCGGGATCCCGGCCGCCAAAGGATCGCAGATGCACATAACCGTCATCGGTGTCAGCCATAAGACAGCGCCCATCGAGGTTCGGGAACGGTTCTACCTGAAACCGCTCGAGCGCGAACTGCTGTTGAGCACCCTGCGCAACAGCCCCGCGGTATACGAGGCCCTGGTCCTCTCCACCTGCAACCGTACCGAGATCTACGCCTGCTCGTCCGATGGCAGCGGACGCGAGCTGTGTGACGCCCTCTACAGGGTTAAGGGGATGCCGCGCGCCGTGCGGACGGAGACGCATTTCTTTACGCTCTGCGGGCAGGCTGCGGTCAGGCACCTTTTCGAGGTCGCCTGCGGCCTCGACTCCCTGGTCCTCGGCGAAAAACAGGTCCTCGGCCAGCTCAAAGAGTCCGTCGACCTGTCACGCCGGATGGGGATGCTGGCAAAACCGTTCAACATCCTCACCCAGATCGCCGTCAGGACGGGCAAAAAGGCCCGCAGCGAAACGCAGATCGACGCGGGAGGCTCCTCCGTCAGCTGGGCGGCGGCCGTCAAGGCGGAGAGAGAGCTTGGAACGCTCGAAGGCAGGTCGATCCTCATCATCGGCGCCGGCAAGATGGGAAAGATCGCCATCCGGCACCTGCAAACGAGAGGCGCCGCGCAGATATATGTCACCAACCGGAGGCTGGAGACGGCCGCGGCGCTGGCCGCCGAATGTGGCGGCGCCGCCGTCTCTTTCGGCGAGATCGGCAGTATCCTCCCCCGCATCGACGCCTGCATCTGTTCGGCCTGCGCGCCGCACTACCTGATCGAAAAAGAGATCGTCGAGAAGACCATGAAGGGACGGCCGGACAGGCAACTGGTGTGCGTGGATATCTCGGTTCCCAGGAACATCAGCCCCGACACCGGTTCCGTTCCGAACGTGTCGCTCATTACCATCGACGGCCTGGACGAGGTATTAACGGGGACGACAGAGACGCGCCGCAGGTCCATCGACGCCGTCAACGCGATCATAGGAGAGAAGATCGAGGTCTTCTATGACACGCTGAATAAAAGCGCTGAAGGGCGGTCCTCCGGCAGAGCGGCGCAGGAACTCCCCGTATGATCTCGTGGACAAAGCTGCTCTTTGATCAAAGTTCGTGGGGAGACCGGCTGCGCTACCGGAAGGTGAAGAGCGCGGACGGCGTCAGGCCGATCGTCGTCTGGAATATAACGCCCTCCTGCAACCTCGCCTGTTCGCACTGTTATCTCGACGCGGCACGGGGACTTGCCGGGGACCGGTTCACCGAGGAAAAAGCCGGAAAGGTCATCGACGACCTGGCAGGATACGGCGCCCCCGTCCTCCTCTTCTCCGGCGGAGAGCCCTTGATGCGCGAAGACATCTTCCGCCTGGCGCGCTACGCAAGCAAAGCGGGGCTCCGTCCGGTCCTCTCGACGAACGGCACCATGATCACCCCCGCCGTCGCCGCGAAGATCAAAAAGGCCGGTTTCAAATACGTGGGGGTGAGCATCGACGGTTCGCCGAAAACGCACGACAGGCTGCGCGGCGCCCGGGGAAGCTTCGCGCTGGCGCTGAAAGGGATACGGAACTGCAGGGCGGCCGGCGTCAAGGCGGGGGTCCGGTTCACCCTGATGAAACAGAATGTCCGCGACCTCGAATACGTATTGAGGCTCGTCGGTCGTGAAAAGATAGAGCGCCTCTGCGTCTACCACCTCGTCTATTCGGGCAGGGCGACGCAGAAGAACGACCTTTCGCACGCGCAGACCCGTCGGGCTCTTGAGACGGTCTGGAAATACACGCTCTTATATCACCGCAAGAGGCTGCAGACGGAGGTCCTGACGGTCGACAACCATGCCGACGCGATCTGGATCTACAAGAAGCTCCTGCAGACGGACACAGAGGCCGCAGGCAGGGCCCTGGAACTGCTCGCGGCGAACGGCGGGAACCGTTCGGGGATCGCGATCTCGTGCATCGACTACGAAGGGAACGTATTCGCCGACCAGTTTTTCAGGGCTCACCCGCTCGGCAACGTGTTCGAAAAAAGATTTTCGGATATCTGGACCGATGCAAACAACCCGCTGCTCGAAAAGTTGAGGGACAGGAAAGGGTTGATCAAAGGAAAGTGCGCGCGCTGCCTCTATGTTGACCTCTGCAACGGCAACATGCGGGTCCGGGCCGAGGCGGCCTCGGGCGACCTCTGGCAGGAAGACCCCGCCTGTTTTCTCACCCCACGAGAGATACGCATACGATGAATCTCCGGCTGATCTTCTACGAAACGACACGCGCCTGCAACATGGGGTGCCCCCATTGCAGGGCGTCGGCGGAAAGCGCCCGATCCCCCGAAGAGCTCTCCGCCGAAGAGGTGCGGCGGTTCATCGACAGCGCAGCGTCGTTCTCGCGACCGGTCCTCGTCTTCTCGGGCGGCGAGCCGCTGCTCAGGCCCGACATCTTCGATCTGGTGAGCTATGCGAAAGACGCGGGCCTGAAGCCGGCGATCGCGACCAACGCCGCCCTGATCGGCGCCGCCGAGGCGCGCGAGCTGAAGAGCCGCGGCCTCATCGCCGCCGCGGTCTCGCTCTACGGCCCCGACGGCCTCTCCCACGACGACTTCTGCGGCCAGCCGGGTGCCTTCGAAGCGACGCTCGCCGGGATCGCGCGCCTGAAGGGCGAAAGCATACCGGTCCAGATCAATACGACGGTGACCAAAAAGAATCTGCCCGCGATAGAGGAAATCGGGAATACCGCGCAGGCCCTCGGAGCGGAAAGCTTTCATATCTTCTTCCTGGTGCCGACCGGCAAGGGCCGGGCGATGACGGGCGACGAAATCACCCCCGAAGAGTACGAAGCGGCCTTTGCCAGGCTGTTCGAGTATCAGTCGCGGTCGCCGCTGAAGGTCAAGGTCACCTGCGCACCCCATTATTACCGGATCGCCGCCCAGCGGGGCGCGCGCGGCGGTTTCACCAGGGGGTGCCTCGCCGGCAGGGGCGTCTGCTTCATCTCCTGCAAAGGCGAGGTGTTCGGATGCGGGTATCTCCCCGTGAGCGCCGGCAGCGTCCGCGAGCAGGACCTCCGGACGATCTGGCACGACAGCGGGCTGTTCAAGGCGTTGCGCGACGACGGCGGCCTGCTGGGGAGATGCGGGGCCTGCGAATTCAAAACGGTCTGCGGCGGCTGCAGGGCGCGCGCCTACGCCGCGACCGGGAACTATCAGGAGGAGGAGCCGAAATGCGTCTATCAGCCGTTGAAAAGAAGGTCCTGAACGCCATCCAGGAAAACATCCCGATCGTCGAGGGGCATTTCGGCGCGATGGCGGAGAGGCTGGGGATCACCGAAAAAAAGCTGGTCGATACGATACGGGAGCTCCGCGAAAAGAAGCTCATCAGGGATTACTCGGCGCGCCTGAACCACGGCGCCCTGGGCTTCAAGAGCACGCTGTTCGGTTTCAAGGTGCCGGAGGAGAAGGTCGCGGAGGTCGTGAGCGCCATCGTCCCGTTCGACGAAGTGACGCACTGTTTTCAGCGGCAGGGCGAGTATAACATCTGGGTCGCCTTTATTTTCAAAGGTAATAGAGACAAGGTATTCCTGGAAACGATCACCAAGATCATCGGTAAAGGAAATATCCTGAATCTGAAGACGGTGAAGAAATTCAAGCTGAAGACGAGGCTGAAAGTATAACCTGCCTCTCAGCGGCGGCGTGCGCTCCTGAGGATGCCTTCGAGGTCGGCGGCGCCGTGGCGCACGGAGATGAAGGATGTCTCGCAGGTGGCGGGCGGGAGATAGATGCCGGCGCCGAGACAGCGGCGGTAGTGGGCCCGGAACGCTTTCTTGTCCTGCGCGCACGCGCCGCCGTAATTGCTGACCGGACGGTCAGTGTAAAATATCGAGAACATCGAGGCTGCGCAGTTGACGGTGAAGGGCGAGGCCGCGCGCCACTCACGGGCAAAATCGGCGACGAGCTTTTCCATCCGCGCATAGGCCTGCCGGTTCGCGATCAGCCCCCGTATCACCGCGATCCCCGCCGCCATCGTCAGCGGGTTGCCTGACAGGGTTCCCGCCTGATAGACGTTCCCCTCGGGAGCCAGGCGGTCCATGATCTCCTTCCGCCCCCCGAACGCGCCGACGGGAAGACCGCCGCCGATGATCTTACCCAGCGTCGTCAGGTCCGGCGTGACGCCGAAGAACCCCTGCGCGCCGCCAAGGCCCATCCGGAACCCGGTGATCACCTCGTCGAAGATGAGGACGATGCCGTGGCGCGAGGTCAGCTCACGCACTTTTTCCAGAAATCCCGGGCGCGGCAGGACTAGCCCCATGTTGGCGGGGACCGGCTCGATGAGGACGCAGGCAACCTTCCCGCGCAGCCGCCTGATCGTTCGCTCGAGCGCCTCCGGGTCGTTGTACGGGAGAGAGATCGTCTTCCTCACCACATCGTCCGGCACACCACTGGAACTCGACCTTTTCAGCCCGGCAACTCCAGAGCCGGCGCTCGCCAGAAGCCCGTCCGAGTGCCCGTGATAACAGCCGTCGAATTTCACGACGGCGTCCCTGCCGGTGAACCCGCGCGCGAGCCGCACGGCGGACATCACCGCTTCGGTCCCGGAATTGACGAACCGGACCCGCTCGATCGAAGGGACGCATGCGCTGACCAGTTTTGCCAGCTCCGTCTCGTTCCGCGTCGGGGCGCCGAACGAGGTGCCGTTCCCCGCAGCCGCCTGCACGGCGCGGCGGACCGCGGGGTCGTTGTGCCCCAGGATCAGCGCCCCCCACGACAGGCAGAAATCGGTGAACCTTCGCCTGTCTTCGGCGTAGATATATTTGCCGTTCCCCTTCTTCATGAAGACCGGGGGCTGGCCGACGGCCTTGAAGGCGCGAACGGGGGAATCGACCCCGCCGGCCAGGTATCGCTTCGCTTCGCGGAACAGGTCATTTCTTTTCATTGAGCATCTCCAGCGCCGCCGGCGCGAAATAGGTTATGATCCTGTCAGCTCCGGCGCGTTTTATCGATACGAGCGTCTCTTCCATCAGCGGAACGCTTTCCCTGAGCCCGCCCGACAGCGCGAGGACCATGGCGTATTCGCCGGACACGTTATAGGCGATCACCGGGCACGGAAAGGCCCGCTTCGCCTGATAGATGACGTCGAGGTACGGCAGGGCGGGCTTGACGATGACGCTGTCGGCGCCTTCCTCGAGGTCGGCCCGTATCTCCTCCATCGCCTCTTCCCTGTTCGCCGGGTCCATCTGATAGCTCTTCCGGTCGCCGCTTTTCGGCGCGCATTCGGCGGCGTCGCGGAACGGCCCGTAAAAGCCCGAGGCGTATTTCGCCGCGTACGACATGATCCGCACGCGGCCCAGGCGGTTCTCGCGCAGGCGCCTTTTGATATGCAGCACCCTGCCGTCCATCATGTCCGACGGCGCGACGCAATCAGCGCCGGCCTCGGCATGGCTCAAGGCGACCTCCGCGAGGAGCTCGCACGTCCTGTCGTTGTCCCCGATGTGACAGTGGCCGGTCGGCGTGTACGAGCAGACGCAGACGTCCGAGATGATCTCGAGAGCGGGAAACCTTTCCTTTACCGCCCGTATCGACCGCTGGACGATGCCGTCGCGGCGGTACGCCTGCTCGACGCCCTTCTTTTTCGGGACGCCGAAGAGGATCACCGACCGCAGGCCTTTGCGCACCAGCTTCTCCAGCTCTTTCAGCGCCCTATCGGCGGAATACCTGCAGACGCCCGGCATAGACGGGACCGCCTGCCGTATCCCCATGCCTTCGACGAGGAACACAGGCCAGATAAAATCGGCCGCCGAGAGGAACGTCTCGCGGTGTTTCAGCCGCGCCGCCTCATCGGCCCTGCGGCATCTGAACCGTTTGAACTCTGTCACCGTAACCTCTTGCGGCGATTTCGCGCGCGGTATGCTTGCCAAAGACGTAGAGCGTGAGATGCCCCGGCACCTCCGCGTACATATCGAGAAAGGCACGCGCCGTCGACGGGCTGGTGAGCATCACCCCGCTGTACCCGGCCAGATCGACCGGCGGCTGCGGGCGCGTCACCGTCCGGTATACCGCCAGCGGCTCGACGTTCGGCATCTCGTGCAGTCTGTTCTTTGAGATATCGGAGCAGGGATAGAGGAATTATTTGAAGCCGAGCCTCTCAACGAGGGCGGCGACGTCGTCGGAATCGGGCGTGTCCGGCATGTGATCGACGCGCCACCCCCGGCGCTCCAGCTCGCGCTTCGTCACCGGGCCGATCGCGACCGTCTTCGTCTCCGCCCGCGGCGGGCAGCGGTCGCAGAAGTACCGCGCCGACATCTTGCTGGTAAAGATGACCGCGTCATACCCTGCGAGGTCCGCGGCGAACGGGAGCGGCTGGACGGCGATCAGCGGGTAATTGACGATCTGCCCTTTGACTGGGCAATTGACAGGGTCCAATCCGGTGAAAAGGATCCTGTTTCGCGGGAGAGCCGTATTGACGACATCTCCCGCGATGACGATGACGGGAGACTTCGCGTCCCCCTCCTTCAGTTCCGCAAGCGGTTTCACCGTGACCATCTCCGCCGGCAGGCCGGCGCTTTCCACGAGCGCGACCGGCGTACCGGGCCGCTTCCCGTACGCGGCGAGCTGCGCCTTGATCTCTTCGATCCTTGTCGCCCCCATGTAGAATACGATCGTCCCGTCCTCGAGCACCTGGCGGCCCGGGGTGATCTCTTCCGAAGGATGAGCCGAAAGGAACGATACCGACCCGCTCACGCCGCGCAACGTGAGCGGTATCCGGGCAGACGCCGCCGCGCACTGCGCCGCGCTGATGCCGGGAATGACCTCGACGTCGACCAGCCGCTCGGCGAGATACCGCAGCTCTTCGCCGCCGCGGCCGAATATGAACGGGTCGCCGCCTTTCAGCCGGGCGACACACGCGCCGGCGGCGGCGTCGCGGTAGATCATCTCGCAGATCTCGTCCTGCGGAAAGGCGTGGTCCCCTTTCCGTTTCCCCACATACACCTTCCGCGCTGGATACGCGTTGACGGCCTCTTCGCCGATCAGGTCGTCGTAATAGATCACATCGGCCCGCTCGAGGACCCTGGCGGCCTTCACGGTGATCAGCTCGGGATCGCCCGGACCGCCGCCCACGAGATAGACCTTTCCGTAGCCCTTCAGGATGTCGTGTTCGCGGAAAAGCTCCCTGAGATCGGGCCGGCCGCTCCTGGCGACCACCGCGATGCTCCCCTGCAGCGGGTGAGACGCGAACGGCAATATTTCGGCGATCCGCTGCCCGAGGCCGAGCCTCTTGAGTGCGCATGCGGCGACGATCAGCGCGTCTATCTCCCCGCGGTCGACGAGCCCGAGCCGCTCGTCGATCGTCCCGCGGACCGGGACGATCGTCAGGCCGGGGCGCGCGGCCTTCAGCTGGTCACGGCGGGACGGCGAGCTTGTCCCGACACGCGCGCCGTGAGGGAGATCGGCAAAACGGACGCCGTCCCTGCTCACCAGCGCGTCGGACGGATCGGGCGACGCCGTCAGGGCGATGATCTCCAGCCCGGCGCGCAGAGGCACGGGCAGGTCTTTTGCCGAGTGGACGGCTATGTCGGCCTTCCCCTCGAGGAGTGCCTGGTCGAGTTCGCGCGTGAAGATGTCCGAGGGGGCGTTCCCGTCGATGAGCGGGATATCCTTGCGGGTGTCGCCGAAACTGTCGACGGGGACAAGGCGGTACGCCAGCCCGGGATAGAGCGCAAACAGCTCTTTCACCTGGGCGAGCGACAATCGCGACGGCCGCGCCGCGACGGTGAGCTCTTTGTGAACGGGAGTATTCATCGAATAATGCCCTTACGCAGGGTACAGGCATGCCTGTACCCTGCAACTATTCCGGCGTATTGCCGTTCTCGAAATACTCTTTAATGGCGTTTCGCCACCTCACCGCGCGTTTGACGTCGAGGCCGTTCGACGTCACCGCCACGGCCATATGCCCTGCGCGGTAGATGGCGGGAGATACGAAATCGCTCATCGCCGGGTTGTCCACGACATTGACCAGCACGCCGGCCGCACGCGCGTCGCGCCTGATCCGCCGGTTAAGCGCCGCACTGCCGGTGCAGGCGTAAACGATCCCCTTGCCGCGCAGATCGCCGCTCCGATACTCCCGGACGATGCGCTTCACGCCGCTTTTCCTTACGGCATCGGATATCTCGGGCGCGACGACCGTGATCCGGCGGGTAAACCTGAGGAGAGACGCAATCTTCTGCCCGGCGACGTTACCGCCGCCGACGATGAGGACATCCCGGCCCTTCATCCCGATGGCGACAGGCATGAATTCGTTCACTTTTCTTTTCATGAGAATGCACCCTTACTGACATGTCGAATGCGGTGATGTCCCGAGCAAACAGGGGCACAATTGTTTATAATACATCCTCACCATGTTTATATCCACTCAACATTTGCTCATGATCGGCATGAACCCCGTCCCGTCTTACGCACCTCATTACCTATCTTCATCAGCAACTTCAGCGCCAGGCCTTGAGACAAAATCGTGTCCGGCGCAGTCAGGCTCGCCTGTGAACGCGGCGGGTGCGGGGAGATGCGGTGGCACAGGTCTTTATCATGAGGATGTGTGCGGTCACGGCGGCGGCAACCGCGAGCAGAACAAGGCGCATCCACCACAGCGTCGCCATGCCGTATACGGCCATGCCTATCGTCAGCCACAGCAGGGCAACGGCGAGAACCTTGTGCGTCAGGAGAATGCCCCTCCCCTCCCGGTAATTGCGGATATACTCGCCGCACCAGCGGTTGGTCACGAGCCAGCTATAGAACCGGGCGGAACTCCGTGCGTAGCACGCGGCGGCGAGAAGCAGGAACGGGGTCGTTGGGAGGATCGGAAGGAATATCCCGATCACGCCAAGCGCCACGCACAGGGTGCCGCACGCGATAAGGATGTTGCGCATAAAAGGTTTCACGGGCGCGAGCATTGTAACGACAGGTCCCTGTGCGTTAACCAAAAACGCCGCGGCGTTTGGGCCGCGGCGTTTTTGGTCCTGGTTAGAACTCCCGCAACACGTTTGTAGCCATGCGAAGCGGGCATACCGTCCGCCATAGCCTACGCCAGATCGAAGCGGTCCAGGTTCATGACTTTAGCCCAGGCGGCCACAAAGTCATGGACGAACTTCTCCTGCCCGTCCGCGCTGCCGTAGACTTCGGCCAGCGCCCGCAGCTGGGAGTTGGACCCGAAGATCAGGTCAACGCGGGTCCCGGTCCACTTCGGCTTGCCCGTCGCGCGGTCGCTCCCCTCGAACAACTCCTTGTCTTCCGATGCCGCCTTCCAGACCGTGCTCATGTCGAGCAGGTTCACGAAGAAGTCGTTGGTGAGCGACTCCGGCCTTTTGGTAAAGACACCGTGCCGGCTCTGGCCGTAATTGGCGTTCAAGACGCGCATGCCGCCGACGAGCGCCGTCATCTCGGGCGCGGTCAGCTTCAGCAATTGCGCCTTATCGACCAGCAGCTCCTCGGCCGATACGGTAAATTTGGCTTTCTGGTAATTGCGGAAACCGTCCGCGGCCGGTTCGAGCACGGCGAACGATACGACATCGGTCTGCTCCTGCGAGGCATCCATGCGGCCGGGGGTGAAAGGGACCGTCACGTCATAGCCGGCGCTCTTTGCCGCCTTCTCGACGCCGGCGCAGCCCGCCAGAACGATCAGGTCGGCGATCGATACCTTCTTGCCGCCTTTGCCGAACTCCTGCCGGATACCCTCGAGGGTTTTGAGCACTTTCGCCAGCTTGTCCGGCTGGTTGACCTCCCAATCCTTCTGCGGCGCCAGGCGTATGCGGGCGCCGTTCGCGCCGCCGCGCTTATCGGAACCTCGGAAGGTGGACGCCGACGCCCAGGCGGTCGAGACCAGCTGGGAAACCGTCAACCCGGAATCAAGGATCTTTTTCTTCAAGGCGGAGACGTCTTTATCGTCTATCAACTCATGATCGACCGCCGGGATGGGATCCTGCCAGATGAGCTCTTCTTTCGGCACCTCTGGCCCGAGATAACGCGCGCGCGGCCCCATGTCACGGTGCGTCAGCTTGAACCAGGCGCGGGCGAACGCGTCCGCGAACTGATCCGGGTTCTCCATGAAGCGCCGGGAGATCTTCTCGTATGCGGGATCGAACCTCAAAGCGAGGTCGGTCGTCAGCATTGTTGGCGCGATACGCTTCGACTTGTCGTGGGCGTGCGGCACGGTGCCTTCGCCGGCACCGCCTTTCGGCTTCCACTGGTGCGCGCCGGCCGGGCTCTTCGTCAGCTCCCATTCGTAACCGAACAGGTTCCAGAAAAAGTTGTAGCTCCACCTGGCCGGGGTCGTCGTCCAAGTGACTTCCAGGCCGCTCGTGATCGCATCGGCGCCCTTGCCCGTGCGGAAACTGCTCTTCCAGCCGAGGCCCTGCTCCTCGATGCCGGCTGCTTCCGGCTCCGGTCCCACGTGCGACGCGGGGCCCGCCCCGTGTGTCTTGCCGAAGGTATGGCCGCCAGCGATCAGCGCGACCGTCTCTTCGTCGTTCATCGCCATGCGCGCGAAGGTCACGCGGATGTCCTTCGCCGCAGCGACCGGGTCCGGGTTCCCGTTCGGGCCTTCCGGATTCACGTAGATCAGCCCCATCTGCACGGCGGCGAGGGGTTTCTCGAGCTGCCGGTCGCCGGAATACCGTTTGTCTTCCAGCCACTTGCCCTCGGAGCCCCAGTAGATGTCCTTTTCCGGCTCCCAGATGTCTTCACGCCCGCCCGCGAACCCAAACGTCTTGAACCCCATCGATTCCAGGGCGACGTTGCCCGTGAGGATCATGAGGTCCGCCCAGGAGATCTTCTTGCCGTACTTCTGCTTGACCGGCCAGATCAGCCTGCGCGCCTTATCAAGATTGGTGTTGTCGGGCCAGCTGTTAAGGGGCGGAAAGCGCTGGCTGCCGTTCCCGCCGCCGCCGCGGCCGTCGGACGTGCGATAGGTGCCGGCGCTGTGCCATGCCATGCGGATAAAGAGAGGGCCGTAGTGGCCGAAGTCCGCCGGCCACCATTCCTGCGAGCTGGTCATCACCGCCAGAAGGTCTTTCTTGACGGCATTCAGGTCGAGGCTCTTGAATTCCTTCGCATAGTTGAAATCTTTGCCCATCGGATTGGACTTGCAGGAGTGCTGGTGCAGGATATCGAGCCGCAGCTGGTTCGGCCACCAGTCCCTGTTCGAAGTGCCGCCGGCGGCGGCATGATGCATGGGGTGTTTGTTGTCGGCCATGGGAGTCCTTCCTGTGTTGAGACACGTTGCGAAACGCAAATCGATCCCTACTAACGGTTGAAGTTATACGGGCTCGCGCCCGTCACTCCCCTCCTTTCCGGCGATCGGCGTCTTACCCGGACCGTGAAGATCCTGGGGACCGCCAACGGCCACCGTTCACAGCTCAAACCGATACGGACTGCTCAATCTATTTCTTGAACATCAGATTGATATCTTCCCTGATGTTCTCCAGGTCCTCTTCGTGCATGATCTCGTCCTCGATGATCTTGAGGGCCATGTCGCAGGTGACCGGGTCCTTGTCTTTCGTGTAATCGATGATCTTCTTATAGACGCTTATGGCGCACTGCTCGCCCTTGATGTTCTGGTCGAGCAGGACACGCACGTCGGGGTTCGAGGGTTTCTCGTAACCGCAGTTGGTGTTGTCATACCATTCCTTCGGCTCGAGCAGGATCGTCCCGCCGAGCTGGATGATCCGATCTGCCACCATCCCGGCGTGCCTGAGCTCGTCGGCAGCGTGCTGCGTCAGCTCCGCGACGACCGCTTCGCGCGGTATGCCCACGGCGACCTTCGCGCCGACCCAGTACTGATAATACGCCAGCCACTCATCGGCATACGCCTTGTTGAGCATGGCGATCAGTTCCGGTAGTTTCACGCCCAGCGACTCCAATATCTGACGTCCTTTTGTACCCATACACACCTCCTCCTTTTAGGTATCATATTATACAATACGCACCGGTACATCGGTCAATGCCATTCGGCTTGCCGACTCCGGCCGGAATTCACAGTTCGATACTTCCGCCCTCCGCAAGGCCGACGTACCCGTCGCCGAAACAGCGCCTGAACAGCCCGCAGGCGGCCTCGCCGGTGCAATGCAGCGGCGCCACCTGCTGCACGCCCATGCGGCGCAGCTCCTGCACGGCGCGTTCGTTCGTCACATCGTCGCTGTCTTTCATATGGAACCCGCCGCACACCGCATACGGGGCCTTGCCGAACCAGCCCGCGGCGCGCTTCACGATAGGGACGATACCCGGATGCGCGCACCCGGTGAGCACGCTCAATCCTTTTTCGGTCGAAACAGCGACCGCCTGCTCGATCACGTCGCCGTGCGCCGTATGCGCGGGCATACTGCCCATCGTCCATATACCCGGCGAGATCTCGCGGGCGCCCCCGACGAGAGACACGGCGGCGCCAGCATCCCGGGATGACCGCTCCAGCGCCCGGGCGCCCCCCCTGCAGAGATACACGCGCGCGTGCGGCGCATTCGACAGGAGATACCCGAGGCCCGCGACATGATCCCAGTCGTCGTGCGATATGACAACGTGCCGCACCCGGGTGATATCGATGCCGTACCGCTCCACATTTTCGCGGAAGACGTCTTCCCTGCCGAACGTGTCGAACACCGTCTCCCCGCCGATCAGGAATGACACGCCCCACCGCTTCTCCTGTCGCTCGGCCGGAGACGATCCCTGCGCTATCAGCGTCAGCTTCATCTCATCACCGTTCCATTCGACGCAGCGATAATTCCCTCCCAGACAGCATGGATCGCTTTTTCGGTACCGTCCTTGCAAAACAGCACCGGGGGTATCCCGGCGACGATCGACCGGCTCACCGAGGGGGAGAAAGGTATCCTCCCGAAGACGGCGATCTGTCCAGCAGCGCACGTCTCTTCGATCGAACGGGCGTTCTCCTCGTTCAGGTCGTATTTGTTTACGACCGCACCGCAGGGTATCCTAAAATGACCCGCCAGCTCCGCGAAACGCGTGAGGTCGTGGATGCCCGACACCG
>JAKLEM010000015.1 GCA_022711655.1 Candidatus Auribacterota bacterium
GAGCTTCCCGGGAACAGGCGCGATCCGGCGAAGAAGATACCGGCGACCTATGTCCCCGCCCGCAATACCATTTTGATGAGCTTCGCCCTGTCGTGCGCGGAGGCGATCGGCGCCTCGGCGGTATTTATAGGGGCGAACGCGATCGATTACAGCGGCTACCCCGACTGCCGGCCCGATTATTTCAGGGCGCTCTCCGGCGTCTTCGCCCGGGGGACTAAAGCCGGCGTGGAGGGGAGGCGGATCAGTATCAAGACGCCGCTGTTACGGATGAGCAAGGAAGAGATCGTCGCTCTCGGCATGAGGCTCGGAGTCCCTTTTGAGCTGACGTGGTCGTGTTATGCGGGCGAAAAACGGCCGTGCGGAGTCTGCGATTCGTGCCGTATCAGGGCCAAGGGGTTCCGGAGGGCGGGGATTTTCGATCCCGCCGTGTGAGGTTGGATGATGAAGGCTCGCGTTGCCGACATATTCAGATCGATCCAGGGCGAGGGCCCGTATACCGGGCGGGATACGCTCTTTGTCCGTTTTGCCGGATGCAATATCGGGACATGCCGGTATTGCGATACCGATTTCAAGTCGTATCGGGAGATGGACGTACGGGAGGTGCTCTCCGAAGCGGGCCGCCTGTCGGGCGCGGCGGGGCCGCGGATGGCGAGCGTTACCGGCGGCGAACCGCTCATGCAGGACGGGTTCCTGAAAGCACTTTTGCCCGAGCTGCGCCGCAGAGATATGCGCCTCCTGCTCGAGACGAACGGCACGCTGCCGGAGCGGCTGTCCGGAATACGCGACATGGTCGATGTCGTTTCGATGGATATCAAGCTGCCGGGCAGCGTCGGCGGCGTTGAGTTGTGGGAGGAGCATCGCCGTTTTTTAGCCGCCTGCGCAGGCAAGGAAGTCTACGTGAAGCTGGTCGTTGACGAGCGGTCGGACGAAAGGGAGTTTCGAACGGCGATAGGTCTGCTGGGTGATGCAGGTCCGTCTGTCCCGCTGTTCCTCCAGCCGGCGGTCAACGGCACGGAAGGGGTCGGCATCTCTTTGGCGGCCCTGGACAGGTTTTACAAGGTTGCAAGATCATATGTGCGTTCGGTGACGGTGTCGACGCAAATGCATAAAGTGGTCGGAGTCGCATGAAAGAGAGAATAGGGATTACTTCTACGATACCGGTGGAGATCGTCTACGCCGCCGGGCTTATACCCGTGGATATCAACAACCTTTTTGTGAGCGACGCCTCTCCGGCCGGCCTGATACGAGACGCCGAGGAGGCGGGTTTCCCCCGGAACAGCTGTGCGTGGATCAAGGGGATCTTCGGCGCCGCGCTCCGTCACGGGATCACGTCGGTGATCGCCGTCGTCCAGGGGGATTGCAGCAATACCGTCGCTCTCGGCGAGCGGCTCGCGCGCCGCGGCGTCCGGGTGATCCCGTTCGCCTATCCTTTCGGAGCGAACAGGGAAGAATTAAAAGCGTCCTGCGAAAAGCTGATGCGCGACCTCGGGGCCGGCTGGGCTGATGTCTGTGCGGCCAAGGATAGGCTCGACCGCGTGCGGCGCAAGATCTGGTCGGTCGACGAGATGACCTGGCGCGACGGCGTCATCGGCGGGTTCGAGAACCACCTCTGGCAGGTGCAGGCCAGCGACTTCAACGGCGATCCCGATGCGTATGATAAAGATATCGACCGGTTTATCGCGACCTGCGCCGGAAGGCCGAAAAGAGTTGTGTCGCCGGACACCGTGCGTATCGGGTATATCGGCGTCCCGCCGATCGCGGCGGACATCTACGATACGATTGAGCGCGAGGGGGGCGCAGTCGTCTTCAACGAGGTCCAGCGTCAGTTCAGCATGCCCTTCCAGGGGAGCGATCTTTTCGACCAGTATCTCCGGTATACCTATCCGTACGGCGTCGCGGGGAAGATCGACGATATCCGGCGCGAGATCGCGACGCGGCGGATCGACGCGGTCATCCTGTACTCGCAGAGTTTCTGCCACCATCAGATCGAGACGGAGATATACGAACGGGGGCTCGGCGTGCCTGTGCTCACGGTCGAATGCGACAGGCCGCCCTCTATCGGCGGCCGGGAGCGGATGCGGATAGAGACCTTTATCCGCGCTGCCCGCGACGCGAAGAGAGGCGCTGCGGCGCGCGGTGCGCAACGATGCCTCGCGGCGGAGCCGCGCATCGAGGCGCGTATCGCCTGCGGCATCGATCTCGGGAGCAGATCGACGAAGATCGTCTTCATGAAGGGGCCCGAGGTGTGCAAGGAACTGCTGTTCGACACCGCGGATTTCTACCGGTCGTTCCGCCCCGCCGATCCGGTGAGCGGGCGTTTCGACGTAGCGGGTTTCGGTATTGCGCCCGACGTTGTCGTGACGACGGGGTACGGGAGGAACGCGCTGCCCTTCACCGGACGGCATGTCATGACAGAGATCCAGGCGCATGTGAGAGGGGCGGCTTTCTTGTCGGGTCTGAAAACGTTCCTGCTGGTCGATATCGGCGGGCAGGATGTCAAGGTGGTGAAGGTTGCGGACGGCGCGGTGGCCGGATTCAGGGTGAACGACAAGTGCGCGGCGGGGACGGGCCGGTATCTCGAAAATATGCGCCGGGTGCTCGGCGTCAGCGCCGAGGAGCTCGGCGCCGCCGACGGCGAACCATGCCAGCTCAACGCCACCTGCGCGGTGTTTACGGAGACGGAGATAGTTGATAAGATCGCTTCGGGCGTCTCCATAGGCGCGCTGTGCGCCGGGGTGAATTACAGCGCTTACGCGAAGTTCAAATCCCATATACTCGACCTGTGGTCGGGGGAGCCTGTCTTGCTGACAGGCGGCGGCGCGAAAAACGAGGGAATACGGCGCCTGATCGCTGGAGAGATCTCTCCGGGTGTACGGGCGCTCGACCGCTGCCAGTTCGGCGGCGCGATCGGCTGCGCGCTGCACGGCGGCGAAATGGCGGATGTCCCTGCTGAAAGGGCGGGGTTATATGATCAGAACGGTTGATGCCGCAAAGGTGAGCGATACGGTCGCGAAACTGTGCGTCGAGGCGAATTTCAAAGCGCCGAAAGACGTCGTTGACGCCCTCGCTCGCGCGCTGCGTGCAGAGCGGTCGCCGCTTGGCAAAGATATCCTGCGGACGCTGCGGGAGAATATACGGATCGCGGCGGCTGACAAGGTGGCGATGTGCCAGGATACCGGCATGGCGGTGGTGTTCCTTGAGGTCGGCCAGGACCTGCACGTGGCTGGAGGCGCCCTTGCGAAGGCGGTCAATGCCGGTGTCCGCAAAGGGTACGCCGAAGGGTATCTGCGCAAATCGGTCGTCGATCCGCTCACCCGCGCGAATACCGGCGATAACACGCCCGCGATCATCCATACCGAGATCGTGCCGGGACGTCTTCTCAGGATAACGGTGGCGCCCAAGGGTTTCGGGAGCGAGAACATGAGCGCGATCAGGATGTTCAACCCGACGGTGTCGCGCGACCAGGTCGAGGAGTTCGTCGTCGGGTGTGTGAGGGACGCCGGGGCGCGCCCCTGCCCGCCGACGGTCGTGGGGGTCGGGATCGGCGGCACCTTCGAACACGCGGCCCTTCTGGCGAAAAAGGCGCTCCTGGTGCCGCTCGGTGAGAAACAAGCACGAGCCGACCTCGCAGCCGTCGAGCGGTCTCTGCTTGCGAAGATCAACGCGCTCGGCATCGGACCGGGCGGTCTCGGCGGCGCGACGACGGCCCTTGCGGTAAGGGCGCTCGCGCACCCGACGCACATCGCCGGCCTGCCGGTCGCCGTCAACATCTGCTGTCACGCGTTGCGGCACGCGTCGGCGGTCCTGTGACAAGAAAAGGTTCTAACGTGAAAGCGAAAAAGCTGACTACTCCGCTGACCCAGGGAAAGGCGCTGTCGCTCAAGGCGGGCGACAGGGTCCTCCTGAGCGGGACAGTCTATACGGCGCGCGACCAGGCGCACAAGCGCATGACGGAAACGCTGATCGAAGGCCGCGATCTGACGTTCATCCCCCCGGGCGCGACTATCTATTACGCCGGGCCGGCGCCCGCGCGTCCGGGCAGGCCGATCGGTTCGTGCGGTCCGACGACCAGCGCCCGGATGGACGCGTTCGCTCCCGCGCTGATGGCCGCAGGCGTCCGCGGCATGATCGGCAAGGGCGAGCGCGGCGGTAACGTCGTCGATGCGATCAAGACGTTCAAAGGGGTCTACTTTGCCGCCGCCGGCGGGGCCGGGGCGCTGCTCGCGCGGCGGGTGAAGAGCGCTCGGGTCGTTGCCTACGAAGACCTCGGGCCCGAAGCGGTTCGCGAGCTCGTCGTCGACGACCTTCCGCTGATCGTCGCGATAGACGCGCATGGAAACAACTTATTCGAAAGGAAAAAGAGATGATCGCTGAACGGATGAAGATGATAGACGCGTCGGGGATCCGGAAGGTCTTTGACCTCGCCAAGAATATGAAAGACCCGGTCAACCTCAGCATCGGCCAGCCCGATTTCGACATACCCGAGGTCCTTAAAGAAGAGGCGATCGCGGCGATCCGGGACGGCTTCAACAGGTACACCGTGACGCAGGGGATCGACGAGCTGCGCGCGGGGATCGGGGGGGCGCTTAAGGAAAAGAAGGTACAGTTCGAGGATACCCTCGTCACGTCGGGAGTGTCGGGGGGGTTGCTGCTGGCGTTCATGACGGTCATCAACCCCGGCGACGAGGTAATCGTCCCTGACCCGTATTTCGTGATGTATAAACATCTCGTGAACCTTGTCGGCGGCGTCCCCGTCTTTTGCGACACCTATCCCGATTTCAGGATGGACGCCGGCAAGATCGCCGCGCTGATCACTCCGAAGACGAAGATCATTCTCGTCAACAGCCCGTCCAACCCGACCGGCGCAGTCAGCGACGAGCGGACCATGCGCGAGATCGCCGCGCTGGCGCGTGAAAAGGGGTTGCTGGTCATATCAGACGAGATCTACGACTCCTTCTCGTACGACGGGCCGTGCCCCTCGTTCGGAGCGTTCTACGATCGGACGCTCACCCTGAACGGCTTCTCGAAGTCGCTTTCCATGACCGGGTGGCGGATCGGGTATGCGGCAGGGCCGAAGGAGATCATCAAAGAGATGACAAAGCTCCAGCAGTACACGTTCGTCTGCGCCCCGTCGTTCGCCCAGCTCGCCGCGGTCAAGGGGCTTGACGTCCCTATGGAGGGTTATATCGCCGAGTACCGCGGCAAGCGCGACCTGATCTATGAAGGGCTCAAGAACGAATTCAGGATCGTCAAGCCCGAGGGGGCGTTCTACATGTTTCCCGAGGCGCCGAACGGGGCGGCTTCGGAGTTCGTCAGGATGGCTATCGAAAGAAACCTCCTGATCATCCCCGGGAACGTCTTTTCCCAGCGCGACACGCATTTTCGTATTTCGTACGCTGCCTCTTCTGATACAATAAAGAAAGGCATCGACATATTGAACGAACTGGCACGCACGGTGAAACAGAAATAGCGAGAGGACATATCTATGAAGAACTGCCCGCACTGCTCGGCTGCGATGTCGCAGAAGGATATCAAAGGGGTGTCGACCGAGGAATGCCCGTCATGCGGCGGGATATGGCTCCTCAAGAGCTCGTTCGATAGGATCCGCGACAGGGAGGACCGGTTTATCCGCTGGCTCGACCTGCCGCTTTGGCGCGAGAAGAAAGATCATGCCCTCTCCGCGAGCGCGCGCAAATGCCCCGCCTGTCAGAAAGGGATGCACGTCGTCGACTATCATGGCCACGATGTGACCATCGACATCTGCACGTCGTGCAAAGGGATCTGGCTGGACAGGGACGAGCTCCGGAAGCTGATCATCTATATGGAGGAGCAGGTCACCGAAGAGACGGTCGCCGATTTCCTGAAAGATATCGGCCACGAGGCAACGCAGTTCATCGGCGCGAAGAAGGGGATCGTGGCAGAGGTAAAAGATATGTCGATCATCATGAAACTGCTGGAATACCGTATTTTCTCGGAATTTCCCGTTCTGGCGGAGCTTGCGTCGCGGATACCGCTGACCTGAGACTTGCGCGAGAGAAAAAAGCGAAGCGGCCGGAGTTATTCTTCGGCCGCTTTTTTCTTTTTACCCAGTTTCTTGATGTCCTCGACCATCGCGTAGATGCCGGGCACCAGCAACAGGGTGCAGGGGGTCGCGGTAAAGATGCCGCCGATCACCGTGCACGCAAGCGGCGCCCACAGCGCGCTGCTGCCGCCTTTGGCGATCGCCATCGGGAGAAGGCCGCCCATCGCGCATGACGCCGTCATGATGATGGGGCGCGTACGCGATTCGCCGGCGACGAGGAGCGCCTTGTTGAGACTGTACCCCTGCGAGATCAGCGAATTCACCATGACGATCAGCAGGATGGAGTTGCTTGTCGCGATCCCGCCCAGGACCATTGCGCCGATCAGCGTGCCCATCGTGATCGGCTGGTGCATCAGGTGGATAAACCAGATCGCGCCGATCATGGCGTAGGGGATAGCGGCAAGGATGATCAGCGGCTGTACGTACGACTCGAACAGCGATGCGAGCAGCATGTAGATGAGCAGGATCGACATGGCGAAGGCGAGGATCAGCTGTTTTTGGTTCTCCTGCATCTTGGCGTAGTTGCCGCCGAATTCGTAGTAATAATCCTTGGGGAATTCGAAGTCTTTGAGCGCTTCGCGCACCCTAAGCATTGCCGTGGCCAGCGATATTTTCGTGACGTTCGCGGTTACCCCGATCATCCGGCTCTTGTTGTTGCGGTATATCTCGCTTGGGCCGAGGCCCGGCGCGAAGTTGGTGACCTGCTCGACGTAGATCATCTCCTTTGCCTTGTTGAATACGGATATGCGCTCGATGTCTTTCTTGTTCTTGCGGAACTTCTCGTCGAGCCGGCACAGGATCTCGATCTCGCGGCCCTCGGTCCGGAATGCGGTCGCGCGCAGGCCGCGCACCTTGGCGTGGATCTCGTCGGCGATCTCCTTGACCGTGAGGCCGAGGGTCGCCGCCTTGTTCTTGTCGACGATGAAACGGTACTCGGGGCGCCCTTCCGTCATTCTGATCTTGGTGTCGGCGAGGCCTTCGATCTTGCCCATGATCTGTGATATCTTGACGGCGACTTTTTTCAGTACGTCGTAGTCATACCCGTAGATATCGAGAATGATCTCTTTGCCGCCCGACTCCTGTCCTCCCGAGAAATAGATGAAGGCGTCCTGCCCCTTGCCCAGCTTTGTTACCAGGGGACGGAGCTCTTCGGTGACGTCCTCGACGCTCTTGGTGCGCTCTTTCTCGGGTTTCAGACTGACGTATACCTTCGACGACCACCCTTCGATGCGGGACTGGACGTTTTTGACTTCAGGGATCGACGCGGCAATTTTTTCGACCTCCTTGACGACGATGTCGGAGAGCTCCAGTTTTGCGCCGTCGGGCAGCTCGACGAAGATCGTGAAACGGTCAGATTCCGCCTCTCCGGTCAGTTCCTTGGGTATCTTGGATGTCGTCATCGCGGAGCCGGCGAGCACGAGAAAGACGGTGACCAATGCGTAGTAACGGTACCGCAGCATGAATGACCTGGTCTTCCGGTAATATTTTTCCATGAGGCGCATGTATCGGTTCGGCGTCTCCGCGGGCGCATGGACATGTTTCATCTTCGAGGCGAGAAGCGGCACGACGGTGAGGGCCACGAAGAGGGAAGATATCAACGCGAATGTGACGGTGATCGCAAGGCCGCCGTAGAGCATCTTGATCTGTTCGCTCATGAACTGGATCGGCACGAAGACGATGATCGTGGTGATGGTGCCCGACATGATCGACATCAGAACCTGGTTGGAGCCGGTAATGGCGGACTCGGTCGGGTCGCCGCCCCGCTCCCGGTACTTGAAAATGTTCTCCAGGACGACGATGGAGTTGTCAAGAAGCATGCCGATGCTCAAGGCCAGGCCGCTCAGCGTCATGACGTTGATCGTGATGTCGGTGGCATACATGAAGGTGAAGGTGACCATCATCGCCATCGGGACCGCCATGCTGATGATGATGGTCGAGAAGAGGCTCCTGAAAAAGATGATCAGGACGACGAACACGATGATAAAGCCGGTGAGAAGGTGTTTCCGCACCTCGTGGATCGCGTCCAGGATGAAGACCGCCTGGTTGCTGACCTCGAGGATGCGCAGGTTCGACGGCAGGGTCGGCTTGATCTTGTCGAGTATTTCGCTGACGCCTTCCGCGGTCGATACGGTATTGCCCGAGCTCTCGCGTTGTATGTACAGAGAGACGGCTCCCTTGGTGTTGATTCGCGCGTACCCCTGCGGCTCGGCGTAGTCCTGTTTTACCTTCGCGATGTCTTTGAGTTTGAGGTATGAGCCGGCTTTGGTCGTCTTGATAGCGACGTCCTCGACTTCTTTGACGCTCGTGAACAGCCCCGACGTCCTGATCTTGGTCTCCATCTGGGTGTCTTTCACCGAGCCGGCGAGCAGCGAGATGTTCTCGAGTCCGATCTTGTTGGTGACCTCGTCCATCGGGAGTTTGTAGGCTTCGAGGCGCGATTGGTCGACGTCGACGATGATCTTCTCTTCGCGGCCGCCGGCGAGGTCGACGTTTGCGACGCCCGGGACGCGGGCAAGCTTCTCCTTGATCTTTACCTCGACGATCTTCCGTATTTCTTCGGGGGTATATTCGTCCTTGGTCGGGGTGATGGCCAGGATCATGATCGGCATGTCGCTCTCTTCGTATTTTGCGATGACGGGCTTTTCGATATCTTTGGGAAGCTTGTTCTTGACCTTGGAGAACTTTTCGCGGACTTCGAGCGCGGCAAAATTCATGTCGGTCCCCGCCGCAAACCTGAGCGAAACGGTGCACTTGTTGGTTTCAGACTGTGAGCTGAGGCCCTCGAGGTTGGAAACGTTGGAAAGCGCCTCCTCGACGGGGAGCGTGATCATCGACTCCACCTCGGTCGGCGGGATGCCGCCGCGCGCATTGATGATCACCGATATGGTCTTGTACGAGATGTTCGGCATCAGCTCGACGGGGAGGCGCGTAAAGGTCACGCCGCCGAAGAGGAGGACGGCCACGAAGACCATAGACATCGAAACGGGCCGCTTGATGGCGAATTGCGGTAGATTCATACAGACCGATCTTTATCAGCGTACGGTTATTGTTTCCTGAACTTCTTTGACACCCTGTCTATCAATATCAGGATGGCCGGGATCACCAGCAGTGTCAATGGCGTCGAGATGAAGACGCCGCCGATGATAGCGCGCGCCATCGGCGACCGCAGCTCGGCGCCTTCGCCGAGGCCGAGCGCCAGGGGGATCATGCCGACGAGGTTCGACAGGGCGGTCATGACGATGGGGCGGAACCGGCGGCTCCCCGTGATGACCAGCGCGTCGTAGAGCGTTTCGCCTTCTTCGCGCAGGCCGTTGATGTAATCGATCAGGACGATGCCGTTGTTGACCACGATGCCGCCCAGGATGATCAGTCCGAAGAACGCCACGCCGGAGAGCGGCGTGTTAGTGATCCAGAGAGCCGCCACGACGCCGATAAGCGACAAGGGGATCGAGAACATGATAATGAACGGCTGGAACAGCGATTCGAACTGGCTCGCCATGATCATATAGATGAGCAGGATGGACAGGATCAGCGCGAAGAGCAGGCTCTGGAACGACCGCGCGGTCTCTTCCTTGTCGCCGCCGATCTTGATGGCGTATTTGTCCTTGTCGGCGCTTGAGAGCGACTGGAATACGCTCGCGAGCACCCCTTCGACGTCCTTTTCCACCTCGGCGACGCCGCGCCCGTAGACGTTGATCAGGACGTTGAACGTCCGTTGCTGGTCCTGGCGGATGATCTCGCTCGGCCCCATGCCCATTTTGAGCTCGCATACGTCGTTGAGCGGCACGTCGAACCCCTGCGGCGTCCTGATGTAGATGTTCTTCTTAAGCGTCTCGATGTTCTTGCGGTCTTCTTCGCGCATGCGGACCATGATGTCGACCTCACGCCCCCCTTCCTTCAGCTTGGTTGCCACGGTCCCCTTGATTGAGAAGAGGGCCGCCTCTGCGACGCTCTTGACCGATAGGCCGTACGAGGCCGCCTTGTCTTTCTTGACGGTGATCCTCGTTTCGGGGGACGACTTTGGGATCGTGTCCTTGATGCCGGTGATGCCATTTACCGTCGCGAGGCGCTCCTTCAGCGCCTCGGTGATCTCGGTCAGTTTCTTGAGATCGGGGCCTTTGACGTCGATCACGATATCTGCTCCCCCTGAGAATGCTGAACCGAATTCGCTTTCGTTGGTGATATAGGTGATCGTCAGGTCGCTTTCCTTGAACTTTATCTTATCGATCTTCTCTTTCAGCTTCTCGACGAAATCGACGGTCGAGACCTTGATCCCCTTTTTCATATTGACCATTATCTGCCCCTGGTGGCTGCCGAGGGTCTCCAGCGTTGCGCCCGCGGACGATGATTTGCTCGAGCCGATGCGGACGCTGACGTCCTTGACTTCCGGCGCAGCGATGATCAGCTTTTCGACCTCGGAGACAACGCCGTTGGTGATCTCGAGCACGGTGCCTGTCTTCAGGTCGACCTTGATAGTGAATTTCCCTTCGTCGACCTTCGGCATCGCGACGATATCGAGCTTTGTCATCAGGAAAACGCTCACGATGAAGAGGGCAAAAATGGCGGTGAGCCCGGTGCCGGGAAACCTCAGGAAGCCACGAAGCGCAGCTTCATAGATTTTCCGCGCCCGGATCATGATCCCGAACTCCGGCCTCTCGACGAACGGACGGTTGCCGATGCTGTAGAGGCGAGGGATGATGGTCAGCGCTATCGGCACCGATGCGAGCAGGACGAACACGACGACCAGAGACAGCTCTTTGAAGAGCTGTCCCGCGATGCCGATCACGAAGAGGATCGGCGCGAACACCGCCGCGTTCGCCAGCGTCGAGCTCAGTACCGGCATTCCCATCTCGACGCATCCCGCGATGGCGGACTCCTTCTGCCCCATGCCGCCCCCGCGTTTGACGAAGATGTTCTCTATCAGCACGACGCCGCTGTCCGTGATCATCCCGACGCCCATCGCCAGGCCGCCGAGGCTCATCATGTTGATCGTAATGCCGAAGAATTTCATCAGGGCGAAGGTCGCGAGGACAGAGGTCGGGATCATGAAGATGACGATCAGCGCGTTGGTGAAGCTCCGCAGGAAGAAGAGGAGCGTCAGGAAGGCGAGCAGACCGCCCTGCCAGGCGTTGTCTGCCAGGTCCTGGATCGAGTTCTCGATGAAGATCGATTGGTCGTAGACGATGTCTATAACGACCCCTTTGGGGATCAGCGGCTCGATGTTCTGCAGCTCTTTCTTTACGCCGCTTGCCGTCTTGATCGTGTTCTCCGACGTCTGTTTTTGGATCGAGACCGATATGTTCTCCTTGCCGTTATAGCGTGAATAACTGGTCACTTCCTTGAAGCCGTCCACGGTCGCGGCGACGTTATCAAGGGTGATGATCCTTTTCCGGAACTTCTCTTTGTCCTTGTCGGACTCGCCGCCGAGCTGTCCCCATCCGCCGGAGCTCTCTTCCTGCTGGCGCTTTTGCTGTTCTTTGAGGTCCTCGAGCGTGATGACGGTTTTGCCGATGTCGGTTATGTGCTCGAATTCGCCCATCGTCCGGATCAGGTATTCGTAGAATTTCTCCTTGGTCGAGCCGCCGGGGTAGTTGAGGTTGCTGTCCTTCAGCGACTGCACGATGGAGAGGATGTCGCACCTGCTTGCCTTGAGCTGCGCCTGGTTGATGTCGATGTAGATCATCCGTTCCTTGCCGCCGCTCAAGCTCGCCGACGCGACTCCCTTGACCTTTTCCAGCTTGTCTTTGAGTATGCGCTGGCAGAACTTCAGGAGATCCTCGGGCGAATAGTTGCCGGTAACGCTCAATACCATCATCGGCCGCTGGAACGGGTTGAACTTCAGCACGATTGGCTCGTCGGCCTCGCGGGGGAGCCGTTCCTTGACCAGGTCGATCTTCTCGCGCATGCCGAGCGACGCGAAATCGAGCTTGGTGTCCCAGGTGAACTCCACCATGATCACCGAGCTGCCTTCGCGCGAGATCGACCGTATGCTTTTTGCCCCTTTGACGGTGCTCACCGCCTCCTCGATCACCTTTGTCACCAGGTTTTCCACTTCTTCGGGGGCTGCGTTGGGGTAGTTGGTTATGACCGTTAACTGCGGGAACGATATCGGGGGGTAGAGTTCCTGAGGGATCATGGTGTAGCAGAGTCCGCCCAGGAGCACCAGCGCCAGGTAGGCCATCATCGTCGACACCGGTTTCTTTACGGCAAATTCTGAAATGTTCATGGCAGATCCTTTCTTGAAAAGATACGCGACAAATAACGCACGAACAGGGGATTAATCTCTTTTTCTTGAGTTGGAGTATACTACATTCCTGCGCAAAAATCAATCAAAAAGAAAATGCCGGGCCTGGTATCAGGCCCGGCATCGGTCATCGGTTGGCTGCTCGCAAAAAAAAGATTATTCCTGTATGTCGACGACTTCCACCTTGGTTTCCGGCTTTGCGTCGCTTTTCGGCTCGATCACGACCATTTCGCCCGCCTCGATCCCTTCGTTGATCTGGGCGTTGTCGGTCGTGGCGTATCCGACGTCGACAGGGCGCTCCTCAAGCTTGTTCTCGGCGTTGACGATGAAGACATTATACCCTTTTTCGCCCTTGGCGAGGCAGTTGGTCGGTATCACGATAGTATCGTCTTTGCTGAAGATGGTCATCTGCACGCGGGCGAACATACCCGGCAGGAGCAGCGACTCGGGGTTCGGCACTTTCGCCTTGACGGTCAGGGTCCGGCTTCCTTCGACGGTCGATGCGATGCCGAAGACCTTTCCTTCGAACTCCTTGTCAGGATAGGCGTCCACGGTCACCGTCACCGGGAGGTCCTGCTTTATCTTCTCCACGTCCTTTTCGATGATGCCCATTTCGACCAGCACATCGTTGATCTCGATCAGGCTGGCGACTTTGACGGAGCTGGTCACGTATTCGCCGGGCTCGATGTCCTTTGAGCCCAAAATGCCGTCGCGCGGGGCCATCAGGTACCCCTTTTCGAGCTCGGTGTTCGCCGATTCCAGCTCAATGCGCGCCGCATCGAGCTCCTGCTTGGCTTTTTCATATTCGATCTTGATCTCGTCGAGCTTCAGCTTCACGATCGCGTTGGCGCGGAAAAGCTGTTCGTGTATCTCAACCTTCTTGCCGGCGGAGAGGATGTTGGTCTTTGCCGTCTCGAGCTTTGACTGCCTGAACTTTACCTTCAGTTCCGACTCGTCATGGTTCAGCTCCGCTATCGTTTGGCCTTTCTTCACCAGGTCGCCTTCTTTGAAATTAAAGTCCTTGATGACCCCGGAAGCCTCGAACCGGAGGTTGATGGTGCTGGCCCCCCGTATCGTGCCGATGGCGGGAAGGACGTCGACGTAGTTCTGCTTCGACGTCTTGTAGACCTTGACGCGGGGAAGCTCTTCTTCCTTCTTTTTGGCCTCTTTCTTCTCGCCGCCTGCGGTCTCGCCTTCGGCCGGCGCGCTTCCCTTCCCGGGCTCCTGCTGGCCTTCGCCCTGCTTTGGCGCCCCCTTGGCGTCTTTTTTCGGCGGCGAGAAAATGCCGGATTTATTGACGCCGATAAGGACGCCGATAAAGACGACGGCTATGCCGATGACTATGGGGATCTTGATGTTCTTCTTGGCCTGTTTCATAGAGAAAAACCCCCTAAAGTGGAAGCGGGGTTACTTGCATAACCCCGCTTCGTTGTTTATAAGTGTCTCAGCAGCCAAACAGCTATTGCTTCGAGCCGTTGTTGCCCTGGAACAGCTGTTTCACCATGTCGCGGGATACCAGATCCTCGGGGTTCGCCCTGAAAGGCTTCCGGTCATCGGAACTCTGGAACGGTGAATCTGCAAGAGAGCTGTGGCTGACCGAATCGTGATCCCATGCCTGCCACCACTTTCTCTGAGAGCTGCGGGGGGCGGTCGCTTGGCCCTTGGACCACGGCATCCACCACATATTTTTCGGCCTGACAACGCCGGTGGCAGTGTCTTTTTCCCACGTTTCCCACCACCGGTCCTTGACCTGCGATTGCGCTGTTTCGTCTTTTTCCCAAATCTCCCACCACTTTTCTTCCGGCTTGACCGACTGGCATATCTTCTCCGCGCGGGAAAGCTCGGCGGCGTAATTGCTGATCTTGCTCTTGTCGCTGACGAATCTCCGCTTGGAGATGTTCTGGTCGAGCAGTGTGGCCTCTTTCCTGCCGGTGACCGGGTCGAAATAGCCGCTCACGCCTATCGCCTTGTTGATCTTGCAGATAGACGTGTAGTAATTGACGGACGCCTGGCCGAATCCGGCGCGGTATTCGTTGGACTTCACCTTGGTTCGCAGCAGGTCGGCGAGCGTCGCCTGGTTGAGGTCGTACTGCGACTTGGAGATTTTCGCTTCTTCCTCTCCGAGCCTGATCTTCGCGAGGTAGCCGTCGAGGTTCAGTGTGGCCTTTTTGAAGTCGAAATAGGCCTTCTTTACCTCGAAATCGAGCGCCTTGCGGCCCTTGTACATCTCGTCCAGCGCTTTGTGATAGGAGATCTGCGCCTGGGCGACGCCCATGGTCGCGAAGTTGTCGAAGAGGCGCAACGTCGTGGTCGCGCTCTCGAACTGGTTGGAGGTGGTCTGGCCGGCCGACGGCGCCTTGTCTTGGTTGATGAACGATTCTTCCAGGGTATGCGGGCCGATCGGGAGGCTTCCCTTGAGGCCGACGAAATATTCCTTCTGCATGTCGAGCTTCTGCGTGATCTCCTGCTCGGCCTTGAGCCCGTACGACCCCGTGAGGTCGACCTTGAGGCGGCCTTTGCTCTTCGCTATCTCGACGCCGTACTTGTTGAACTGTACCATCATTTCCTTGACGTAGAAGTCGCTGCGGTTCTGGTAGGCGAGCTTGATGCACTCCTCGAGGTCGATCTCCAGCGACTCGTAATCGGCCTTTGTCAGGCGCGGCGGGCCGGCGATCTCGAACTCGGCTTCGTTCTCGAAGTTCATCAGCTGGGCGAGGGTCATCTTCGCGAGCTCGAGGTCGTTGCGCGCTCCCTGGAGCTGGAAGTTGATGTCGTCGTGCTGGGACTGTATGTTCAGCACGTCGACCTCCCGCGCCGTCCCGATCTTCTGTTGAGCGAGGATCGACTCGAGGTCCTTGGCAGCCTCTGCCTGCAGTTCCTCGAGGTCCGAGACGACGTTTTTCGCGTTCGCGAGAGCGAAGAAGGCCTGTTCGACCTCGAAGGTGTAATCGTCCTTCATCTTATCGTAGTTCTTCACTGCGACGGCGAGGTTTATCTGGCTCTGGCGCACCGTGTTGATTATTCGACCGCCCTGGTACAGAGGCTGCTGCAGTTCCGTCGCGAACTCCCTGCCGCGGAACTGGCCGGTCGGAGGCATGCCGCCGCCCGGCACGCGGCCTTCTATCTCTTCTTCCTTGATGCTGACGCTGGGGTAGAGGCCGCGCTTCGCCTCGGTCACCTTCATACGGGCGATGAGCACCTCTTCGAGGGATATCCTGGCAGGCTTGTGATTGGCCAGGGCTATCGTGACGCAGTCTTTGAGAGACAATGCGGTATAATCGGCCTTCTTGTCAGGCTCGAGCGGGGCGGCCGGGATCTCTTCTTCGGGCGCGGTCATCGGCGCGCCGATGATCTGGGGCGGTATCTCGAGTATCCCCGGGGATACCGTTTGCGGCCCTTCGACGGTCACTTCCTCTGAGACGGCAGGTGCTTTCTTGCTTTCGGCGCGCTCTATGTAGCGCAGCGCCTTCTTATTGTTCGGGTCGATCGCCAGCACCTTGTTCCATGCTTCGATCGCTTCATCGTATTTGCTGTCACGGTAGAACTTCTTGCCTTCGTTGAGCAGGGCTTCCACATCGTTTGCCGCCGCTTCGGGCGTTGCAGCGGGAGCGGAGGGCTCGGTGACCGCGGCCGCAGTATCGGATGTCTCGGCAGGGGCGGCTTGGGTTTCCTCGCTGGCTGCGGCGCTTGCGGGCGTATTCTCGGTCGCCGCCGTTGGCGTAGTATCCGCTGACTTGTCGTCAGCTGCTGCGGTGTCTTCGACAGCGTCTTTTGCCGCCTCTTCCGCACCGTAGATTTTCTCGTCCTGAGTTCCGGCGGTGACCGCCCGGTTGAAAACAAAACCGCATAACGCGAGGATAAAAGCCGCAGCCACCACACCCGTACGTACATGCCCGAGCTTCATCTAAACTCCTCCTTTCAGGCTTTTCGAAAGTCTTTATCGAGGGATTTGCGCATGAATTTTTTGTTTATCTTACAGGAGAGATACGATTTGTCAATAATTATTTCCTCTGGAGAGGACGGTTTTCGCTCCTGCGGGAAACACCCGTTTTTTTGCCGCTTTTTCAGACAGACTTTCCTCCGGCCCCGAAATTACGAAATCGCTTGACAAGGCCCGGGGAATGAATACAATTACACACTCATGTCGTGAAAAACCGGGTTGAAAGAGAGAACAAGAACACACAATCCTAATAAGAGGAGGATCATATGGCGGTAAAAGTCGGCATCAACGGTTTCGGACGTATCGGCAGGCTCGCGATGAAGGCCGGGCTCAAGTCGAAGGACCTCGAGTTCGTCGCGGTCAACGACCTCACCGATACCAAGACGCTCGCGCACCTGTTCAAGTACGATTCGACGTTCGGCATCTTCGACGGCAAGGTCGAGGCGAAGGCCGACGGGATCGTCATCAATGGCAAGGAGATCAAGGTTTTCTCGCAGAAAGACCCGGGGCAGATCCCCTGGAAAGACCTCGGCGTCCAGATCGTCATCGAGTCGACTGGCCGGTTCACCGACGCGGAAAAAGCGAAGGTCCACATGCAGAGCGGCGGGGCGAAGAAGGTCGTCATCAGCGCGCCGGCGAAGGGCGAGGACATCACGATCGTCATGGGCGTCAACGACGGCAAGTACGACGCGGCGAAGCACAACATCATCTCCAATGCGTCATGTACCACCAACTGCCTTGCGCCGATATCGAAGGTCCTGCTCGACAAATTCGGCATCAAGAACGGCGTGATGACGACGATCCACTCGTTCACCAACGACCAGGTGACGCTTGACTTCCCGCACAGTGACCTGCGCAGGGCGCGTACGGCGACCGCGAGCATGATCCCGACGAAGACGGGCGCAGCGGCGGCGATCGGTTTGGTCATCCCCGAGCTTAAGGGGAAGATGGACGGCTTCGCGATCCGCGTGCCGACTCCCGATGTTTCCCTGACCGACCTGACCGTCGAGACGCTGAAGCCGACGACGGCCGAAGAGGTCAACGCCGCGTTCCGCGAAGCCGCCAAGACGATGCCGAAGGCGCTTGCCGTTTGCGACCTGGAACTCGTGTCGCGCGATTTCCTCGGCAACCCGGTCTCATCGATCGTCGATGCGAAGTGCACGAAAGTCGTCGGCGGTACGCTGGTTAAGGTGTGCAGCTGGTACGACAACGAGTGGGGCTATTCCTGCCGCATCGTCGACCTCTGCGAGATGATCGCGAGCAAGCTGTAACTATCGTAGAGCGTACGGCTGTACAGCGTACTGCGCGTTGCGCGGTGCGCTGTACGCTGTACGCAGGACGTTCAAGAAGGGAGCTGCCATGGACAAGCTGTTCATCGAGGACCTCAAGGTGTCGGGTAAGCGCGTGCTGATGCGCGTCGATTTCAACGTGCCGCTTGACGACAAGCAGAATATCACAGATGACACCCGTATCAGGGCGGCGCTCCCGTCTATCGATTACGTCTTGAAAAACGGCGGCCGCCTGGTCCTGATGAGCCACCTCGGCGATCCGAAAACCGAAGGCGTCGTTCCCGAGCTCAAGATGGATCCGGTCGCGGCTCGGCTTTCGCAGCTCCTCGGCAAAAAGGTGCTCAAGCTAGACGACTGTATCGGCCCCGAGGTCGAAGCGGCGGTCACAGCGATGAAAGACGGCGATGTCATTCTCCTGGAAAATCTCCGTTTCTACAAAGGCGAAAAGAAGAACGACGAGGGTTTTTCCAAGTCGCTCGCGAAGCTCGGCGAGCTCTATGTCGACGATGCGTTCGGCACGACACACCGCGCCCACGCGTCGATCGCCGGCGTGACGAAGTTTTTCACGCAGTGCGCCTCCGGGTACCTCTTGCAGAGAGAGATCGAGTTCCTGAGCAACGCGGTCAATAATCCCAAGCGCCCGTTCCTGGCGATCATCGGCGGCGCGAAGGTCTCGTCGAAGATCGGCGTCATCGAGAACCTCCTGACCAAGGTCGATTCGATCATTATCGGCGGCGCGATGGCATACACGTTCCTGAAGAGCAAGGGGATCCCTGTCGGTAACTCGCTTGTCGAGGACGACAAGCTCGATGTCGCGAAGACGATCCTGGCGGACGCGCAGGCGCGCAAGGTGGAGCTGCTCCTGCCGGTCGACCATCTGATCGCGAAAGAGCTCAAGGCGGGCGCCGCGTCGAAGGTCGTGAAGCAGAACGGTATCGAGGACGGCTGGATCGGCGTCGACGTCGGACCCGAGACGATCGCGTTGTACGCGACTAAGATCAAGGGCGCGAAGACGGTGCTCTGGAACGGCCCGCTTGGCGTTTTCGAGATAGCCGATTTTGCGAAGGGGACCAACGAGGTCGCGAAGCTGATCGCCCAAAGCGGCGCGGTCTCGATCATCGGCGGCGGCGATTCCGTTTCCGCGGTGAACAAGTCGGGGCTTGCCGGCAAGATGTCTCACATATCGACCGGCGGCGGCGCCTCTCTCGAGTATCTCGAGGGGAAACCGCTTCCCGGCATCGAGGCGTTGACGGACAAGGCCAAGAAACCGGGCTGCGGGTGTTCGTGCTCGTCATGCAAATAGAGGAAGGAATGATCATGAGAAGACCTATTATTGCCGGCAACTGGAAACTGAACAAGACTATCCCTGAGGCGATCGACCTGGTGGCGCGCCTCAAGCGCTCGCTGTACGACGTGACCGACACGGATATCGTCGTCTGCCCGAGCTTTACGGCGATCGCCGAGGTCGCGGAGACGCTCTCGGAGAGCACTATAGCCGTCGGCGGCCAGGACCTCTATTGGGAGGCCAGCGGGGCGTTTACCGGCGAGGTGTCGGGCGCGCAGCTCAAGGATGCGGGGTGCTCGTACGTGATCATAGGCCACTCCGAACGCCGGCAGTTCTTCGGCGAGACTGACGCGACGGTCAATAAGAAGATCAAGGCGGCGCTTGCCGCCGGGCTCACGCCGATCGTCTGCGTCGGAGAGCTGCTGCAGGAGCGCGAATCGGGGAAGACCGAAGAGGTCATCCGCGTCCAGGTGCAGGGGTCGCTCGCGAACCTGACCGAGGACGAGATGTCGGGCATCGTGATCGCTTACGAGCCGGTATGGGCGATCGGTACGGGCAAGGTCGCGACGCCGCAGCAGGCGCAGGACGTCCACAAGTTCATACGCGGCCTGCTCGAGAAGATGTTCGGCAAGGCGGTTGCGTCGCAGGTGAGGATACAGTACGGCGGCAGCGTGAAGCCGTCGAACGTCAAGGAGCTCATGGCCGCGCCCGATATCGACGGCGCGCTGGTCGGCGGGGCGTCGCTCGACGCCGATCAGTTCATACAGCTGGTAAAGTATAAATAGGTTATCCCGCATGATCGTGCGGGAAACGGATATACGGCGCCGCAGCGTCCGCATAACACAGGGGGATCCAATGTATTATTTCCTTATCGTCGTCCACATCATCGCCTGTATCGGGCTGATAGCCATCGTGCTGCTTCAGACCGGCAAGGGGACCGGCCTCGCGAACGTGTTCGGCTCGGGCGGCGGCGTCCAGTCGGTGTTCGGCGCGCAGACGGGGGACGTCCTGACCAGGACAACCGAGATCCTTGCGGCGGTGTTCCTCATCACCAGTATTTCGATAGCCGGGATGGCGATGAAGAAGAGCTCGTCGGTGATGGCGACCTCGCGCGTAGCTCGCCGGGCTGCCGAGATGCCCGTGTCGATGCCGGCGATGCCTGCGTCGACGCAGGACCTTCTCAAACAGATCAAGGAAGCGGCGCAGGGCGTGAAGGCCGCCGTCCAGAAGAGCATACCGGCAGCAGTAGAGCAAGGGAATCAGGGCGCGCAAACGGCGACGGAGACCGCGGTCCCCGCGGCGGCCGCACCTTCGTCGACCGTGACCGAAGCGGCGCAGGTCCAGCCGGTAACGGCGACGACCACTGCCCCGGCGGAAACGCCCGCGCCGACAACCGCTCCGGCAGAACCGGCTCAGGCGGAGACCAGGCAGTAATATATTTTTGTACCGTTAACGAAACCAGCAGCCGGATCCGTTCCGGTTGCTGGTTTTTTTTTTGCGTTATTTGTTTTTTTGGCGTAGATTACGCATCTAAAATACGCATCTAAAAAACTTTACAGATTTTTCATCCTGTAGTATACTCACCAAGCAATGAAAGCGAAACGCTTCGTTATTCATTTTCTTCTCGTTTTTTTCTGTGCGCTTTTCATCACGAGCTGCTCTCAAGCGGACAGGGAGGCTGCCCCGAAAGCGCAGCCAGATGCTCCTCGCTTCGGCGGGCGGCTGGTCATGTCGACCTCGTCGGATCCCAAGTCGTTCAACATCATTATCGCGAAAGAGACATCCACGACCGCGATCGTCGATCTTGTTTTCGAAGGGCTCACCAGGACGAATGGTGAGACGACAGAGGTCGAGCCGTCGCTTGCGAAAGGATGGATCCCGGGACCGGACGGCTTGTCGTGGGTCTTTTTCCTGCGCGACGACCTGTCCTGGTCTGACGGTGCGCCCTTCACCGCCGACGACGTCGTCTTTACTTTCCGCAAGCTGATATTCAACAAAGACATCCCAAACAGCCTCAGGGACATCTTTACGATCGAAGGGAAGGCGATCGCCGTCGACAAGATCGACGATCATACGGTGAAATTCACGCTGCCGGTGCGGTTCGCGCCGTTCCTGCGGAGCATGAGCGCGCCGATCCTGCCGAAGCATATCCTCGAGAAGGCGGTCGACGAGGGCAGGTTCAACTCAACGTGGGGCGTGGACACGCCGCCCGGGCAGATCGTCGGGACGGGGCCGTTCATGCTGGCGCGCTACACGCCGGGCCAGCAGGTCGTCCTGAAACGCAATCCGAACTACTGGAAAAAGGACGCGGCCGGCAGCCGGCTGCCGTATCTCGACGAGATCGTCTTCCTGATCGTCCAGAACCAAGACGTCAGCTTCCTGAAATTCCAGGAAGGGGAGATCGATCTTTACGACCTGCGGGGAAGCGATTACCCGCTGCTCAAGCCGCGCGAGAAGCAGGGCGACTTTACCGTCTACCGCGTCGGCCCCGCGTTCGGCACGAATTTTCTCACGTTCAATATGAACACCGATGTCGACCCGAAGACGGGCAAGCCGTATGCCGACCCGCTGAAGATCGGCTGGTTCTCCGATCAGAAGTTCCGCCAGGCCGTCGCGCACGCCATCGACAAGCGCTCGCTGATCGACATCGTCCTCAACGGCCTCGGCTATCCGCAGGATTCGTCGATGAGCCCCTCCGAGGGCGTTTTCTTCACCGACAAGGTGCGGAAATACGAATACGATACCGCGAAGGCGAGACAGCTGTTGAAAGAGGCGGGGTTCGAGGACAGGAACGGCGACGGGTTCGTCGAGGATACGCAGGGGCGCACGGTGGAGTTCTCGCTGCTGACAAACCCGGGGAGCACCGAGCGGGTGAAGATAGCCGAGATCGTCCGCAAAGATCTCGAGGGAATAGGCCTCAAGGTTAACCTGACGCTGATCGAGTTCAACGCGCTGGTGAGCAAGCTGACCGCGTCGTACGACTGGGACTGCATGCTCATGGGGCTCACCGGCTCGATCGAGCCGCACTTCGGCGCCAACGTCTGGCAGTCGGGCAGCCACCTCCATGTCTGGCATCCGCGACAGGCGAAGCCGGCGACCGACTGGGAAAAGGAGATCGACGATATCTTCACTAAGGGTGTCCAGGAGTACGACCCGGCGAAACGCAAGGCGCTCTACGACCGCTGGCAGCAGATCGTCGCCGAGCAGCTACCGGTGATCTACACGGTCCTCTCAGAGAGCATTTTCGCCGTCAGAAACAAATTCGGCAACCTGCGCCCGACGCCCTACGGCGGGCCGTTCCACAATATCGAAGAGATCTACGTCAAAGAAGAACAGCCTAAACGGTAGCCCGTCTTCCGCAGCGGAGCGTTCGCACTGAAAAGTCGAAAAACATAGCGTATGTTTACCTATATCTGCCGCCGCATCCTGATCTCGATCCCGCTCCTCTTGGGTATATCGTTCATTACATTCCTTTTCATCCACATCGTTCCGGGAAACTATTTCGACCGAATGCGGATGGACCCGCTGGTGTCGGAGGAGACGATCGCGCGGATGGAGGCGGAGTACCACCTCGACAAGCCGGTGGTCGTGCAGTTCAGCTACTGGATGAGGAACCTTGCGCGTCTCGACCTCGGATATTCGTTCGAGCTCAAGCAGCCGGTGTCTGCGATCCTCAAAGAGCGTCTTTTCAATACCCTGATCCTGTCGATCTCCGCGCTCCTCTTCACCTGGCTGATCGCGGTCCCGCTCGGGATATTCTGCGCGGTGAAGCAGTATTCGGCGCTCGATAAGATCTTTTCCTTCCTGTCGTTCGTCGGCATGAGCCTGCCGAACTTCTTTTTCGCGCTGCTCCTGCTGTTCGGCGCGAGCATGACGTTCCACCTGCCCGATACCAATCCGCTCCACGGGATCCTCCCGCTCGGCGGGATGCGCTCCGCGGGGTTCGAGGGGATGAGCTTCGCGGGGAAATGCGCCGACGTCGCGCTGCACCTCGTGATACCGACCCTGGTGATCGGCACCGGCGCGATCGCGGCGCTGCAGCGTATCACGCGCGGAAACATGCTGGAGGTGCTCCGCGCTCAGTACGTCACGACGGCGCGCGCGAAAGGGCTGCCCGAGGGGCGGGTGCTCTACCGGCACGCGCTTCGCAACGCGATCAACCCGCTGGTGACGATCCTGGGCGGCGAGCTGTCGGGACTCCTGTCAGGCGCGGCGCTCACCGAGATCATCTGCAACTGGCCGGGGCTCGGCTCGATCATGCTCACCGCGGTGCGCAGCCAGGACCTCTACCTTGTGATGGGCGACGTCCTGATCGGCGGCTGCATGCTGATCGCGGGATACCTGATAGCGGATATCCTGCTTGCGGTGGTCGATCCGACGATAACGTATAAATAAGAAAATAACTAATGACCAATGTCCAATGAACCAGATCCCAATAAGGTATTTATTATGATAATTCCTTGTTGGACATTGGGAAATTGGTCATTGGTCATTTATGGCGGCTGGCGCGTCGTCCAGGAGATTTATGGAGAATAAGAAGACATACAGGGATATCGGTGAAGAACAGGCGAGGGAGAACCCGCTGATACCTTCCTGGCTGGAGGGGGCGGAGATCGCCGTCGCGCTGAAGAAGCTGCGCCGCCACCGGCTCGCCCTTGCGGGCGGCCTGATCCTGTGCGTCTTCTACGCGGTCAGCATCTTTGCCGATTTCGTCGCACCGTACAACTACGACGACGAGGCGCGCGAAAATTCATTCAATCCGCCGACGCCGGTGCACTGGGTCGACAGTTCCGGCGGCGCTCTGAAGATCCGGCCCTACGTGTATCCCTATGCGTTCCGTTTCGACGAATTCTACCGGCGCGTGTATGTGCCGGATACCACGAAGAAATGCGCGGTCAGGTTCTTGGTGCGGGGGTACGAATACCGCCTGCTCGGCGTCTTCAAGACCGACGTCCACCTGTTCGGCGTCGACCCCGGCGCGCGGATCTACCTGCTGGGGGCGGACGGCCGCGGCAGGGACTATTTCTCCCGGATCGTCCACGGGTCGCGCGTGTCGCTTTCGATCGGGATCATCGGCTCGCTGTTGACCTTTTTCGCCGGCCTGATCGTCGGCGGCGTCGCCGGCTACTACGGCGGCCGCACCGACACGGCGATCATGCGGTTGTGCGAGATGATGATGCTCCTGCCGGGGTTCTACATGATGCTGGCGCTCCGCGCGGCGTTCCCGCCGAACCTCTCCAGCGTGAAGGTCTATATCCTGATCGTCCTGATATTCAGCTTTATCGGCTGGGCTGGGCTGGCGCGGATCATCCGCGGGATGGTCCTGTCGCTCAAGGAGAAGGAGTTCGTCCTGGCGGCGCGCGCGGCGGGCCGGTGCGGTTTCGGCATCATCATAAAACATATTTTGCCAAACACATTCTCTTTCGTTATAGTTTCCATGACGCTGAGCATCCCGGGATACATCCTCGGTGAATCGGCCCTTTCGCTGATCGGGCTGGGGATCCAGGATCCCTACGCCAGCTGGGGAAACCTCCTCGGCGAGGCGATGAACATCGCTGAACTGAAATTCCATCCGTGGGTCCTCTCGTCGGGCGTCTGCATCTTTCTGACCGTGATGGCGTTCAATTTCTTCGGCGACGGGTTGCGCGACGCGTTCGATCCGAAAACCGATTAGGAATACTATGGCCGCATTGCTTGATGTGCAGGACCTGAAGGTCTATTTCCGCAAGAACGGGGCCGTCTCGAAAGCGGTCGACGGCGTGTCGTTCGCCGTCGGCGAGGGGGAGACGCTCGGTCTCGTCGGCGAGAGCGGCTGCGGCAAAAGCGTGACGTCTCTGTCGATCATGCGGCTGGTGGCGTGCCCGCCGGCGGAGTTCGCCGGCGGGAAGATCCTCTACAGAGGCGACGACATCGTGCAGATGGGAGAGCATCGGCTGCGCGGTATCCGCGGCAAGGAGATCGCGATGATCTTCCAGGAGCCGATGAGCTCGCTGAACCCCGTCTTTACCGCCGGCTACCAGATCGCCGAGATGCTTACGACGCATACGTCGATGGGGAAGAAGGAGATACGCGAGAAGGTCCTTTCGCTCCTGCGTAAGGTGGAGATCGACCAGCCCGAGCGCGTCTACAAAAGCTACCCTCACGAGCTGAGCGGCGGGATGCGCCAGCGGGTGATGATCGCGATGGCGGTCGCCTGCGAGCCGAAGCTCCTGATCGCGGACGAGCCGACGACGGCGCTCGACGTGACGATCCAGGCGCAGATACTGAAGCTGTTCCGGCGGCTGAAGGAGGAGTTCCATATGTCGCTCCTCCTGATCACGCACAACCTCGGCCTGGTCAGCGACCTCGCCGACAGGATCGCCGTGATGTACGCCGGCATCATCGCCGAGACGGGCCGCACGCGGGACATCTTCGAGGCGCCGCTGCACCCCTACACGCAGGGGCTGATACGCTCGGTGCCGAAGCTGGGCGAGCGCAAGGCGCGGCTCGAGACGATCCCCGGGATGGTGCCCGACGCTGCTCGCAAGCCGGCCGGATGCCCGTTCCATCCGCGGTGCTATCTTAAAGGGGATATCTGCGCGAAAGAGCTTCCCGTCCTGCGCGAGGTGCGGCCGGGGCATTTTGCCGCGTGCCATTTTGCGAAGTGACGTGAGCGCGCAACTTAGTGAGCGCAGCGAAGCTAAGTTGCAGCGCGAACGTCATCCTGAGGAGCCGCAGGCGACGAAGGATCTGTTTTGATAAGCAATAAGCTATGAGATTCTTCGCTTTGCTCAGAATGACAGGTATGGAACATAAACCATGACAACGTCGATCCTCGAAACTCACGACCTCAAGAAATACTACCCGGTCACCAAGGGGCTCTTCTCCCGCGTGACCGGGCATGTCCGCGCGGTCGACGGCGTGACGATCAGCGTCCCGGCCGGCAGGACGCTCGGGCTGGTCGGCGAGAGCGGCTGCGGCAAGACGACGCTGGGGAGGCTGGCGATACGGCTGCTCGATCCCGACGGCGGCAGGATCATGTTCGACGGGGCCGACATAACCGCGATGAAACAGCGCGCCCTGCGCCCCCTGCGTCGCAAAATGCAGATCATCTTCCAGGACCCGTACGGCTCGCTGAACCCGCGCTTCACGGTGATCGATATCGTCGGCGAGGGGCTGAAGGTCTTTTCGGCGTGCAAGACGGCGAAGGAGTACCGCGAGCGGGTCGTTCAGCTCCTGGAGATGGTCGGCCTCTCCGGCGATATCCTGTCGCGCTATCCGCACGAGTTCAGCGGCGGCCAGCGCCAGAGGCTCGGGATCGCCCGCGCCCTTGCGCTCGACCCGCGTTTCATCGTTTGCGACGAGCCGGTCAGCTCGCTCGACGTGTCGGTCCAGGCGCAGATCATCAACCTGCTCGCCGATATACAGAAAAAGCTGGGGCTGTCGTACCTCTTTATCTCGCACGACCTGAGCGTGGTTTACCACATCAGCGACTTTGTCGCGGTGATGTATTTGGGGAAGATAGTGGAATACGCGCCGGGCGACGAGCTCTACGCGAACCCGCTGCATCCCTATACGCGGGCGCTCCTCGCCGCCGTGCCGGTGATCGACCCCGCCACGGGCGCCAAGAAGCTGATCCTGGAAAAAGAGGAGCCGTTATCGCGCGCGCGCGACGAGCGCGGGTGCAGTTTTCGGATGCGCTGCCCGTTTGCGAAAGGTGAATGCGCGGCCGGGGCGCCGCGCCTCGAGGAGCGGCGGCCGGGCCATTTCGTGAGCTGTCTTTTCTCGGGGAAGGTATAAGGCGCGTCGAGCGTCGAAAAATACACATCGGAGGATACTATGATCATCATGAAACGGTTGCTGGCGTGCGCCTGTGTCGCCGCCCTCGCGGGCTGCGCGGCCCCGCATAAGAAAGACCTGATCACCGAGGCGCCGCCCGCGCCGCTGAAACAGATGGAATACGCAGAGGCGCTCGCGGTTATCAACGCGCAGGCCGACCAGGTCAGATCGTTGAAGTCCGATATCCAGATAGAGGTGAAGAGCAATCTGATGCATGAGTCGGAGTTCTGCAACGGCAAGGTCATGCTTTCGCGGCCCGACCGGCTGCGCGTCAAGGGGTATCGGCCGTTCGTGCCGACGATCTTCGATATCGCCTCCGACGGCAAGCGTTTTTGGGTGCTCATTCCAAAAGAGCGAAAGCTTTATACCGGCGTTTATGTGCCGGGCGCCGCTAATCCGGTCGTGCTCGATATCGATCCTGTGAGCCTGGTGAACGCGATGACGTTCGAAGGAGCGGGCAAGAAGGGGACCGCGGAGGCTATCGCGATCGAGCGGTCCGGCGACGCCTGCATGGTGACGATATCGAAGAAACAGAAGATCGCCGGCAAGCTGCGCTTCGTCCTCGACCGAAAGGTGTTCATCGACCTCGAGACGCGGCACATCGTCCGCCAGCAGTATTTCAAGAACGACGGCGAGGTGTCGTACGAGGTCAGCTACGGCAAATACACGACGATAGACACTATTCTCTACCCGCAGGAGATCGTCTTCCTGCGGCCGAAGACCGGGACACGGGTGCGCATCAACTTCCTTAAGACGTCGTTCAACCAGGACCACAGCTCCGATATCTTCACGCTCGAGGGCATCCCCGACGTCGACAGGGTGGAAGTCGGGAAATGAGGCACGCCGCGCCGGTCATCATCGCATTGTCATGTGCCGTCCTTTTCCCGCAGTGGGCGAACGCCTCGGCTGTATCCGCCGCGCCGGCTGCGGCCGCGAAGAAGAAAGCCGCCGCTCCCGCATCGGGCGCGCTGCTCTCGACGGTCCTGCGTAACATGGGCGCCGCAGAGAAAAAGCTGCGAGACCTCTCCGCCGACATCACCCAGACGAAATATTTCGGCGGGCTAGACGACACGACCGTCTTCAAGGGCATCTTCCGCTACCGCAAGCCGCGGCGCCTCTACTGGGAGTTCGTCTCGCCGGACCGCAGCGTCATCGTGGTGAACGAGCGCGAGGCGCTGATGTACATACCCGACATCAAGCAGGTGCAGAAGATCGACGCGCGTAACCAGCCGAACAGCGTCGCGCTGATCTTCGGGTTCGACCGGAGCGTGCAGGAGCTGCAGAAGACGTTCTCGATCCGCATCGCTGCGGTCGAACCGGCCGGCGCGCTTAAGCGGTACGTCCTCGCCATGAAGCCGCGGGACGCTTCGGATAAGAGGTTCTTTACCGAGGTCCGGCTGTGGATCTCATCGTCGAGCTGGATGCCGGAGAAGATCAAGGTGTACGAGGTGAGCGGCGACCGGACGACGACCGAGCTTGCGAATATCCGGCTCAACGCCGGGATCGACGAGAAGACCTTCGAATTCACGCCGCCGCCCGACGCCGAGGTTGTCGATGTCGGCCCTGTCGGCAAGGAGTGAACGGTGCCGCTCAGATCATTCCAAACCGGCTTGCTTGTCGCCGTCAGGCGTAACGGCCTGTATGTCGTCATGGCGATCGGGGTCGCAGCGATCTGGCTGGCGCTCGCGTGCACGCCGCCGGACGCCGGATCGCCGAAGGCGAGACCGGCAGCAAAGGGCTCGACGCTCGGCGGCATGCTCTCCGAAGAGAAAATACCGCCTGCGCTCATGATCTTTCTCTTTGTGCTGTGCACGGCGGGGTTCGGCATAGGGGCGACCGCCGACCTGATCCTTTTTCTCAAGTATGTTGCCCGTAAAGGTTCCGCCTCACGCGTTGCTGAGGGGCCCTCCGCCGAAGCCGCATCCGCCGTTCCCTGGAGCGGCGGCGACATCGCCCGCTTCGCCCTGATATTCGTTTTCGTTTTCACCTGCATGCAGGCGATCGTCACGATCTGCCTCCGTTACAGGCTGGTGGCCCGCTCCGGCGCGGAGACGCTCGCGCTGGTCGGAGGAACGGCGGGCGTCTACGCGTTAATGCTGTGTGTGATGCGCGTTATGCTGCTCGGGCGGCACGGCCTCGGCTGGGGGGCGCTCGGCCTCTCACTGCGCCGGGCCGGCCGGAACGCGTGGAACGGCGTCGTCGGTTACGTCGCGTTCATACCCGCCTTTTTCGCGCTGGTCGTCGTCAGCCTGCTCGTCTGCACGGTGCTCGGCATCAAGCCGCAGGCGCACGAGCTGGTCGAGATCTTTTCCGAGGAGCGTTCGCCGCTCAAGATCGCCTATCTCGTCGTCCTTGCCGTCGTCCTAGCCCCGGTTTACGAAGAGCTCGTCTTTCGCGGCTTCGTCTACCCGGTGATCAAGAAGTACGGCGGCGTAACGAAGGCGGCGGTCTTCAGCTCGCTTTTTTTCGCGGCGATCCATTTCAACGCCGCGCAGTTCATCCCGGTCGCGGGGCTCGGTATGATGCTCGCGTTCCTCTACGAGAAGACCGGCACGCTCGCCGCTCCGATCGTTTTTCACGCGATCAATAACGGCGTCGCCGTTGCGATCACGCTGCTGTGGATGTATACTAAGTGACGGCTACTGCCGGCAGAAAAATAAAAAGGAGAGAAAAATGATCGTCAAGACAGTCGAATGGAAAGGAAAACACCTGCGGGTCCTCGATCAGACGGAACTGCCGGAAAAGATGGTCTACCTGAACTGCCGGACGCGCGAACAGCTCTGGGAAGCGATAAAGATGCTGCGTGTCCGCGGCGCGCCGCTGCTTGGCGTGATCGGCTCCCTGAGTATCGCGCTCGAGGCGCAGAACTGCTCGATCGCCGACCCGAAAAAGTACCGCACGCGCCTCTACGATACGATCCGCTATATCGCCACGTCGCGGCCGACCGCGGTGAATCTCTTCTGGGGGCTCGATCGCGTGAAAAAGGTCATCGACGGCGCCCCGGACGTCTCCGTGAAAGAGCTGCGCGAGATGATCGTCGACGAGGCGCTCTCCGTCATGGACGAGGATATCGAGACATGCCGCAAGATCGGCGACAACGGCGCCGCGCTTCTCAAGAATAATTCCGTCGTGCTGACCCACTGCAACGCGGGGGCCCTGGCCACGGCCGGCATGGGGACGGCGCTGGCGGTGATCTACGCCGCGCACCGGCAGGGGAAGAAGGTGAAGGTTTTCGCCGACGAGACGCGGCCGCTCCTGCAGGGATCGCGCCTGACGGCCTGGGAGCTGATGGAGGGCGGGATCGACGTGACGCTGATCTGCGACCATATGGCGGCGTCGGTGATGCGCGACAAAGGGGTCAGCTGCGTCCTGGTCGGCGCCGACCGCATCGCGGCAAACGGCGATACGGCCAACAAGATCGGCACCTATAACGTGGCGGTCCTCGCCAAATATCACAAGGTGCCGTTCTACGTCGTCGCGCCGCTCTCGACGATCGATCCGGCGATACCGGACGGGTCGCATATACCGATCGAGGAGCGCGGCCCCGAGGAGATCACGCACGGCTTCGGCAAGCGCACCGCGCCGCACGGCATCAAGACTTTTTCGCCGGCCTTCGACGTCACCCCCGCCGAGCTGATCGCCGGCATCGTCACCGAGAAAGGGATAGTCAGGCCGCCGTTCAGACAGAACATCAAGAAAGTGATGAAGTGAAGCTCAAAGACATCGGCGAATTCGGGTTCATCGGCCGTATCAGCAGGGATATCCGTCCCGGCAGCGGAGTGGTCGCCGGCATCGGTGACGACGCCGCCGTTCTCGCCTCGGATAAAAAGGGCTTTTATAGCCTCTTTACCTGCGACATGTACGTCGAGAAGGTCCATTTCACGAAAAAGGACGTCACTCCCTATCAGCTCGGCTGGAAGGCGATGGCGGGCAATATCAGCGACATCGCCGCGATGGGCGGCCTGCCGCGGCACGCGGTCGTCTCGATCGGACTTACCGGCGACGAGGATGTCAGGTACTGCGACGAAATTTACCGCGGGATGCGCGCGGCGGCGAAGCCGTTCAAGGTGGATATCGTGGGCGGCGATACCGTGACGTCTCCCGAGGGGATCGTCATATCGGTGGCGATGACCGGCGTGGTCGAAGAGAAGATGTGCGTCTACCGCAGCGGCGCCCGTCAGGGAGAGGCGGTCCTGGTGACGGGCTCGCTCGGCGGCTCGCTGCTCAAAAAGCACTGCGTGTTCGCGCCGCGCGTTCGCGAGGCGCGTTTCATCGCCGGGACCGGGCGGGTATCGGCGATGATGGACGTCACCGACGGCCTCGTCGCAGACCTCGAGAAGATCTGCGCGGCGAGCGGCGTCGGCGCGATGCTGTTCGAAGAGCTGATACCGGTGTCTCCGGACGCCCGCAGGATGAAAGGTGAAAAGACGCCGCTTGAGAGCGCCCTCTCCGACGGCGAGGACTTCGAGCTCCTTTGCGTCGTGCCCCGAGAGGCGGTCGCGGGCCTTCTGAAGGCGTTCAATAAGAAGTTCTCCGTACCCCTGACGCTGATCGGCGGGACGACCGACGCGAAGGGCATCCGTGTTTACCGCACCGACGGCACCGTCGACGAGCCGCGGTACAAGGGGTACGACCATTTCAAGAGCGGCAGATGAAGAGATCAAAGACAAAGAGAACCGATACAACTCCAGCGCCGCGTGCCGTGAAAAAAACATCACGCATGAAGCCGCGCCGCTCAGCATCCACGGTAACTCATGAGCAGTTCCTGACCAAGAGCGAAAAAGAGACGTTCAAAAAGGCGCAGGAGTTCGGCAGGACGCTTGAGCGCGGCGACGTTGTCGCCCTCAACGGCGAGCTCGGCTCGGGTAAATCGGTCTTCACGCGCGGTTTGCTGCACAGCCTCGGCGTAAGGCACAAATACCTCGCGAGCCCGACCTTCACGCTGATCAATATGTACCGCGGGGACGTCCCCGTCTACCACTTTGACGTTTACCGGTTCGAGGACCCTCGGGAGCTCGACGGCCTCGGCTATGAAGAATTCTTCTTCGGCGAAGGCGTCACGATCGTCGAGTGGGCCGATAAGGTCGCCGCGTACCTGCCGCGGAAGCATATACGGGTGTCGCTCAAGGTCCTCTCGGAAACAGGCCGTCTGATCGTTATCGACCGGAAAGGGGGCTCATGAATATCCTGGGTGTCGAGACATCTCTTTCGACCGGCACCGTCGCGCTTGTCGCGGACGGAGCGCCGAAGGCCGAGATGGTCGTTTCCAGCGATATGTCGCATTCGACGAGGCTGCCGCAGCGGGTCGACGAGCTGCTGAACGAGGCCGGCCTGACGATGGGCGAGATCGGCCTGATCGCCGTCGGCGTCGGCCCCGGCTCGTTCACCGGGATCCGCGTCGGCGTCGCTTTCGCCAAAGGAGTTCGCACGGCGCTCGGCACGCCTGTCGTGGGCGTCAGTACCTTTGACATCGCCGTCGGCCGGCTCGCGCGTTCGCATGCGCACACGCTTGCAACAGCCGAAACCGTCGCCGTTGTGCTTGACGCGCGGCGCGGCGAGTTTTATTGTAGGATATACAGGAAATACGCAGGCGGTCACCGTCCGGAAGGAGCTGACGCGATCGTGCCGGCGAAGGCCGTCGCGGATATGGCGTTTACGGGGACGCTGATCGCCGGGCCCGATATCGAGGCGCTCCTGCAGAAAGAGGGGATCGACCCTGCGTCCGGCGGCATACGCTTCATGGATGTGCGGCCCGACGCATCGGCGGCCGCGCTGATCGCCGAGGGCCTGAGCGATGCGGCGCGCGAACGTTGCGCCGATCTGACGCCGCTCTACATCAGGCGGACGCAGGCCGAAGAGAAGCACGGGCAAAAAACCTGAGGGGCCGTACATGTCAAACACCTGGGCGGAGATCGACCTTGATGCCTTGAAGCGCAATATCGAATATATCAGGCGCCGCGTCGGAGAGCATGTTCGGATCATGGCGGTCGTCAAGGACGACGGCTACGGCCACGGCGCGCGCGAGATCGCCGAGGCGCTCATCCCCGCGGGGATCCGTTGGTATGGCGTCGCGAACACGCTTGAAGGAGTTGTCCTCCGATCGGTCGATACATCCGTTAGTATCATGGTCCTCGGCCCTGTCTTCTCCGAGGACATTCCCGACATATTCGCCTATAGACTCACGCCTATAATCGTTGACTACGAGACGGCGGAACAGCTCGACCGCGAAGCGGCGCGCCGGAAGACCCGGATAGGCGTCCACGTCAAGATCGACACCGGTATGGGGCGGATCGGCGTCTGGCACGAAGACTTTCGCCGGTTCATAAAGGACGTCAAGCGGCTGAAGCATGTCAGTGTCGAGGGGTTCCTTTCGCACTTTCCGGCGTCAGATACCGACATCGGCTTTTCCCGGGCACAGATCTCGCTTTTCAAGCAGGTGGTCGAGACGGCCGACCAGGAAGAGATCAAGGACTGCCTGCTCCACATGGCGAACAGCGCGGCGATCATGAAGATCCCGGCGTCCTATTTCGATCTGGTACGCCCGGGAATCATGATGTACGGCCTCCTGCCGTCGCCGACATTCGGCGGTAAATACGACATCTCCCCGGTGCTGTCGCTGAAAACACGCGTTTCGTTCATCAAAAAGATAAAAAAGGGGATGACGGTCAGCTACGGACGGACTTACAAGGCGAAGAAGGATACCGTGATCGCGACCCTGCCGGTCGGCTACGGCGACGGCTACAACCGTCATCTGTCCAGCCGAGGGCGGGTGCTGATCCGCGGCAAGTACGCCCCGGTGGTCGGGCGGGTGACGATGGACCAGACGATGGTCGACGTCGGGAGAATCCCCGGGGTGAAGGTTGGCGACGAGGTTGTCCTCATCGGCAAGCAGGGCAAGAACTCGATCACCGCCGAAGAGATCGCAAAACTAGTCGGAACGATCCCTTACGAGATCGTCTGCGCCATCAACAAGCGCGTCGAGCGGGTGTATGTGCATCGAGGCAGTGAGCACATGGCGAAAAACAATCTGTAACCATGAACAGAATATTCGGTTACATATCATTCAGAACCGTTGCATTGATTCTCGGCTTGTGTTGCCTCAATGTTTCGCATATCTCTGCCGGTCAGAGTGACCTTATTCCGGCACCGGAGGGATACGAATGGAAGTGGTGCGAAGATATCAAGGCAGGATTTTTGTGCCCTCGGGGGTGGTTTTTCAAGGAGGAAGAGAATGGAGGAACCCGCGCTGTTTTCATATCCCGCGAATCGATCGACAAGGAAGGTGTTTTTAAAACAGGCCTGTCCGTAAATGTCATTCGGGATGCGTCGCGAAAAGCGGGGATGCCGCTGCTTGAATACGCGAGAATATATATCGAAGGTATGAAGGCAAAAACCTCGGCATCGCGCGCTGTGCAAACCGCAGGCGACGGCGTCTATTTCAAAGGGTTTAGCGGTTTTTTCCGGTCTGAATCACCAGTCGTTGGACCGGTGATCATATTTAAATTGATTCTGGCAAACGAGAAAACAGGGACGCTCTATATCGTGAGTTTCGAAAGCCCGGCCGGCGAATGGGAAAACGCTTGGGCGACGGGAAAGCCGATCGTTGACACTATTGCGCTGTAAACAGAGTTTTAGCGCCCTTATTGCCGCCAGCTTTTCCGCTTGACGACATCAACCCCTTTTAGTACATTAGCCCCCTCTTTTGAGGTGGTATTTCCGCGGGCGGGGGCGACAGCCCCGAAAGGAACACGAAAAACACGCCCAGCGATACGGTTATACTGCCGAGTAGTGCAGCGGTAGCACGCCTGACTCTGAATCAGGTAACCGAGGTTCGAATCCTTGCTCGGCAGCCATTCTTATGTGGTTCGTATATATAATCGAGTGCGAAAAGAACTCATTATATACGGGGATTACGAACGATCTTGAGCGCCGCTATGAGCAGCACAAGCGGGGAACGGGAGCGAAGTTCACGCGGGCCTTCGGCGCAAAGAAGATCGTGTATCATGAGCGGTATCGTAGCAAAAGCAAAGCGCTACGCAGAGAAGCAGAGATCAAGAGCTGGCCGAGGGCCGAAAAGCTGGCGCTGATCGCAAAATCGCTTCCGAAGAAGAGAAGATCATAAGGTAGTGGCCCCTTCGTCTAGTGGCCTAGGATGGATGGTTCTCAGCCATCAGACACGGGTTCGACTCCCGTAGGGGCTACCAAATGACAGGCGTTGCGAAACCGTTTCGGCGGTTAAGCAACGCCTGTTCTTTTTTACAGAATTCGATCCTGGTACGGGATCCGGTGTGCTGCATTTTGGATGATGCTGATCCGGAATGTATATGTTTTGTCATGGGTCGGGTTCGGACTGGAGATAGGTATACTCGTAAATATCTGCGAATCAGCGCCCTGCGATCATCGCTTGCGTGCGTATGTTGGCATGTATTATGCTGATAATGTAAGGGTTATATCACGGAGAATTCGATGGTCTGCGATAAACCGAATAAACCGGTCTATCAGTATGAATAAAAAAGGGGGTGCTATGTTGCTAAATCGTTTTGGTGGAGTTGTTTGCGTTGCTTTGTCGTTGTGTTGCCTTGTTGTTCCGGTTTCATCTGCGGATGCGAGTGACTTGAAGATACGCAGCGGAAGCTACGGCGCGGAAAAAGACATATTCAACGTATCAATAGACGCATCGGCCGACAGGAGGATCGACACAAAGAGCCGGCTGGGTTCCTCGTCGTACGACAAGGGCCCGTCGGCAAATAGCTACAAGATCGACGACAGGGGATCGCTGCAAGGGCTTATGTCGAACAGGCGGAGCGATACGCGCATCTGATAATTGAGAGATTCTTTTCGCTTGTATGTTTCGGCCTGTTCTGTGATAATGCTCATTCAAATGGGAGACGTTGAGGCTACCAATTAACAGGCGCTGCGAAACCGGTGCTTCCGGGGTCGCGGCGCCTGTTCGTTTCACGATGACAAACCCGACCGGCGACGCGTTGCCGCTGAGTTGTTTTGTTCGTTCGGGTAGTATCACAAACCGGCGCTTCGAGAAAGGCGCCTGAGAGGAGGAGTACCATGGAGTTCCAGGGAGGATATGACAGAGGTCCGCGCGAGAAGCACAAGGCGACCTGTTCGGAGTGCAAGAAGGAGTGCGAAGTCCCCTTCAAGCCGAGCGGAGACCGTCCGGTCTACTGCAAGGACTGCTATTCCAAGCGGAAAGACAGGCCCCGCGCGTAAGAGACGCCGGCGGAGTAAGATCAGGCGCCGCGAGACCGGTTTACACCGGTTTTGCGGCGCCTTTTTTCTTTACGGGCGGCTTGAGAATATACCTGTATACACGCACACCGCGTTATAGTACACTAGCCCCGTGTTCTAGTGATACGACCAACAATATTTTGCCTACTGCATTAGAGCCCGTCGAATCGCCCTTCCGGGATCCAACCCGCCCATAATCAGCCCGCAAAAGAAACAAAGGGTTCTTATTGATGAAAGTAGTTCTAATAGCCTTGTTCCAATACGACAGCTACGCCATCAGGCTGCTGTTCTCCTATCTCCGCGCCAGCGGCGTCGATGTCACCTATATCGGCTTTAAGCGGATGAAGCACAAGGTTACCAAGACCCTCAAGAACGAATTCCTCGAGATGAACGACTTCCACAACGACGTGTCCGACGAGGACATCGCGCTGCTGCTCGACGAGATCGGCAAAGTCGACCCGGGGTTGATCGGCATCGGACTCCAGAGCAACCACCTGCCCGCGGCCCGCAAGATCACGCAGGCGATACGGAGCCGGTTCACGGCCCCCGTCGTCTGGGGCGGCGCGCACCCGACGGTCGACCCTGAGGGGTGCATACCCCACACCGACTATGTGTGCGTCGGCGAAGGCCTCGACCCGATCCTCGAGCTGGCGCAGGCGCTGTCGCGCGGCGAGGCGGCTACCAGCATCAAGAATATCTGGGCGAACTGCGGGGGGACGGTCGTCCGCAACGCGACGCGGCCCCTGCTGCGCGACGTCGAGCTTGACCGCCTGCCGTTCGCCAGTTACGACGGCGAGAACAAGGTCTACATCGAGGACGGGGAGCTTCAGGCCGAGAGGAATTTCGACTATTTCGGCTACGGCTTCACCGACGACCCGGGAAAATCGGTGCACCAGACGATGACGGCGTTCGGCTGCCCGATGGAGTGCACGTTCTGCCTGAACGCGCTCACCGACAACCACCTCAGGCGGCGGAGCGTTTCCAACGTGATCGCGGAGCTGCTCGAGGCGAAGCGCAGGAACCCCGGCCTGCGGATGGTCTTCTTCTGGGACAACATCTTTCAAGTCAACAAGGCGTGGTGCCTGGAGTTCGCCAAAGAGTATAAAGAGAAGATCGACCTCCCGTTTTTCGCCTACACGCACCCGTTCTACGTCGACGAGGAGGTCCTTGCCGCGCTCCGCCGCGCGGGATGGATTTTCACGGTGATGGGTATCCAGAGCGGGAGCCGGCATATCCGCAAAGAGATCTACGGGCGCAACGAGACCAACGAGCAGGTCCTCAAGGCCGTGCGGCGGCTCGCCGCCCTGCGCAAGATAAAGAACCCCACCGGGTTCTTCCGCATCTACCTTGACTACGTGAAAGACAACCCGCTGGAAATGGAGCCGGAGCTGCACGAGGGACTCGACCTGATGCTGCAGTTCCCCAAGAACTTCATCTATCAGGCCTTCAACCTTTCTTTCTTCCCGAATTACGTCATCACCAAGGTCTATCTCGAGCGGGGGCTGATCACCGCGGACGATGTAGCCGGCAGGAACACCGCGTCGGGCAGCAACTGGATAACCACGTTCGACAAGCGCAAAGAATACAAGGGCTTCCTGCGGCTGCACGAGTTCTACTACCTGCTGGGCTCGCTGGCCCAGTTCAGGATATTCCCGAACTCCATTATCCGGCAGATCGAGAAGAAGCGGCTCTTCTACAACCGCCTGCGCCTGCTCAACTGGATCTGCAAAACGGTCCGCGTGATCGATCTCTACACGGCGCCGCTCAACTACGTCTGGCTGATCGCCCTTCTGTTCATCGTGTCGCCGCGGATGAAGCTCAAGCACGGCACCTGGTTGCGGCACAAGTAGGCCTTTTTTGATACTATTGCTTCCGCAGCTGCGAGAAAAAGAGAGGAGGCGTATATGTCAACCGTCCGCAGATCTACCGTCGGCGAATACCTGATCAAGCGCCTCGAGCAGGCGGGGCTTACTCATATCTTCGGCGTCCCGGGCGATTATGTGCTGGGATTGTTCGACCTCCTGGGAAAAAGCAAGCTCAAGGTGGTCTGCAACTGCAACGAGCTGAACGCCGGTTACGCGGCGGACGCCTATGCCCGGGTGAACGGCATATCGGCCGTTTGCGTCACCTACGGCGTCGGAGGATTCAGCCTGTTCAACGCGGTCGTCGGCGCTTTCGCCGAGCGCATACCGCTTGTCGTCATCAGCGGCGCGCCGCGGTCGTTCGAGCGCGCCCACCGCCATCTGCTCCACCACACCATCGGCGACATGGACCTGCAGCGCGCCATGTTCGAGAAGGTGACCGTCGCCTCGTGCGCGCTGACAAGCGCAGAGCAGGCGCCGGGGCAGATAGACGCGACCCTCGAAGCGTGCCTCAAGTTCAAGCGCCCGGTCTATATCGAGATCCCGGTCGATATCGTTTCGGCGCCCTGCCGCGCCGCGGGGCCGTTCTCGATCGATACGACTATCGTGAGCGACGCCGGTTCGCTCGAAGAGGCAGTCGCCGAGACCGCGGCGCTGATCGAGCAGGCAAGATCTCCGGTGATACTTGCCGGCGTCGAATCGCACCGTCTCGGGATCCTCCGCGAACTGCAGGAGCTCGTGGAGCACAGCGGGCTGCCGTTCGCCTCGTCGCTGCACGGAAAGACGGTCCTTCCCGAGGAGCACCCGCAGTTTATCGGCGTGTACGGCGGCGTGGCCAGCTGGGAGAACGCCCGGAAGATCGTCCAGGACGCTGACGTCATAGTGTGCCTCGGGTCGATGATGACCGACATCGAGATCGGCGGCTGCAAGCCGCTGCTCGATCCCGCCCGCATGATCACCGTCAATTCGGACAGGGTTCGCATCAAGCACCATGTCTACAACCATATCAGCCTGAAGGACTATATGGTTCTCCTGAAGGCGCGGCTGAAAAAGGGCAACAGGGCCGCGACGTTGCGCCACTGCCACCCGTCGAGCGCGTTGAAAGAAACATACAAGCCGGCGGCCGGGCAGAAGATCACGACGAAACGCTTCTACCAGCGGATGAACAGCTTTATCGACGGCAAGACGATCATACTCGGGGAAGCGGGGGACTCCCTGTTCAATGTTGCGAGTCTCTATTTGCCGAAGGGCGCCTTCTGCATCGACCAGGCGTTCTACCTGTCCATCGGGTATACGGTCCCGGGAACGCTCGGCGCAGGCCTTGCCGCGCCGGGTTCGCGGCTGATCACTTTCGTGGGAGACGGGGCCTTCCAGATGACCGCGCAGGAGCTGTCTACGATCATACGAGAGAAGCTGAGCCCCGTCATATTCCTCATGAATAACGACGGCTATTCCATCGAGCGGGTCATGGTGGACGGCGCGTTCAACGACCTGCAGATGTGGCAGTATTCCAGGCTGCCGGAAGTCTTCGGCGGCGGCTGGGGCTGCGTCGTCAGAACGGAGGACGATCTCGAAGAGGCGCTGGCCAGGGCGCAGGACCGTAGAGACGAGCTCGCGCTTATCGAGGTCCGGCTGGACAGGTTCGATTGTTCCGAAGCCATAAAGATGTACGGAGCAAAATACAGGGCAGCGGCGGCGAAGCGCTAGCCCCTCGAGATATTAGTGCCGCGACGCCGTGTCCGGCGAACGCAACCCGTAACAGGAGAAGAACGATGAACAAGGCACGTATAGGGATCGGAATAACGGCCGTATCGCTTGCGCTGTTCCTCGCGCTCGGTCCGGCCGGCCGCGCGCAGGCGCGGCCCCGCAAGATGCAATCGGCCCCTTCATGGACCCCGAAGCACGACGAGAGCACCAAAGGGAAGTATCGCCATCCCGACCGTCATACAAAGAAGCCGGGAGAGCATACGCAGAAACCGAAGACAAAACAGTGATCTGGTGTAAGGGCAGTACCGGCGAAAAGTAACGGCAACCGAACAAAGGAGCGAGCCATGGCAGCTGTAATGGGGATAGCGTTGATCATCCTGGGAATGTTCATGATCGGTGCGCCGCTTGCGGCGGGTGTCGCCGGCGTCGTCATCATTGGCTGTCTGATGGTCGTCCGCGGCGCGGTCGAGTGCGCGCACGCCGTCAAGGCGGGATCCTGGGCGGCGCGCATTGCGTGGGCAGTCGTGGGTATCGTTACGGCCCTGTGCGGCCTCCTCGTCCTGGCGCATCCGCTGTTCGGCCTGACGACGCTGACCCTGCTGGTCGCCGCCTACTTCCTGGTGAAGGGGATCGTGACGATCGCCTATGCGTTCAAGAACGCCGCGGCCCGCGGCTGGTTCCTTTTCAACGGCGTGATCTCGCTCCTGCTCGGCTGCATGATCTGGTCGAGCTGGCCTCTCTCCGGCTCCTGGGCAGTCGGGACGCTGGTCGGCATCGACACGCTCTTTAGCGGCTTCGCCGTAGTGATGGCGCCGCGGCCGCCGCAGACGATCAAGGCGTAGCGCGGTCGAATCGATACGAATAAAAGCGACATGCGGCTTCGCGTCCAACAAGTCAGCGTTCCTCTCGATTACACCGACGCCACCATCCTGTCCCGCGCCGCCCGCAAGATAGGGTGCGCGCCCGCGGCGCTCTCGAGGCCGGTCGTCGTCCGCCGCTCGCTGGACGCCCGCGCCCGGAACCCCGAGCCGGTCTATGTCCTGACCGTCGAGGTGGCGCTCTCTCTTTCCGCATTGCCCTCTTCGGCTCATCTGCCTTCGATCGAGATACTCGGCGAGCCGGAGCCTGAGACGCCGGTGCGGCGTATCGCCGTGCAGGACGGCGCTCCTCGTCCCGTCGTGGTGGGGGCAGGCCCCGCCGGACTCATGGCCGCATACCGTTTCGCCATGGCCGGCGCCCGTCCCCTCCTCATCGAGCGCGGCGAAGAGGCATCCGCCAGGGCCCCGAAAGTGGCGCAGTTCTGGGATCGCGGCATCCTCGATCCCGAAAGCAACGTGCTCTACGGCGAAGGGGGAGCGGGCCTTTTTTCCGACGGCAAGCTGACCGCGCGCAGCAAGGAGCGGGGGCTCATCCGCGATTTCATGAAGCTGCTCCACGATTGCGGCGCGGACGGGTCGGTGCTGATCGACGCCGAGCCGCATGTCGGCAGCGACCGTCTTCTGGCGATCGTCCCCCGCATCCGCGAGCGTATCATTGCCGCCGGCGGCGAGGTGCGTTTTAGGTCCCGGCTGGACGATGTCATCGTCGAGGACGGTTGTGTGCGCGGCGTCGTGGTGAACGGCGTCGAGATGGAGTGCCGGCACTGCGTGCTGGCGGTAGGGCACAGCGCCCGCGACGTCTACGCCATGCTGGCGGCGCGCGGCGTGGCGCTCGCGCCGAAACCGTTCGCCGTGGGGGTTCGGCTGGAGGTCCCGCAAAGCTCGATCGACCGCGCGCAGTACGGGCGCTTTGCCGGCAGCCCGCTTCTCGGCGCAGCCAGTTTCCGGCTGACCCGAAAGGGAGAAGGAGAGCTTCGCCCCTGCTACAGCTTTTGCATGTGTCCGGGAGGGAAAGTGATCGGCTGCGCCTCCGAGCCAGGGATGCTGACGACGAACGGTATGAGCTTCTCGAAGAGATCGCTTGCGAAAGGGAACGCCGCGTTCCTCGTCCCGGTCGGCCCCGCGGATTATCCCGAGCATAACGTCCCGGCCCTGGCCGGCGTGGAGTTCCAGCGCACGCTTGAGCGCGGCGCCTTCGCCGCCGCCGGCGGCGGATACGGCGTTGCCGCGGTCCGCCTCCCGGATTTCCTCGCGCGCCGGGTCTCGCGGCCGCTGCCGCCCGACAGATCGTGCCCGCTCTCGGCGCCGGTGGAATTCCGCTCGATCCTCCCGGAGTTCGTGACGCGCACGCTGGAGAAGGCGATCCCGCCGATGCTCAAAGAGCTGAACGGGGTGAAGCCGGACGACGCCGTCCTCTACGCCCCCGAGACGCGCAGCTCGAGCCCGCTCTGGATCACGCGCGACGATAAGGGAGAGTCTGTCAGCGCCCGCGGCCTCTATCCTGCGGGGGAAGGCGCCGGCTATGCCGGCGGCATCGTCAGCTCGGCGATCGACGGCATGCGCGCCGCGGAGCACGCGGCGCTGCGCATGTCGCGCGCGGATTAATATATCCGAGCTGATAAGCGCTCGATCTTAATAGACAAGGGCTTTGCAATACGGGCAGGAAGCATGAGCCCCAGCCGGGATGCCGCTGCAGTCCACCTGTTGACCGCATTTCGGGCAGACGACGATATATTCCGACGCCGCCCGGATATATCCCTGCCGAACCACCGGCGTGACTTCCTGGACGACGACCTGTTGCGGCGCCGCGATCACCTCGGTGACGACCGGCC
>JAKLEM010000016.1 GCA_022711655.1 Candidatus Auribacterota bacterium
GGCAATGGCCAGGACGCAATCTACAGCGGTTCGCTGAGCGGCAGCGGAGGGGTGACCAAGGTCGGCGACGGCACATGGACGATATCGGGTTCGAACGCATGGACCGGGGCGACGGCTATCACCCAGGGGATGCTGGTGCTGGGCGGCTCGGAAAGGCTCGCAGACAGCGTGGCGGTGACGGTATCGTCCAGTGCGGCATTCGACCTGGGAGGCTACAACGAGACGATCGGCTCAATTGGCGGAGCGGGCGAGGTTGTATTGGGTGCCGGGCGCCTGACCGCCGGGGGCAACAACACGAATACCGATTACAGCGGGACGATGAGCGGTACCGGAGGGCTCACCAAGGCAGGTACGGGGTATTTAACTTTGTCGGGGATGAATACGTATACGGGCAACACGGCGGTTAACGTCGGGACGCTGCGGCTGAGCAGGGCTGAGGCGTTGAGCGATGTGACAGCGGTTACCGTGGATGCGGGAGCGGCTCTGGACGTGTACAATGTGGCAGTCCGGGTGGGGTCTCTTGACGGAGATGGCGCCGTAACGCTCAGCTACGGGGCGGCCTCGCTTCTGGTCGGCGGGCACGATGCTGACATGAGTTACGACGGCGTCATGAGCGGCGGCGGATCCCTGACCAAGGAAGGGGCCGGGACGATGACGTTGAGCGGTTCGAACACTTATTCGGGGACGACGTCGATAACCGGAGGGACGCTGAAGCTGGAGGTGTCGGAAGCGATCGGGAACTCGAGCGCGGTGAGTGTCGGTGAGGGGGCGGTTCTTGACCTGAACAATAACACCGAGACTCTGGCGTCTTTGTCGGGACGCGGAACGGTTAGGATAGGAAGCGGAGCTCTGACGGCTAATGGAGGGACGTTTGAAGGAGAGATCGGCGGGGCTGGAGCGGTAGCGTTGAACGGCGCGAAGCTGCGGATGACGGGTGATGAGGTTGTCGGCGACTCTATCTCTCTGACGATGGGCAGCCTGGCGGTGTTTGATATGGATATCTACAGCGAGACCGTCGGTTCGCTGGCGGGCAGCGGGAATGTGCTGACGAATTCAGGGACGCTGACGGCGGGCGGCAACGGGGCGAGCACGACATACAGCGGTGCGATCAGCGGGACTGGCGGGCTTTCGAAGACGGGCAGCGGCACGATGACGCTCTCCGGGGCGAACACCTACACGGGAGATACGGAGGTAACCGCGGGGACGATCCTGTTGGGGAGGGCAAATGCGCTGAGTTCGCAGACGGCGGTTACGGTGGCGTCCGGCGCGGCGGTTGATTTTAGCGGCAATAACGAGGTGATGGGATCTCTTGGCGGCGCCGGGAACGTGTCCATGGGCGCGGGGTATCTCACGGTCGGCGGTAACGGACAGGACAGCGTGTACAGCGGATCGCTCAGCGGAAGCGGAGATCTGACCAAAGTCGGCGACGGCACCTGGACATTATCGGGCTCGAACAGTTTCACCGGCGCTGCGAAAATTACGGCCGGGATGCTGCTATTGGGGGGCTCGGAGCGGATCGTGGACAGCGTGACGTTGACGGTGTCGTCCGGCGCGGCGTTCGACCTGGGAGGGCATAACGAAACGATAGGAGCGCTCAACGGCGCAGGTGACGTGGTGCTGGGCGCCGGAAGGCTGACGGCCGGCGGCAACCATACGAACGCCGGGTTCAGCGGGGCGATAAGCGGCATAGGAGGGCTGACCAAGGCGGGAACGGGATATTTGACGTTGTCGGGGACGAACACGTATACGGGGAGCACGCTGGTGAGCGGCGGGACGCTGCGGGTGAGCACCGCGGATTCGCTCAGCGATATGACAGAAGTTACCGTGGAAACGGGGGCGGCCCTGGATGTGTACAACGTGGCAGTACGGGTTGCGTCACTTGACGGCGACGGCGCCGTGGCGCTCAGCTACGGGTCGGCGGCCCTATCGGTCGGCGGGTACGATGCCGACATGAGTTTCGATGGCGTCATGGTCGGCGCCGGTTCTCTGATCAAAGAAGGTGTCGGGACGATGCTCCTGTCGGGTTCGAACAGCTATTCGGGCGCTACGTCGATAACCGGCGGGACGCTGAAGCTGGGTGTGTCGGAAGCGATCGGTAACTGGAGCGCGGTGAGCGTCGGGGAAAACGCGGTGCTTGACCTGAACAGCAACACTGAGACGCTGGCGTCGCTGTCGGGCGCCGGCCTGGTCAATATCGGGAATGGGGCTCTGACGGTGAATGGCGGCACGTTCGAGGGTTCGATCGTTGGTACGGGCGCGGTGACGCTGTACAACGTGACGCTCCGCCTCACAGACGGCGCTTCGATCTCCGACAGTATCGCCCTGACGCTTGGCAGCGGAAGCCTGTTCGACATGGACATCAACAGCGAGGCCATCGGTTCTTTGTCAGGCAGCGTGAACGTCACCACGAACGAAGGGATCTTGACCGCCGGCGGTAACAACGCGGATACGACATATAGCGGCGCGATCACCGGGACTGGCGGTTTTAAGAAGGCGGGCAGCGGCACGATGACGATTTCTGGGGGGAACTCGTATACGGGAGAGACGGTGGTTTCAGGCGGCACGCTGGCGCTCGGCGGTTCGAACAGGATCAACGATCTGAGCGACGTGACGGTTGACGCGGGTGCGGTGCTTGACCTGCTGTCGTTTACCGAGACGATAGGTTCGCTCAGCGGCGAAGGGACAGTAGACTTCGACGGCACCTTTACGGTGAAATCTGATCTGACGTCGACATTCTCCGGTACGCTGCAAGGTTCGGGTGCGCTGAACAAATCCGGCGCAGGAACGCTGATACTGTCCGGAAATAACACCTATGACGGGATCACGTCGGTCCAGCAGGGTAAGCTGCTCGTGACCGGCAGCGCGGAAGGGAGCTCCTTTACTATTTCGTCGGGCGCCACGCTCGGCGGTACGGGCACCGTCGGCGATGTGACCGTCAGGTCCGGAGCGTATGTCGCGCCGGGCAACAGCCCGGGGACACTGTCCGTCGAGGACATGCTCTGGCAGAGCGGCGGGCATTACCTCTGGGAGATCGACGACGCCGGCGGAGTAGCCGGGGTTGACTCGGACCTGATCGAGATATCGGGAGACCTGAGTATAACGGCGTCTGCCACCGCACCGTTCATTATAGACATGCGGACGCTCGATCCGTTGAGCGGACTGATCGGATACGCGGATAACTTTGATGTGGATACGTCGTACGAGTGGGAGATCGTGCGGGTCGCGGCTGGGCATACCATAACCGGATTTGCCGAGAATAAATTCTCGATGGATGTGACGGATTTCATAAACTATTTCGGCAGCGGGTCGTTCAAGCTTTCCCAGGCGGGTAATTCTCTCTATATGGGCTATACCCCGGGGCCGTGCGAGAACGACAATCCGGTTCCGATGCCTCCCGAGTGGCCGGTAACACCCGGACAGGAGGATGAAGTTCCGGAGCCGTCGACCTTGATCCTAGCTCTGGCCCTCTTTGCGGCGGGTGCGCTCCGGCTGAGAAAGGCGGTAAAACGCGCATAATACACCGGTTTTGAGAAGCACCGCGAAAAACCGTGGCGAGTAACGTTATGCACCCGCCACGGTTTTTTTTATCTGTGAAGGGATCCATGCCCGCTCTCTTTGTCAATGTGCTCACAGGGACACCCGCACTGTCTGCCATTCAGCAAATCACCCCTTCAACTGTTACTGTGCCGTCTGTTTTGCGTGTACACCGGTCGCGTAATGTGATAAAATCACCTTATTGTTTGTTGGCGCGCGTATTTATCTTGAGACGAAAGGGGAGCGCAGATGGGGTTCTGGCAAAAGAAAAGGGTAATGGTAACGGGGGGAGCGGGCTTTTTGGGACGGTATGTCGTCGATGCGCTGAAGAAGCGGGGGTGCAGCGAGATATTTGTGCCTCGAAGGGAAGAGTACGATCTGGTCAGTTTCGGCGCTGTCGAGAAAGCCTACCGCGACGGTCGCCCGGACATAGTGATCCATCTCGCCGCTGTAGTCGGGGGGATCGGGGCAAACCGCGAGAATCCCGGGAAATATTTTTATGATAACCTTATGATGGGGGTCCAGCTGATGGAGGTTGGCCGTCACGCGCGCATAGAGAAGTTCGTCGCCCTGGGCACCATATGCTGTTATCCGAAATTCGCGCCGGTGCCGTTCAAGGAAGACGATATCTGGAACGGCTATCCCGAAGAGACGAACGCCCCCTACGGTCTGGCGAAGAAGATGCTTCTTGTCCAGTCTCAGGCGTACCGTCAGCAGTACGGTTTTAACTCTATATTCCTGATGCCGGTCAACCTGTATGGCCCGCACGACAATTTTGACCCGAAATCGTCGCATGTTATTCCCGCGCTGATCAAAAAAGTCTTTGATGCTAAGCAGGCGGGAGAGCGGTCGATTTCGGTTTGGGGCACGGGGAAGGCGACACGCGAGTTCCTGTACGCGGAAGACGCCGCTGAGGGTATCATATTGGCCGCGGAGAAATACGATAAGCCGGACCCCGTGAACCTGGGCGCCGGCTTCGAGATCTCGATCAAGGACCTGGTCGGACTGATCGTGAAGCTGACCTGCTTCACGGGCGATATTCGGTGGGATGCCGCCAAACCGGACGGCCAGCCGCGGCGGATGCTCGATGTGTCGCGCGCGCAGAAGGAGTTCGGTTTCAGGGCGAAGACCTCATTTGAGGAAGGCCTCAAGAAGACGATCGAATGGTACAGGGAAACGGTCTCAAGCTGATCGCGCGATCAACAAGGAGCGAGCGTGTCCTTTAAGCAGGCGAACGGATGGACGGCGATCATCCAGCCGAGCAGGGGCTGGTTTGACGTAAAGATCTCAGACCTCTGGTCGTATCGCGACCTTATCCTGCTGTTTGTCCGGCGCGATTTCGTCGCGAACTATAAGCAGACGGTCCTGGGCCCGCTGTGGTTTATCCTCCAGCCGCTCTTCTCAACTCTCGTTTTTACGGTCGTCTTCGGCAACATCGCGAAGATCCCTACGGATGGCGTGCCGCACGTGCTTTTCTACATGTCGGGGATCGTGATGTGGAACTATTTCGCCGATTGCCTGACGAAGACATCGAACACCTTTGTGAACAACGCGGCGATATTCGGGAAGGTCTATTTCCCCCGGCTCGCCGTTCCCGTCTCCGTTGTGCTGACCAATCTGCTGACGTTCATGATACAGTTCTGTCTTCTGGCTTTCTTTCTCGTCTATTTCTCTGTGCGCGGAGCGGATGTCCGGATGCATCCCCTGATCGGTATGCTCCCGCTGCTGCTGGCGCAGATGGCGGCCCTCGGGCTCGGCGTCGGCATCCTGGTCTCTTCGTTAACTACCCGGTATCGCGACCTGACGTTCGTTATGGGGTTTGGTGTCCAGCTCTGGATGTACGCAACGCCGATCGTTTACCCGCTCAGCCAGATCCCCGAGCGCTGGCGCTGGGTCAGCGCGCTCAATCCGATGACGGCGGTGGTGGAGACCTTCAGATACATGCTGCTCGGGACAGGGACCTTCTTGCCGGCGTATTACGCCGTCAGCGTGACGATGACATGTGTCCTGCTGGTCATTGGGTTGTGCATGTTCAGCCGGGTCGAGAAAACGTTCATGGATACCATCTGATCGGGACAGTTCATGGGTGACGTCGTTATTTCAGTCGAGCATCTGTTCAAGGAGTACCGTCTCGGGGTCCTCAACTACGGGACGCTGCGCCAGGACCTTCAGAGCTGGTGGGCGCGGATGCGGGGGGAAGATGACCCGAACGCGCTGGTATCCGCGCATCACGCCGCTGCCGATGTGATGGGGCATATCCTTGCGCTGAACGACGTCAGCTTCGACGTCCGTCAGGGCGAGGTCGTCGGTATTATCGGCAGGAACGGCGCGGGCAAGTCGACGCTTTTAAAGATCCTCTCGCGGGTGACCGCTCCGTCGAAAGGGTTGGTGAAACTCAGGGGGAGGGTCGGCTCCCTGCTCGAAGTGGGGACAGGGTTCCATCCGGAACTCACCGGCCGCGAGAACATCTACCTGAACGGCGCGATACTCGGGATGACGCGGCGGGAGATCGCGAAGAAGTTCGATGAGATCGTCGATTTTGCTGAGCTCGGTCGGTTCATCGATACGCCGGTAAAGCGGTATTCGTCCGGGATGTATGTGCGGCTTGCGTTCGCCGTCGCGGCCCATCTTGAGCCGGAGATATTGCTGGTGGATGAAGTGCTCGCCGTAGGCGATGCGCAATTTCAGAAGAAATGCCTGGGGAAGATGGGCGAAGTGGCGAAAGGCGGAAGAACGGTGCTTTTTGTGAGCCATAATATGGGGGCGGTAAAAAATTTATGTCCGCATGCCGTTCTTATCAGGAACGGCGAGATCGCTTGTATCGGCAGAAGCGAGGAATGTATCCGCCAGTATCTGAACGAAGGCAGGGAAACCGCGAGTTCTCATCCGCGCTACCGATCCCCGGAAAGGAAGACGCACCCGTATATTACGACTGCGGCGATCACTACCCTTCGGGGGAGGGATGACGTTTTTAGCTGCGAGGACGATATCGTCCTGGATGTGTGCTTTGAAGATTTTGGCCTGAAGAATTTAGCTGTAGGGCTAGCCGTGAAGAATGACGAGGGAGTGTACATCCATCACAGCTCCGACGAATATACGCAGTCACTCCGGAGTAAGAACAGCAGGAGATGCACTATTCCTGCGCAATCGTTGCTTCCGGGGAAGTACTTTATCGATCTGTTCCTGATGGTGAGAAATATCGAGCTGTATGATTCTGTCATCGACACGCTCGACGTGACGCTCGGCGGCGATTCTTTAGAGGCGGTTCAGTTGTCGGCCAATATGTGGAAGGGCGTCTCGTCACCGAAATTAATAAAATGGGAATAACCTTATTCGGAACACCAGGGATTTTCGCCTGTCTTGTCAGCGACTCCGGTCTCCGAGCGTATTTTTGATGGCAATTACTCGAGGGGTATGAAGATACTTCATGTAAGTACAAACGACTTTGGCGGTGCGGCCATTGCTTGTATTCGGCTGCACCGCGGACTGCTTGAGCGGGGCGTCGATTCCAGGCTTTTGCTTCTCAGGCAGACTGATAAGCTGTTGCCGCGCGCGAAAAGGCACATGCCACCCGCTCCAAGCCTCGTAGAGCGGGTGTCCAGGAAAACCAGGAGGCTGTTAGGTGAATTCAGGATCTGTAGCCCCGCCGGGGTGGAGAAACACCTTGTTGGGCGGCCGGACGGATACGAGATATTTACGTTTCCTTTTTCTTCCTGCGATATCAGGCAAGACGAGTGGTTCCGCGATGCGGATATTGTCAACGTCCATTGGGCGGTTGGCCTTATCGACTATCCGACATTTTTCCGCGGCCACTCAAAAAATGTTGTGTGGACGCTGCACGATATGAACCCTTTTACGGGAGGGTGCCACTATTCCAGCGGATGCGTGAAATTCCGCGATCGATGCGAGGACTGCCCGCAATTGCAGGGGACGGTCGATCCGGATTTTTCTTCCGTGATCCTGGCCGCCAAGTGCAAGGCGCTGTCGCATGCCCGCGGCCTAACCGTTGTTGCCCCGTCTGTGTGGTTGCGGGATCTGTCAAAAAGCAGTAAGGCGTTCGGGCGGTTTAATAACGTGCATATCCCGAACGGCGCGGACAGCGGGATATTCCAGCCGCGTGACAAACAGTACTCGCGCCAAGTCCTGGGGTTGCCGCCCGACAAGAAGGTGATATTGTTTGTCGCTGATTCCATATCCAATAAGAGGAAAGGATATCAGTATCTGATAGACGCATTCCAATCAATAGCGCGAAAAAACGAGGTTGTGTTGTGTTCAGTCGGCTCTAAGGATGCGCACGCCGGGGCTTTCGAAAATCACTACGAAATGGGAGTCGTGACCAATGAAAGGCTCATGAGCGTTGTTTACTCCGCAGCGGACCTGTTTGTCATTCCTTCGCTCGAAGACAATTTACCGAATACACTTCTAGAGTCGCTCCTGTGCGGGGTTCCCGCGATTGGGTTTCCCGCCGGAGGTGTCAAGGATGTCATAGAGCACGGGGTGAACGGTTTTCTGACAGAGGATATCAGCGTGCCCGCATTGACCGCAGAGATCGATCGTTTTGTGAGCGATCCGCAGAAGTTCGATGCATCTCGTATAAGGAATGATGCGGTAAGGAAATACAGCAGTGCCGTTCAGGCTGATGCATACATCGCGCAGTATACAGTGATGCTTCGCAACGAGAAGGCAACTCAAAAAGTCTGAGAGCGGCATAGCGCAGTGTCCCGAATAATATCCTTGAGGGGAGGCGAAAGTGATATCTGGCATTAAGACCGCAATAAATAGAATAGTCGAAACGCTCGGGTATAAGGTGGTTCCGGTACATGCTTCCGGCGCGGCCCCTGCGGTGTATCCTAACGATATGGAAGGCGATTTCAGGATAATATCCGGCAAATGCAGGGATTTTACCATGACGTCACTGGAGCGATTATATGCTTTGTACCAGTCAGTCAGGTATATAACGCAGTCAAACGTGCCGGGCGATCTTGTGGAGTGCGGGGTGTGGAAGGGCGGGAGCTCGATGCTGATGGCGCATACGCTGCTGGCGTCCGGTCCGGCGACGAGGAAGATCTATCTGTATGATACTTTTGCTGGGATGTCAAAACCGACGGAAAAAGACAAGGCTGCAGTCGATGGCGGATCGGCGCTTGAGACGTGGGGGAACTGCCGCAGGCAGAACCACGTCGACTGGTGCTACGCGTCAGTCGAAGAGGTGAGGAAAAATATGCATGCGACCGGGTACCCTCAGGAAAAACTGGTTTTTGTGCAGGGCAAGGTCGAGGATACGATCCCGAAGGTGCTTCCGGACGCTATCTCGCTGCTGAGGCTGGACACGGACTGGTACGAATCAACGTATCATGAGCTGAAACATCTTTTTCCGTTATTATCAAAAGGTGGCGTGATAATACTCGATGACTACGGGCATTGGGCGGGTGCTAAAGAGGCGACAGACACATTTATCTCCGAAAACAATATCCCTATTCTGTTGAATCGGATCGATTACACCTGCAGACTTGGCATTAAGCGGTAGGACCGGAATTGCCGGCGTAATGCGAGATCGTATCGGTGATTGCTGATGAGTAAACTCAACTATCTCAATGTCGGTTGCGGCAGCAAATGGCACCGGGATTGGACGAACATCGATCTCAATCCCAGCAGCCCGGAGGTCATTGCCTGCGATTTGTCCCGCAGTATTCCCTTCGAAGATAATCGCTTTCAGGCCGTCTATCTTTCCCAGGTGTTGGAACACTTTCCGAAGAACGACGCGCCACGCTTGATCGGTGAATGCCGCAGGGTGCTGCAGCCGGAAGGGATCATTCGCATCGTCGTTCCCGATCTGGAAGACATAGCAAAGAACTATCTCCGGTTCCTGGATATGAATGTCAACGATCCTTCAGAACAGAGCCGGGCAAATTATGACTGGATGCTGTTGGAGTTGTATGACCAGACGGTCAGGAATGCCGGCGGCGGAGAGATGGCGGAGTTCCTGAGGAGGAAGCTCGTTGTCAATGAGCGGTTTGTTCTCGACAGGATAGGATTGGTCGGCAGGGAGATCAGGGATGGCTGTCTCCGGGAGCTTGGAGGCCAACGCCAATTGTCGATCAAAGAGAAGCTGTACGGATCGATGCGCCACGGAAAGTGGATCAAAGAGGCGCTGTGCGTATTGCGTTCATTACCCGCAAGGATAGTGCTGACGAGAAAACAAAAAGAATGCTTGAAGATCGGCGAATTCCGGTTGAGCGGAGAGATCCATTATTGGATGTATGACCGGTATTCACTGGCCCGTCTGCTGGAGAACTGCAGATTCCGGGATGTCAAGATCAAGACCCCTTTCGACAGCGACATCCCTGAATGGAATAAATACGAGCTGGACGTAAAGAACGGTCAGATAAACGACCCGACGTCGCTTTTTGTGGAAGCGAGAAAATAACGGCGTATCATTGCCGAACGTACCCCGATGAAAGACGTGTAACGTGCAGACAATTTCGGTAATCACGCCGTCATACAACCAGGGCGAATATCTCGAACAGACGATCGCGAGTGTCCTTTCCCAGGAAGGCGAATTCCGCGTTGATTACGTTATCATGGATGGCGGCTCGACAGATGCGTCGGTGGATGTGATCAAAAAGTATGATGCCATGCTGAAAAACGGCGAGCGGCAGGTTGGATGCAGAGGGATTTCATTCCGTTGGTCTTCGGAGAAAGACAAGGGGCAGGTTGACGCGATCAATAAGGGGTTTCGCGAGGCGTCCGGCAGCGTCGTGGCATGGCTCAATTCGGACGATTGTTATGTCCCCGGAGCGTTGCAGGCGGTCGCGGATCTGTTCGCGGGCCATCCTGAGATCGATGTCGTGTACGGTGACACGCAGTATGTCGATTCGGCGGGCGAGCCGCTCTTTGACAGGCGGTCTGTTCCTTTTGTGCGTATGTATCTTCTGCGGGGGCTCGGCGTTCAGCAGCCGAGCGTGTTTTTCCGGAAGAGCGTCATCGAGCGGATAGGCTTCCTTGACGAATCGCTGTCTTTTGTGTTCGACAACGATTACTGGATCAGGATGGTGCAGGCGGGCTGCCGCTGCCACCATATCGAGAAAATCCTCTCTCGATACCGCTTCCATGACAAGGCAAAAACGTATGATTCGAGCGCGCTGCTGCCTGAGATGCTGACGGTTGTCAAACGATACGGCGATAGGGACGACCTGGCCGCGGCATACGGGAAGGCCTGTTACGATTATGCCCGTGCATGCGGCATGGGGCCGCTCAGGGCCCATGAGACGCTCCTGGATAAGGCCCGTTTTAACGTAGACGGCTTCACCCGGGAGGACGTAGCCGCGTTGTTCGAAGGTATGTGCGGGGCGGTGTATCAGTATGCCGACCACAGCTATGCCCGGGCGCAGTTCCGGACGGCGCGGCATGTCATCAGGGCTGCATTCAAGCGTTATCCGCGGTGCATAACGCATGCCCGTCTGCTGGGTTTGTACATGAAGTGCATGCTCGGCCCGCAGAGCGTTGCGCTCTTAAAGAATCTGAAGCGAAGGGGTTGAATATGTCCGGGCAACGATACATCCTGATCCGCGACGATGACGTCAGCTTTTTTACCCGTCCGCAGGTGCTGCAGCGCGTTCACGGGCCGCTCTTTTCGGGGAGGCTTCCGCTGAATCTTGCGGTAATACCGAATGTTCGCGGCGACATTCGGGGGACGAATGCCAATAGGATCTACTTACGGGAGGAAGGCCTCGAGTACGAGCCGTTCATCCCGCCGCACATGCGGGGCAAGGCGGAATCTTTCCCGGTCGGGCGAAACGGGGAGTTATGCAATTTTATCCGTGCGAACCCCCAGATCGAAGTGGTCCAGCACGGCTACAGCCACGAGTGGGCGGGCGGAACAGCGGAGTGCGCAGGTCGGTATTCCAAGGAGCTGGCCGCGCAGCTGCGGGTCGGCAGGAAAATCATCCAGCGCGAGACTAGGCAAGACACCCGTTTTTTTGTCCCTCCGTGGGATGCGCTTTCACGCGACCTCGTCGAAACGATACGTGAGGTGTTTGACGGAGTGTCAATGAAGGATGCGAGCCGCGAAATGCTGCCTTTCGGGCAGAGGCTGTTCGCCCGGCGGCCGCGGTTGTCAAAGCGTTGCCTGCTGAGCGGTGATTTTCTGTGTGTCGGGCATCCCGGGTATATCGTAAGCAGGTTCAATCAGCATGACGATATGCGCAGGGGGGTTATGGATATTGTTGCGGCGGAACGGGTCGTGGTTCTCGTGACTCATCACTGGGAATTTTTCTTTGATTGGGGCGCAGCGGACGAAGCGCTTTTGAAAGCATGGCATGAGATCCTTGAAGAGCTGATCGCGCGGCCGGATGTCGAGTTCCTTACATTCTCGCACTTGTACTCTTTATTGAAGGATGAAGCAGGATGAAGATATGTTTCGTTGATTCGACCACCGGCACGTTGACCGGCGGTTCCGAAAGCATTATCTATAATCTTGCCTGCGAGCTGTCGAAGAGGCATGAAGTGAGCATCTTGACAGGACGCATGCAGGGGCTGGAGATCCTGTCTCACATACAAAACGGCCCCTTTAAGACGATCACCGTGCCTTACCTGAGCCGTGTTGCACCGATGAACGAAGTGTGGCGCGCCAGGCTGCGGCTCCCGCTTCGCTTCGATTTCGAGGCCGTTTCTTTTTTTATCGGATTTTTGTTCAGCAGAAATGCGCGACGGCATTTGAGCGGGTGTGATGTCGTATCCTTCCATTATCCGATGACAAGCCTGCTGTTCTCGTGGTATCTCAAGCTGAAAGGTATCCCCAGCGTCTTTCATACCCCGGGGCATGTTAACGGCAAAAGGTTTTTCCGCTTTAACCGTTCCACGCTGTATCTCGGCAACAGTTACGATACGGAGCGAAAGATCTTTCTCCAGACCGATCATCATGCCGATGGCGTTGTCACACCGGGCGTTCTGCCGGAGTCGTCAGTGCCTCGCAGGGCGTTCGATCCTGATAAGCCCATATTGGTCGCGGTCTCCCGTTTTACGAGGGCGAAAGGGGTGTTTCGCCTCTTGGAGATATTTGCTCTTGTTCGTGAGTCTGTGCCAGGAGCCAGGCTTGTTATGCTGGGATTGAATTATGAAGGGACTGCGCTGCATGATGCGATCGTCAGGCTTGGCCTTGAAGATGCCGTGCAGGTCGTCGGTCGCGTGCCTTTCTCTGAAGTCGGGGGGTATTACAGCAACGCGGACATGCTGCTTCATCCCTCTTATCCCGAAAGCTTTGGCATGGTGGTCCTCGAGGCGATGTCCTACGGCATACCGGTAGCGGCGACAAACATCTCCAGTTTCCGCGAAGCGAGTGATGGTATCGCCCTGCTGCTTCCCGGCGCCTCAGGCGTCGAATGGCCCCGTTCCACCTATCAACTGTGGGCGCGTGAGATCGCCTCTCTCTTTAGAGATCCAGAGCGTATGGCATGGTACTCAGCAGAGGGGAGAAAACACGCGCTCAGGAACACCTGGGATAAGAAAGCTGTCGAGTACGAAGGGTATCTTGCAAAAGCGGTAGCCATGCGCGGACGGACGCCGTGATCGGCAATAGAATCCTCATCTGTGTTCTGACGTATAACAGCGCTCAGGAAACGCTGGCGTGCGTCGCGTCTTTGAAGGCGCTCCGCGAGGATCCTATCGACATCGTGGTGATCGATAACGGTTCGACCGATGATACGGAGCGGCATATAAGAAATGCCTATTCCGATATAACGTATGTCAAAAATGCCGTGAACTCCGGCGCGGCGGGGGGCAGGAATATCGGTCTTGCACGGGTATTAAAGGGTGGATGGGATTACGTTTTTTTCGTTGATAACGATGCAGTCGTTGATCCTGAAGCCCTCGGCGAGCTGATCCGGTGTGCCGATGAAGACCGGTCTCTCGCCGCCGTCGGCGCGATCACGTATTACGCAGGCGAGAAGACGAAGATCTGGAACTTCGGCGGCAGGATCGACTGGCTGCGCGGCCGTTTCTACGATGGGTGTCAGGGAGCGGACGATGCGGGGCAATTTGCCGACGTGAAGGAATGCGATTCGTTCCCGATAGGTTTCGGCATCGTCAGGACCGAGGCGATCAGGAAGGTGGGGCTTCTTGACGAGCGGTATTTCATCTACCACGAAGAGGCGGACTGGCATGCCCGGATGAAGCGGGCGGGATACCGGCTCGCCGTGACGCCGCGGGCGAAGATATACCACAAGGTGTCGCAGTCAATCGGGATGGAAACGCCGGCGTTCCATTATTACCGCACGCGAAACCGCCTCCTCTTTATGCAAAAGAACGCGCCGCGGCTTGCGCTGGCGGGTTTCTGCTTCTTCTTCCTGTACGATTTCCTCTTCAATACGATGCTGACGCTCTATCTCAACGGCAAGCGGCCGCATATGCGCGCGGCGCTGAGGGGCGTGGCTGATTTCCTTCGGAGGAGGTTCGGGAAGTGCGCGTATGAGAGTTTCTGAAGTAGAAGTAACTGAGAGAAAAAAACTGCCGGAAGAGCCATCGGTCAGGCTCATCCGGCAGTTTTGTGTTTAACGGGAGATCACTTAAGCAGTTCGCTGATGTCCTTTTCGAATTCCGCTTTTTCCGCGAACCCCATTTGCCGCTTGTGCAGCCTGCCGCCGGGGGCGAAGATCCGCGTATCGGGGATGCCTCTGATCCCGTATGCTGCCGCGATGTCGCTGTCGGCAAGGAAGACAGGGTAGTCTATCTGCTTCGTTCTCACGAAATCCTGTACCGCAGCGATGCCGCCGGTGTCGACCGACACGCCGATGATCTCAACGCCTTTATCCTTATAGGCTTTGTTCAGCTCGATGAAGCCGGGTATCTCCGCCTGACAGGGGGGGCACCAGGTCGCGAAAAATGCGACGACAAGGGCCTTGCCCGTGTTATTCTTGATCTTCGCTTCCAGGTCCTTGGCGCTGATCGGTTTCACTTCCTGCGAGATGGCGGTTCCGGCGAGCCCGATCGTCAGCGCCGCTATTGCCGCAATTGCACCTAATCTCTTCATGCCGACCTCCTTTGTTTACTGTTTTGACGATTATACCATCATAATGTTCGAATTCGTCAAAAAAAAAGGGGGCTCTCATCGAGAGCCCCCTTTTTTACTTACTTGCCGCTATTTCACCGAAACGGTGACTTTGGCTGTTTCCTTCGGAGCATCCGCCTGAGAAGAGAGCTCCTCGGGGATCTCCTTTTTGGAGACGGCGATGGCTATGCCGACGATAAGGATCGCGGTGCCCATGAGCGCCCAGATGACCATGCCGGTCACTTCGTATTTCACGATAAGAGGCACGATCAGGAGCGCGACCATGTTCATGACCTTGATAAGCGGGTTCAACGCCGGGCCGGCCGTATCCTTGAGGGGATCGCCGACCGTGTCGCCGGTCACCGACGCCTTGTGAGCGTCGGAGCCTTTGCCGCCGAAGAGGCCGTCTTCGATCGCTTTCTTTGCGTTATCCCACGCGCCGCCGGCGTTCGACATGAAGACCGCCAACAGCTGGCCGGAAAGAATCATGCCTGCCAGGAATCCGCCGAGCGCTTCCTTGTGGAGGAGGAAGCCGACGATGATCGGCGAGAGGATCGCAAGGAGCCCCGGCCCGATCAGCTCTTTCTGAGCAGCCGCCGTGCAGATCGATACGACGCGTCCGTAGTTCGGCAGCTTCGTGCCGGCCCAGATCGCCTTGTCCTGGAACTGGAGGCGTACTTCCTTGACGATGAGGAACGCCGCCCGTCCAACCGCCCTGATCAGCAGCGAGCCGAAGAGGAAGGGGATCGCGCCTCCGATAAGGAGCCCGATGAAGACCGGCGGGTTCGAGACCGACAGCATCGCAGCGATCTCGTCATACGTTTTGCCTGCGACGAGCGCGATGTCGGTGATATATGCGTTGAACAACGAAACTGCGGCGACGACCGCGGAACCGATCGCGATGCCTTTGGTGATCGCCTTGGTCGTGTTGCCGACGGCGTCGAGGTCGGCGAGTGTCTGGCGCGCGCCCTTATCGAGATGCGCCATTTCGCCGATGCCGTTCGCGTTGTCGGCGACCGGGCCGAAGACGTCCATCGAGATGTTGTTGCCGGTCAGCGTCAGCATGCCGATACCGCACATGGCGACGCCGTAGGCGACGAACGTCGGGTTCGAGCCGGCGTAGATGAGGACCGACGCGAAGATCGACGCGGCGATGATCAGGATGGCCCACACCGAGCTCTCGAGCCCGACGGAAATACCGGTGATGATCGTCGTCGCGTGTCCGGTCTGCGTCGACTTGACTATCGACTGCACCGGCGAGCCTTCGGTCTTGGTGAAGTGCTCGGTGACCCTGTTCACGGTTATCGCAAGCACAATGCCGACCATCGTCGTCCAGACCGGCCGCATGTCGAGGCCCTGGATTCCGAGGTTGACCCATGTCGGGAGGCTCGTCCAGTTCGGGTCGCGCAGGTAGAAATACCCGACGATCGTGAAGCCGACGATCGAGATTATCGCGGAAAGGACGAAGCCGACGTTGATGGCGCGCATCGCGTTCCTGACCTGGTCGCTGGTGCGCACCGCGTATGTCCCGACTATGGAGCTCAGGACGCCGATCGCGCGGACGAGCAGCGGGAAGATGACGCCTTTGTGGCCGAACGACGCCCAGCCGAGGATCATCGCCGATACTATCGTGACCTCGTACGACTCGAAGATGTCCGCCGCCATGCCGGCGCAGTCGCCGACGTTGTCGCCGACGTTATCAGCGATCGTGGCCGCGTTGCGCGGATCGTCTTCGGGGATGTCTTTTTCGATCTTGCCGACGAGGTCGGCGCCGACGTCCGCGGCCTTGGTGAAGATGCCGCCGCCGACTCTCATGAAGAGCGCGAGCAGGGTGCCGCCGAAGCCGAAGCCGAGCAGCACTTCGTAGGCCCGTTCGCCGTAGAGCATGAAGATGATCGTGCCGCCCAAGAGCCCGAGGCCGTCGGTCAGCATGCCGGTGATCGTCCCGGTGCGGTAGGCGATCTGGAGCGCCTTGCCGAAGCTTGTCCGGCTGGCAGCCGCGACGCGGACGTTGCCGCGGACCGCGAGGTTCATGCCGACGAAGCCGACGGTCGCGGAGAAGATCGAGCCGGCGAGGAACGCGAGCGCCCTGCCGAGAGCGACATGCTTTTCACCGGCCGTGAAGTAGAGGGCCGCCGTGAGGATCAATATAAGGAACGCGATCGCCTTGAACTGCTGTTGCAGGTAGGCCGTCGATCCCTGGCGGATGGCGCCGGCGATCTTTTTCATCGCGTCGGTGCCCTCGTTCTCGCCGAGGACCTGCTTCATCAAGAAACCGGCGTACAGGAGGCCGAGGACGGCGACGCCGAGGATCGACCAGAGGGAGAATTTTTCAACAAGGGTGAAAATGGGGCTTTTCATGAACGAGAAATACTGGAACGAAGCGCTTGAATCGACGCCGGAAATGCTGTTCGCGAACGCAACGCAGGGAAACACGAACAGGAAACCAACGGCCAAGCTCAATATAAAACTTTTTATTCCTTTTGCGCTACTCATACGCTGACAAACTCCTTTCTGTTACGGGTTACGGTTAAAACGGTAATTTTAGGGAAATCGAACGGTACGGTCAATATATTTTTGAGAATCAAAACTGTTGATGAGGCGGCGCCGATAACGTATGATGCTCTGCTATGGAAAAATGCTATCGGCTGACAGCGGTGTGTGCGGTGCTCCTGTGTCTTGCCGGCTCTGCGCAGGGCGTTTTCGCGCAGGACGAGGCGGCGACAGCGGAGGCGGGCTCTCCCCGGCAGAAGCTGATCGAACTGCAGGAACGTATCAACTCCGTGCGCCTCTCCATCGAGGACATCCAGCACCGATTGAGCTGCCTAAGCGCGGCGCCGGGTAAAGGCGAGCCCCGGGAGCAGGCGGCTGCGCTCAAAGGGCCTCTCGTGGAGATGCTGTCATCCGGCGACCCTGCAGAGCGCGTGTCGGCCGCCGAGAGCCTTATCGCGATCGGCCTTCCGTGGGCCGAAGCCAAAGAACCGCTGATAAAGCTGTTCGCCGACGAGATACCGGAAGTGCGTGCGGCGGCCGCCGAAGGCATGCGCACAGCCGGCGCTCCTCTTGATGAGGTCAAAGACCATTTGCTGAGGCTGCTGCGGGATACCGACGACGAGGTCCGCGTGCAGGCGCTTCGTTCGCTGGTCGCGCTCCGCGTACCGCCGGAGGACATAGAGCGGCGTCTGTGGACGGAATATGACCGGCAGACGCTCCTGCCGCCGATCGATATCATCAAGGCTTTCGCCGAGCTGAAGATCCCCGCCGAGCGCGTCAAGCGCGACCTGATGAGGGAGCTCTCCAACCGGGACTGGCTGATCCAGAAGTTCGCCATGAGGGGGCTCGCGATCCTCAAGGTCCCGTACCATGAGGTGAAGAATTTCCTCGAAAAGAAGCTCGACGACCGCAACGTGCAGGTCAGGCTTTCCGCGATCAGGTCGGTGATCGCGCTGGGGCCTCCCGGAGAGATTGCGGGTATCATACAGGCCCGCTTGAACGACCGTTTCGAAGAGGTCCGGATGGAGGCGATCGACGGCCTGCCCCGGCTCGGCCTCGATCCGGAGCTCGTCAAGAAGAGCCTTGTCGAGAAGCTTGAAGACAAAAGCGAAACCGTCCAGCGCGCGGCGATCGCCGCGCTGAACAATCTCGACGTATCGCTTGACGATGTCCGCGAGACGCTGATGGGCAAGCTCGAAAGCAAGTCGTCGCTGATGCGGCTCGAGATCGTTCGGTGCCTGCTCGGCCACAATATTTCAGACCCCCGGATGCGCGATATCCTCATGAAGCTGCTGGCCGAAGGGGCCGAAGAATCGATACGCTTTCTGACCGAGATGGGCGTCGCAGACGATGCGTTCCGGGAGAAACTCATTTCCGAACTTGGCAGCGACGATCTGTTCATGAGGATCGAGGCGGTGCGGGCGCTCAAGGCTTTGGGGGCGTCCGTCGACGGGCTCGACGCGATGCTGGCAGGCTTTTTGAAGGAAGACAATCAGATCGTCCAGGAGTTGGCGATAGAGGTCATGATCGAGTCGGGAACGCCGTTCGATCAGATCGTCGGGTCTCTGCCGGTGAAGTCTGATGTCATTAACATCGTCGATGCGTTGGACAAGGTTTCGACACGGCGGTCTGACCGTGAACTCCGCCGGCTGAGGTCCGAATGCCTGCGTCAGCGGGCTGAGCTCGAGGCGTTGCTGACGGAGGAGAAAGAGCTGGTCGAGGAGGCCGGCCGGGAGGCTGCCGCCGCGCCTGCGCCGGTGCCAGCACCTGCATCTGATGCCGCAGAGCCTTCGCCTGCCGTGCCATCTCAGGACACCGGTGCCGAAACAGCGGCCGAGTGATCGCTGTTTTCGCTTGAATTATTCGCTGGTTCTGCTAGAGTATCGCCCACTTCAGGAGGTTATCATTATGGCAAACGCAGTAGATCTGAGAAAAGGGATGGCGATCATGCTCGAAGGCGAGCTGTGCGTGGTCACCGACCGCTTGCATGTGACGCCGGGTAACTGGCGGGCCTACATCCAGGTGACGATGAAGAGCGTCCGCACGGGCAAGCAGATCGAGCGCCGGTTCCGCTCGACCGAAACGGTCGATGTCGTCCAGCTCGAGCCGAAAGAGATGCAGTTCATGTACAAGGACCAGGAAGGCTTCCATTTCATGGATCCCGACTACAATACGATCACCTTCAGCGAAGAGGTTGTCGGCGACGCGAAGAACTACCTTATCGAGAACGGCAAGTGCGAAGTGCTGTTCTTCGGCGAGAAGGCGATCGAGATCGAGCTTCCCGCCAGCGTCGAGCTGAAGGTCGTCGAGACGGTCCCCGGGTTCAAGGGCGATTCGGTGACGAACCTCCAAAAACCGGCGACGCTCGAGACGGGATACAGGGTGAACGTACCTCTCTTCATGAAAGAAGGGGACGTCGTCAAGATCGATACGCGCACGGGAGAATATATCGGGCGAGGCTGACGGCGTCGACGTGCCGCGCCGGTCGTCCTGTTCACTGTCATCAAGGGGGTGTGTGTGAAAAGAGCTCTTATATCCGTTTTGGCGGCGGTCAGCCTGCTCTCCCAGGGCGGCTGCGCGCTCGTCCTGATCGGCGGCGGGGCGCTCGCCGGCTATTCGTTGAGCAAAGACAGCATTGAGGGGTATACCGACAGTTCGGTGGATTACATATGGAATAATTCGATCGCAGTGATGAGGCAGCGCGGCGCGCTGACCAAGACCGACCGGACGCACGGCAAGTTCGAAGGCGTCGTCAACGGCGTCACGGTGAAAGGCGAGATCACCCCGATATCCGACAAGACCGTCAAGCTGCGGATCAGCGGTCGCAAAGGCCTGCTGCCGTCGGTCGAGGTGCCTCAGGAGCTGTTCATCAAGATCACGGAGAACGTTTCGCGCGCAAAACAGTAGCAAGTTGCGCGGCGGCGGAAATGCGAGCGTCCCTCTTCCGGGTGTGCGGAAGGGGGACGTTTTTTTTATGCCCGGCAACCGCGGCGGAAGCTATTTCCGGATCAGCCGGACGATGACCTCGGAGTGCTTGGTTTGCGGGAACATGTCGACGAAGACGGTTTCGGTGAGAGTATATGCGCCCAGCAGCGATTTGACGTCGCGCGCGAGCGTCGGGGGGTTGCACGAGATGTAGACGATCGTTTCCGGCCTCGACTTGCCGATCGCCTTGAGGACGGCGGGGGCGCAGCCGTCGCGCGGGGGGTCGAGGATGAGCGTGACCGGTTTCCCCGCTTGTGACTTAAGAACGTCTCCCAGCGCGGACTCCGCGGTGCGCGCGATGAACTCGGCCTGTTCCGCGCCGGTGATCCTGACGTTGTTCACGGCGCAGGCGATCGAGGCCTTGTCGCTGTCTATCCCGATAAGCGACTGCCCCGGACGCAGCGCGGCCAGCCCGATGACGCCGGCCCCGCAATAGCTGTCGACGATGACCGACCCTTCCGCGACCAGCGACGACGCGTGGCCGAGCAGCGCCGCCATCATCTCGCTGTTGACCTGAAAGAAAGACTCCGCCGGTATCTCGAAAAGCTTTTGCCCGATCCTTTCCATGACTGTCCTGGGGCGCCCCGCCATGCGGTGCGGCGCGTCGAAGAAATGAGACACGGTTCCCTGCGACGAGCGGCGGATCGTGACCGATTCCGGAAGGGGGCCTTTCCACGCCGCGAGCTCTTGGCGCGCCGTCGCGATGTGCGCGTTGATGTCGTCGTGCGCGATAAGGCAGGCGCCGACCGGCACGATCTCTATATTATTGTTCCCGACGAACCCCAGCACGATCTCGCCGCCGGCGCGTCCGATGTTGAGCTTGATCTTGTTCCGGTAGTTGAGCGGATGCTCGCTCGCCGCTGCCGCAACGTTCTCGACTACGCAGCCGCCGATGCGGCGGAGCGCGTCCTTGATCTGCTGCGTCTTGCAGCGGACCTGCGCGTCATAGCGCATATGCATGTACTGGCAGCCGCCGCAGGCTCCGTAGTAGGGGCAGGGCGGGGCGACACGTTCAGGTGACGGCGTGAGGATTTCCGTGATCCGTCCCCTGAAAAAGTTCTTTTTCGCCTCGATGATCGTGATGCTCACCCTTTCGCCCTCGAGCCCCCCGGGGACGAAGATCACCGCGCCCTCGACTCGGGCGACGCCGTCGCCGCCGAAAGCGACCGATTCGATGGTGACCGTGAGCGTATCGTTAAAGTTCATGCGTGCATGATATCCTTTTCTGTTTATGCCGGGAACATCAATCTCTGAAATTCTTTTATTGCGGGAAGCGGCATAAACGATTAGAATAACAAAAAGCGGGAGGATGCGGCGATACAATGCAGGTCTTTTCAGGAAAACCGATCGTTTCGAGTAGAACGGTGCCCGGCGCCATCGCCGCTGCGTTGTTGCTCCTGCTGTCATGCTCCGGTTGCGGCCCGAAGGCGAATGTCGCGGCGATGCAACCGGCAGCCGTACCCGCAAGCTCGGCGGAGGCGCCGGCCGTTCCGCAGATGGTTGCAGCCCCCGCGATACAGGTTAAAGTCGAGCGTGCCGTGATCTGCGAGTCGGTCGTCGACCGCGTGCCGCAGGGCGCGGCCGACGCGTTCTATGACGATGTGAAGAAATTATGCTGTTTTACGTCGGTTGCCGGCGCGTTGAGGCCGATGACCGTCGAGCATGTATGGTCGTACAAGGGAGAGGAGATCGCCCGGGTCCCCTTGAAAGTATATTCCAGCCGCTGGCGGACGCACAGCAGCGTCAGGATCAGGCCGGGGCAGACCGGCGAGTGGAAGGTGCTCGTCACCGACAGTACGGGCGGAACGATGGCGGAGACCGTTTTTGAGATCCGGGGCAGGTAAGGGACGATGAAGATCGCGATCGTGTACAACGAAATAACGGCGGAGAGCGCGGGGAACGGCTGTTTCGAAGCGGAAGCCGATGTGCTTGACGAGCGCGACGCCGTCGAGCGCGCCCTGAAAGAGCTCGGGCATGAGGTGTGCTGCGTGTCTGTCGGCTGCGATACGCGCACGATCATCGACACGCTGCAGACCTGGCGGCCCGACCTTGTCTTCAATCTCGCCGAAAGCGTTCTCGGCAACAGCCAGCTCGAGATGACCATCCCCGCGATCCTCGAGCTCATGGCGATCCCGTATACCGGCTCGAACCCGGCCGCGATCGCCGTTTCGCTCGACAAGGGGATAAGCAAAAAGCTGCTCGCGTTCCACGCGATACGGACCCCCGATTTCGCCGTCGTGCGCTCGATCGACGATGTCCCCTCGCTTTCCCTCGAGTATCCGCTGTTCGTGAAGCCGTTATGGGAAGACGGGAGCATCGGCATCACCGAGAACTGCGTGGTGCGTGACGCCGACTGCCTAATGCAGACGGCCTGCGCGATGCTTGAGCGCTTCCGCGGCCTGCTCGTCGAGGAATACGTCGAGGGGCGCGAGTTCAACGTCTCTATCGTCGGCAACGGGGCGCTCGAGGTGCTCCCGGTCTCCGAGATCGATTACAGCGGCATGCCCGAGGGGATGACGAGGATATTGAGCTACAACGCGAAGTGGATCAAGGGCAGCGCCGAATACGCGCACACGAAGCCGGTCTGCCCCGCGCGCATTTCCGACGAGCTGCGGCGGACCCTTGTCGCCGCGGCGGAGAACGCCTATGCGTCTCTCGGCCTGTCGGGGTACGGGCGGATCGATTTTCGCGTCGACAGGCACGACAACGTGTTCGTGATCGACGTCAACCCGAACCCCTGTATCGCTCCCGACGCCGGGCTGGCGGTGGCGGCGCGTGCGGCGGGGATCTCGTTCGCCGGGCTTGTCAAAAAGATCGTGACTTATGCGGCGGAACAAAATGGTTGTTCCGCTTTTCATAACGAACAAGTGGCGCGCGTGTAGGCTGCAGACGCGACATGTATACATGCAAAGGAGGGGAGAGATGCATTTTTCGGCGATACTCGATGAAAAGGTTGTGATCCTCGACCTGAAGGCGAAGACCAAGGAGGAGGCGATCAAGGAGCTGATCCACCAGGTGGAGATCGCGAAGGACCGCGTCCCGTCGGCCCATGTGCTGGAGGACGCCGTGCTCGAGCGCGAGCGCAACGGCTCCACGGCGTTCGGGGCCGGCCTCTGTTTTCCCCACGCCCGTATCGACGGCCTGCGCGATATCGTGATCGCGATCGGCATATCCAAAAGCGGGATAGCGGTCGACGCGCCTGACCGGAAAAAGGGGAGCATCTTTTTCCTGATCCTCGCGCCCGCGACGAAGAATATCCTTATGCTTCAGGCGCTCGCCGCGCTTGCCGGGTTCGCGAAGGTCGCCGCCAACCGCACGGCGCTCCTCGAGGCCAAAAAGCCCGGCGATCTTGTCGATGCGATCGTCAAGAGCGGCGTTCGGATGAAGAAGGAGCTGGTCGCCGGAGATTTGATGAATACCAACGTCGTGTCGGTCTCTCCCGAAATGACGATGAAAGAGGTCGTCACGCTCTTCTTTAAAAAGGGGATCGACAGCGCGCCGGTGCTTGGCCCGGGAGATAAGCTGATCGGCGACCTCAGCGGCAAAGAGCTTGTCTCGGTCGGTTTGCCGAGCCACGCGAGCCTGCTCGGCAATATTGCCTACCTCGCCGACTTCGAGCCGTTCGACGAGTTTTTCAAGAAGCAGAACACCATCAAGGTCAAGAACCTCTGCTCGATCTCTGTCGTTAAGGTGAAGCCCGATATGCCGCTGATCGAGGCGGCCTACCGGATGGTGAAAGAGGATGCCCGGCGCGTCTACGTGGTCGACGACAGCGACAAGCTCCAGGGCGTCATCTACCGCAAAGATATCATCTGTCGAATTCTGTACAGTTAAGAGATACCCCGCGCACGCTACGGGGAACGCGCGCAGCTCTATGTGAGCGCGTTCCCCGCACGATCGTTATGATACAGCTGTTCAAGCCGCTGATAATTTTCTTGGTGACGTATTATCATATAGCAGCGCCGAAGATGAGCTTTCTGAAGCTCGACCGGCCGTCGTGGGCGCTTATCGGCGCCGTCCTCATGGTCGCGACCGGCGTCATGACGCTTCAGGAGGCCTATAACGCGATCGATCTTAACACGATCGCGCTCCTGTTCGGCATGATGGTGCTCGTGTCGTACATGAAGCTCGGCGGTTTCTTCAAGGTCGTGTCGTTCTCCCTTCAGCGGTACGCCCGGCGGCCGGCGCTGTTGCTCGTGATGGTGATCCTGGCCGGGGGATCCCTGTCGGCGCTGTTCGTCAACGATACCGTCTGTATCATGTTCACCCCGCTCCTGCTGCACCTGTTGACAGCGGTCGGCCTCCCGCCGGTGCCGTACCTTATCGCGCTTGCCATGTCCAGCAATATAGGCAGCGCCTGCACGCTGACCGGTAACCCGCAGAACATGCTGGTCGGCATTTTCTCGGGATGGGGGTACGCCCGGTTCGCGGCCTATATGCTTCCGGTGGCGCTTGTCGGGCTGGCGATCAATTACGCGGTGGTATATCTCCTGTATCGGCGGCGTTTCCTCGGCTTGACGGTCAGGCAGATAAGCGAAAAGCCGGATATTGACGCGCCGCTGCTGCGCAAATCCCTATTCGTGCTAGCGGCGGTGCTGGCCGGGTTCTGTTTTCTGAAAAACATGCCGCTGGTCGCGGTCGCCGGCGCGGCGTTCATGATCGTTATCGCGGACCGCAAGCCGTCGGAGGCCTTTGAAAAGGTCGACTGGACGCTGCTCTTGTTCTTTACAGGGCTGTTCATCGTCACCAACGGGATGAACAAGGCGATCGCCGCGGCAGGGCTGCACGAGAAGGTCCTCGCGTGTATGGGCGGGACCGTCGCCATGCAGGCCGTCAGCCTCAGCGCTGTATCGGTCGTTGCGTCGAACGTCGTGTCGAACGTCCCGTTCGTGATGCTGTCCGCTCCGTGGATCGGCCGTCTTCTCGATCCCCGGATTATGTGGCTGGTCCTGGCGATGTCCAGCACCTTTGCGGGTAACCTGACGCTGGTCGGGTCGGTCGCGAACCTGATCGTCGCCGAATCGGCGAAAGAGACGGCGCATATAGGTTTCCGCGAGTATCTCAAAGCGGGAACGGTCGTGACGCTCCTGACCGTCGCCGCCGGCCTCTGTTTTATCCTTTTCTACCGCCGCATCGGCATATTGTGAGCTGATATGAAAAAAACGACAACACAGCGGTACCGCGAAGCGCTGGCGTCGCTGTACGCATCGGTCGATTACGAGAAGGTGTCCCCGAAAAGATACAGCGTCAAGTCGTACGACCTGGAGCGGTTCTGCCGGCTGCTGAACAGGCTCGGCGACCCGCATCTCCGCATCAGGTCGATCCTGGTCGCCGGCACCAAAGGGAAGGGGTCGACGGCCGCAATGATAGCCTCGATCCTGCAGGCAGCAGGCTGCAAGACCGGTCTCTATACGTCGCCGCATCTCGTATCTGTCCGGGAGCGGATCCGCGTAGACGGAAGCCCGATCTCCAGGAGCGATTTTTGCCGCGCGATCGGCGCGGTCACGCGGGCGCGTGAGGGCGCCCCCGCCGGCGACTATCAGACGGTGTTCGAGGCGCTGACGGCGGCGGCGTTCCTCCACTTCGAGCGGAAGCGGGTCGACATCGTCGTCTGCGAGGTCGGCCTCGGAGGCCGTCTCGACGCGACCAATCTGCTCAACCCCCTGATATCGGTGATCACCCCTGTCAGCCTCGACCATTGCGATATCCTCGGTAGGACCGTCAGGCGGATCGCCCAGGAGAAGGCCGGCATCATCCGGGACGGATGCGTCACGGTCGTCGCAGGACAGCCGGGCCCGGCGCTCGCCGTGATCCGCGAGGAGTGCGCGAGAAAAGGGTCGCGCATCGTCGAGGCCGACGACCTTTTTGCTGGCGAACGCGTCCGACTGACGACGGGCGGGATAGCTTTCGACGCGACAGGGAGGAGCGGGGTCTTCAGGGACGTCAGCATCCCGCTGCTCGGCCGCCATCAGGTCTGCAACGCGCTGACGGCCCTGTCGGCGGTGACCAAGCTCCGCGATACCTACAACTATCATATCCCGGATGAGGCGGTGTACGCGGGATTCAGGGCTGTATCGTGGCCGGGCAGGATGGAGGTCGTCAGAAGAAAACCGTTCGTGGTCCTCGACGGCGCTCACAACGTTTCGTCAGCGCGGGCGCTCCTGCTGGCGCTGCGAGAGACGTTCGCGTACCGTCAGCTCGTCCTTGTTCTCGGGATAAGTGCGAACAAGGATATCCCCGGGATCGTCAGGGAGCTCGCGCCGTACGCATCGCGGATCGTCCTGACCAAAGCGGAGGCCGTGCGGGGCGCGGAGCCGTCGATCCTGCGAAAACAGTGCGTGAAGTATCTCCCGTCGGGGGTTACCGTCGCAAGAGATCCGAGAGCCGCCCTTCGCGCAGCGCTGGCGCTTGCCGGACCTTACGACCTTGTCTGCGCGACCGGTTCGCTCTACCTCGTCGGCGCTCTCAAGAGGCGGATCTCGTGAGCGCGAGCCCGCGGCCATCTTTTTCAGTCCTGTATGAGGACGACCATTTTATCGCGGTCGACAAGCCGGCCGGGATGATCGTCGTCGAGGACCGCTGGGATAAGGGGAAGCAGACGCTCAGGGGGGCGGTCCAGGCGGCGCTGGGGACGGGAAAGGTGTGGACAGTCCATCGTATCGACAAGGACACGACCGGCGTTGTCCTGTTCGCGAAAGACGCCGAGGCCCACCGCTACGCCAACGGGCTTTTTATGGAGCGGCGCGTCACCAAGGAATATGAGGCCGTCGTCAGGGGCGTCATCGCGTGCGACAGCGGCGTCATCGATGAGCCGATCAAGGAAGACCTGTTCCAGCCGGGGCGCGTCATTATCCACCGGACCGGCAAGCCGTCGGTGACCTCGTTCACGGTCCTCGAGCGGTTCCGCTCTTTTACCTATATCTGCGCCTGTCCGCAGTCGGGCCGGATGCATCAGATACGGGCGCATATGACGTCGTACGGGCATCCGCTTGCGGTCGATCCGCTGTACGGCGGCGGCTCGATGATCCGGCTGTCGGAACTAAAAAAAGATTACAAGCGCAAGAAAGGCGGGCCTGAAAAGCCGCTGATCGAGCGGCTGACGCTCCACGCGGCGCGCCTCTCCTTTACCGGCATGGACGGCCGCGAGATCGCGATCTCGTCCGAACTGCCGCACGACATGGCGCTCCTGCTGAAATACCTCAGGAAGGGGTCGCAGTGAAAACGCTGCTTGCCGAGCTCCGCAAGACCCGTTCGGTGAAGGCCGCGTTCCTAATCTTCATCGGATGGATCCTCTCGCCGTTCACTTTCTGGAACGACGCGCTGGTCAATATTCCGATCGCGTATTTCTGCGCCAGCGTGGTCGCGCTCCTTTCAGAGAAGCTGTTCTTCGTGTCGTTCCTGGCGGCCTACTGGCTGACGAACATTGTCGGCGTCGTCATGATGGGCGAGGGGATCAGGAGCCTGATGGCGGAAAAGAAGATCGGCCGGCATCCCGTCGTCGTTTCATTGATAACGACGGCTGTCTACACCGTGGCGGTTACCTGCCTGTTCTATGCCGGGATGCTCCGGCCGATAGACTTCTCAGTTGTCGGCCGGCTGTTTCATCGCTGAGCGGAACCGCACGATCTCCCGCATTTCGCTGCAGCCGAAAATGTATGAACAAACGCCGAAGGTCGCGATGCCGGCCACGATCGCGCACAGCAGCGACCCGGCCTGCGCGACGAGCCGCGTATGGCCGTAGAAGCCCGTCAGCCTGATCACCGCGACGCTGACAAAGGCCATGATCAGCGACGCCGCGCCTATCTTCGCGATCGACACGAGGATGCTCCGCAACTCCAGCCTGCCGTAGCGCTTCCTGAAGATATAGAGCAGCTGTATAACGTTCACGGCCGACGCGACGGACATCGCGAGGGCGATGCCGCCCTGGCGCAGCGGCTTCATGAGGATGAGCGACAGGGCTATATTCACGCCGAGGGCGATCCATGCGGCCTTGACCGGCGTCTTCATATCGTGAAGCGAATAGAAGGCGGGCGCAACGACCTTGATCGCGGCGATGAAGAAGAGCCCGAACGAGAAAAAGAGCAGCGCGAAAGCGGTGCTTTCGGTGTCAGCCGCGGTGAACTTTCCGTGCTGGAAGAGCACCTTGATGATCGGCACCCGCAGGGCGATCAGGCCCGCGGCCGCGGGGATCGTCTCGAACGACACCATCCGCAGAGAAAAAGAGAGCAGCCCCTTCAGCCCCCGCATGTCGTCGGCCGCGGCGCGTTTCGACATCTCGGGCAGGATGACGATAGACAGCGAGATCACGAACACTCCGAGCACCAGCTCCATCACGCGGTCGGAATAATAGAGGCTCGATACGGCGCCCTGCGCGAGGAACGAGGCGAGCAGCGATCCGAAAAGCAGCTCTATCTGCGTGACGCCGATGCCGAAGATGCCCGGGACGATGAGCTGGCCGACCTTCCTGACCGCCGGGTGCTTGAATGAGATGCCGAAGCGGAACGTCATCCCGTTCTTCCTGAGGAGCGGGATCTGGACGGCGACCTGCAATACGCCGCCTGCCAGCGCGCCGATCGCGGTCGCGACCGCAGGTTCCTCGAAGAGAGGCGATAACAGCAGCGTGCAGCCGATGATCGAGAGGTTCAGCAGTACCGGCGTGAACGAGGGGATGCCGAAGTAGCCCAGGGAGTTCAGTATCGCCATCGCCAGCGCGGCAAGGCCGATACAGAGGATGTACGGCGCGAGTATCCGGTTCAGCAGCACGGTGAGGGCGGTCTTGCCCGCGACGCTGTCGAAGCCGGGCGCCATGACCTTCACGATCAACGGCGAGAAGACGATGCCGACGACCGTGATGACGGCGAGGATCAGCGACAGGGTATAGAACATCTTATTGGCGAAGTCCCAGACCTCCTCTTTCGAGTGGTCGGTCTTGTATTTGGTGAAGACGGGGATGAAGGCAGCGGTCATCGATCCCTCGGCGACGAGACGGCGCAGGAGGTTGGCGATCCGGAAGGCGACGGTGAAGGCGTCCATGCTGAACCCCGCGCCCAGTATGGCTGCCAGCGTCGCGTCTCGCACATACCCGCAGACGCGGGAAACCGCCGTCATAAGGCTGACCGTCAGCGCGGATCGTACGATCTTTTTCTTACTCATGGTGTTTTCCCAGGTAGCAGAGGATGCCGGCGATCGTTTTGCCGTCCTTGATGGTCCCGGATCGTATCATTTTCACGATCCTCTCCGGCTTCATCGGGACGACTTCGATCTGCTCGTCGGCTTCGGGGTTCGCCGCAGAGGCCGTGAGGCCGGTCGCGACGTAGATATCTATCATTTCAGACGAATAGCCGGGGACCGGATAAATCGTTACAAGCCGCTTGATCTTCCTCGCGCGGTAACCCGTTTCTTCCGCGAGCTCTCGCCTGACGCAGACGGCAAGCCTTTCGCCTTTCTCCCGGGTCCCGGCCGGTATTTCGCAGAGCACCTGCTCGATCGCCTTGCGGAATTGCCTGATCAGGACGATGCGCCCGTCGTCGAGCACCGGGACGACAGCGACGGCGCCCGGGTGGCTGATCAGGTCCCGCACCGCCCGGCGTCCGCCGGGGAGGACCACCTGGTGTCGCTGGACGCCGAACACCTTCCCGCGGAAAACCGTTCTCTTGCTGACTGTCCGTTCGTACATTGGCATAGGTACATCGTCATTTGAGTTAGCGGCGGACGGGGAGTTCGTGTGTCAGCACGTTGACAATTCGAGCGGGCACGGTGTCCCACCCGAAGGGTGGGACGAGCGAGAATTGTCGCCGAGCGAGATTTTCCTCGCTGGGGAAAATCTCGCGATGCTGACGCACGAATTCCCCGTCTGCCGCTAGAGCACGTTAAGCGATGCTGAAAGAGTGCCGCCTTGGCACCCGCTGCCTGCACTCAGCAAATGCTCCAGGACTATAGAGGAATTATCTTGATTTTGCAAGGGATATGCGCTATAAAGCAGGGCTATGAAGCACATGATTCGAGCAGTAGTTGTCGTCGGGATGCTCTGCGGCGGCGCGTTCTCACAGGACGCAGTCGACCCGATCGAACTTATCCGCCAGACAGACGCGCAGTTCCAGCAGGTGCGCTCCTATACCTGCAAGGCGACAAGTATCTGTAAGACCTATCACGGCAAGAAAGTCTCGACCTATCAGGACGTCGTCGAATATTCGTTCCAGAAACCGAAAAGCATCAAGATGAAGTGGCTTGCCCCGTGGAACATCAGGGGGCAGGTGGCGATCTATTCCGACGAGCAGCTGAAGGTCCATCTGAATTTCCTGCCGATGCCGATGAGCATCGACCCGAACGGCAAGGTCGCGAAAGACGCAGGCGGCAACCGCATCTACAACACCGACTTCGGCGCGGTGATCAGGCAGATCATGGATATCAAGAAGGATATCCCCGAAACGGAAGTGACCTATCTGGGTATCGTCCAGTCAAATGGCAGGCAGGTCGACAAGGTCTCGCTCAGGAACCATGAAGGGTTGGTCTACTATTTCGTGGACCGCGAGCTTCTTCTCCCCGTCGCGATCGAGCAGTATACGCCCGAGATGCAGCTCGTCACGGCCGCTTATTTCGAGGACCTCAAGGTGAACGTCGCGATGTCGCCGTACGAGTTTGTCCAGGATTGATCCGGATCAGTACGCCGTTCTGAATTCCCGCCCTGTCCGCGCTACACGATATTGTTGTTCTTATCCATCCGGACGACGGTCGGCTTGAACTTCTTGTACTGCTGTTCGGTGAGATGGACGAACGTGAGGATGATCACGGGGTCGCCTTTTTGCCCGAGGTGCGCGGTGGCGCCGTTCAGGCAGAACGTCTTGGACCCTTTGGGCCCTTTGATCGCGTATGTCTCGAAGCGCTCGCCGTTCGCCAGGTTGGCCACGAGCACTTTCTCGTAGGGCAGTATCTTCGCAGCCCGCATGATCTCTTCGTCGATCGTGATGCTACCGTCGTAGTCGATGTGCGAGTCGGTCACGATCGCGCGGTGAATCTTAGATTTAAGTATGGTCAATAGCATCGGTTCCTCCAGGCACGTATAGTAACACAATCGGAGGTTCGAGGAAAATATTTTTACGAGCGGCGGTTATCCGCCGTTTCATTGCAGGAAGAGGAAGGAGATGCCGCACGCCATCCCTATGACGACGTTCAGCGCGATGTCGGACACGGAAAGGAACTGGGCCCTGCCCCTCTCGTCGCTGATCGAAATCGCCGCGACCGGTTTTCTCAGGAGGACGACTGCGGGGATGAACAGCAGGGAAAGTCCGGAGATCAGCGTCGCGTTGAAAACGACGAAGCGTTCGAACAGCTTGTAATAAGCGGCCGTTTTTGATTTTTCCGCCTGGGCGAGGTCGGGGAGAAACGATATCCTGAAGGTGTCGACCGTATAACCTGACGCGAATATCGCGATGACGAAGAAGATCGCGTAGAGGATCGCGGCGTTGTCGCCGTACACCTGCGCCCACCAGTGCGGGGCGTGCGAGATGTACTGCGCGTTATGCAGCGATGGGATCAAAAAGCACGCAAAGGATATGGTCGCTATGTGGGCAACCTGATCGGCGATAAAACCGAAGAAGATCCATCTGCTGGTGATGCGATCATTCAGGAGTAATTTCGCGCAATCGATGATATAATGGCCGACGCCTATAAAGAGGAGGGCTGCCCAGGCCTCCGGTTTCCCGAGGAAAGGCGCGACGCAGGCAGCCGACACGCAGAAAATGACCAGCGCATGCAGCACCTGCCCCGACTGGCCTTTTATCTTCAGGCGGTAAATCTCGTCCGTCTGAAGCGGAAAGTCTGCTATAAAGTGAGCGAGGATCAACCGGAGAAAAATAAACATAAGTTAGAGATAGTATAGTTATAAGTTGCGTAATTGTCAACATATAAAGATAAAGAGCACCGCACATGTTCTTGAATGTCATTTCCCGCCTCACGGTTGTTATCGCCCTCATCGGGGTCGGCTTCGTGCTTGATAAGCGCCGCATCGTATCGCGCGAGGCGCTGCAAAGCCTCGGCACCATAGTGATAAACGTCATGATGCCCGCGCTGATCTTTTCGGCGATGATGACGCAGATGAACCGGGAGAGCATCATGGCCGGATGGGCGCTGCCTCTCCTGGGCGCGATGACGTTCGGCATGGGCGCGGTTGTCGGATGGGCGCTGTCGAAGGCGATGCGGATATCCGACCATGAGAAAAAGAACACGGTCATCTATCTGCTCACCATAAACAACTACGGGTACCTGACGCTGCCGGTAGCCTATATGCTATTCGGCGAGCGCGGCATCGCTCTTCTGTTCCTGCACAACCTCGGCTGTCATCTGGTTTTCTGGACATACGGTGTCTGGTTGTTGTCCGGCGGGAAGTTCTCTCTGGAATCCCTCAGGCCGCTCGTTAATTTCCCGCTGATAACGCTGCTGGTAAGCATTGCTCTTCCGCTGGCCGGCGCACAGCGGTATGTGCCGCAGCTCGTCGTCGAGATATGCGACATACTCGGTAAAGGAGCTATCCCGCTGATCATGCTCGTTATCGGGTCGACGCTCGCCGAGATCGAGTTTAGGCGGGACTTCTTCAACGCCGAACTCGCGTGGATTACCGTGTGCCGTTTGCTCGTGGTTCCCGTGATCGTCATGCTGGTACTGGCCGTCCTGCCGATCAGCGCGCTGTACAGGAACATCGCCTGCGTTGTCGCTGTCATGCCCGCCGCATCGATCACGCCGCTCTTTACCAAGACGTACGGCGGCGATACGTCGCTTGCCGTAAAGTGTGTCTTTATCACGACGCTGGCGAGCGCCGCTACCATGCCTGTTCTTTTATCGCTGTTTCTCAGCAAATGACGGAGGAGTTGTGCCTATGCGATTCTACGCTCTGCTTGCGGTTCTTTTGTTCGGAATTGTATCGGCGTTCACGCTCTGCTCGTGCGACAGCATGGATACGATCAAGACGGATTCGGCTAGAAATCAGTACATAAGCCCTGCGTTCTGATGGTTTTGTGTTGTTTAAGTCGCCGCATGGTGGTATAAATACGTTCATGGAAATCATACGATACACTGAAGAACAGGGAAGGGAACGCTTTGCCGCTTTTGTGCGGGACGTAGAGGCGGACACCGATATAGACTCGGTCGTCAAGGAGGTCATCGATAATGTCACGTTCGGCGGCGACCGGGCTCTTCTCGATTATACGAGAAAGTTCGACAGGGTCTCCCTGCGACCCGAGGAGATCAAGGTCGACGAGGTCGAGTTCATCGAGGCCCTCGCGGTCGTCACCAAGGAGTTCAAGGACGCCTTCAAGGAGGCGAAAGAGAATATCGCGAATTTCTACCGCGCGCAGAAACCTGCCGATCACGAGGCGCAGGGCGGAGCGGGAAAGTCTCTCAGCGTGCGGTACCATCCCGTCGATTCGGTCGGGATATATATCCCGGGGGGCACGGCGCCGCTGGTGTCGACGCTCCTGATGACGGTCGTCCCGGCGCAGGTGGCCGGCGTCCCGCAGATCGTGATCGCGACGCCGCCGAACATCGAGCGCAGGGTCAACCCGTATATCCTGTCGGCCGCTTATTTTCTCGGCGTGAAGAACGTCTATAAGGCGGGCGGAGCTCAGGCGATCGCCGCGATGGCCCGCGGCACCGAGACCGTACCGAAGGTCGATAAGATCGTCGGCCCGGGAAACGCGTACGTCGCCAGCGCGAAGCGGCAGGTGTACGGCAGCGTCGGGATCGACATGGTCGCGGGGCCGAGCGAGATCGCGATCCTTGCCGACGATTCGGCCGACCCGGCCTTTATCGCCGCGGACATTATTTCCCAGGCGGAGCACGACGAGATGGCGCGCAGCGTCCTGGTCACGACGTCGTACGAACTGGCGCAGAAGGTGAAACGGGAGCTCATTACGCAGGTCCGGTGGGTCTCGCGCCGCGAGATAGCCGAGGAATCGCTGCGGAAGAACACCGTGATCGTGATCGTCGATACGCTCGACCGGGGCGCCGATGCCGTCAACCTGTTAGCGCCCGAGCATCTCGAGATACTGGTGAAGAAGGAAAAGGATGTTCTGAAAAAAATACGGCATGCGGGGACCGTCCTTGTCGGCGAGTATTCGCCGGTCGCGGTCGCCGATTTCATCGCCGGCCCGAGCCACGTCCTGCCGACGGGCGGGAGCGCGCGCGCCTTCTCTGGTCTGTCGGTCGACGACTTCATGAAGAAGGTAAACGTAGTGAAATATTCCAAGCAGGCGCTCAAGGGGGCGGAGCGTAACTTGCTGAAGTTCGCCGAGATCGAAGGGCTCGATGGGCACGGCCGGTCGGTCAGCATCCGGTTCCGGAAAAGGAGCACGTCGTGAAACGCACCGCATCGATGAAACGGCACACCAAGGAAACGCAGATCGACCTCTCGGTGAACCTCGACGGGACGGGAAAGGCGACGGTCTCGACCGGGATCGAGTTCTTTGACCATATGCTCGAGTTGTTCGCAAAACATGCGAAGGTCGATCTTACGCTGCGCGCGCGCGGCGACCTGAAGGTCGACTATCATCACACGGTCGAGGATACCGGCATTGCATTAGGGACGGTTTTGAAGGAGGCACTTGGATCAAAGGCGGGGATCCGCCGGTACGGCTTCTGCCTCCTGCCGATGGACGAGGCGCTCGCGCAGGTCGCGCTCGATCTCAGCGGCCGTCCTTATCTGAAATACGACGTCGAATACGGCAGGAAGAAGATAGTCGACTTTGACCCGCAGCTTGTCGAGGAGTTCTTCTACGCTTTGGCGGTCAACGGGGGGATCACGCTGCACATCTCGTCGCTTGCCGGCAAGAACGTGCACCACATTTTCGAGGCGGTCTTCAAGGGGTTCGCGAAGTCGTTCGAGATGGCGGTCGCGATCGACGCTCGCGAAAAGGGGATCCCTTCGACGAAGGGCGTGCTGTAATCCGGCGCCGTTGAGGTTCTGATAGATACGCTCACCATATAGGGATTTTAGGGCGGCCGAGCCGCCCTTTTTTTCGTTACGAGGTTTGGTATGATCGCGATCATCGACTACGGCATGGGGAACCTGCGCAGCGTGCAGAAGGCGGCCGAGCATCTCGGCTATGACGCGCGGGTGACGTCCGATCCGCGAGACGTCGAGGCAGCCGGCAAGGTGATCTTTCCGGGGGTCGGCGCATTCGGCGACGCGATGCGCGAGCTCGATGCGCGCGGTTTGCGCGACACCCTGACGAAGGTCATCCGGCAGGGCAAGCCGTTCCTCGGGATCTGCCTGGGATTGCAGCTGCTGTTCGAATCGAGCGAAGAGAGCCCCGGCGTTGCCGGGCTGGGCGTGTTCCGGGGGAGCGTCCCGCGTTTCCAGGGCGCCGTCAAGATACCTCACATGGGGTGGAACCAGATCGCGGTCCGCGACCGCGCGTGCCCGATCTTCAAGGGGATCCCGGACGGCTCGTTCATGTATTTCGTGCACTCGTATTACGTCTCGCCGAAGGACGCGTCGATCGTCGCCTGCGAGACGTCGTACTCGGGCGATTTCGCGTCGGCGGTCTGGAAAGACAATGTCTACGCGACGCAATTCCATCCCGAGAAGAGCCAGGCAACGGGGCTGAAGATCCTAAAAGCGTTTTGCGAACAATAAGGCGAAGCCATGATCATCATACCGGCAATAGATCTGAAAGACGGCAAGTGCGTCCGTCTGTTCCAGGGGAAGTTCGACCAGGTCAAGGAGTATTCCGCCGACCCGGTCGCTGTCGCGCGGAAATGGGAGGATGCGGGAGCGAAGATCATCCACGTCGTCGACCTCGACGGTGCGCTTACCGGCGAGCCGAAAAACCTGGAAGCGGTCCGCACGATAGCGGCGGCGGTCTCCGCCCGCATCGAGCTCGGCGGCGGCCTCCGCGATTTCGAGACGATACAGAGGGCGCTCGACATCGGCGTTGACCGGGTGGTCCTCGGGACCAAGGCGATCGAGGACATGGACTTCCTGCGGAAATGCGTGGCGAAGCATCGGGAGAAGATCGTCGTCGGTATCGACGCGAAGGACGGGGTCGTCTACGCGAAGGGTTGGACCGAGAAAGGCGACAAGAGCGCGCTTAATCTTGCGCGCAACGTCGAGTTCATCGGCGTGCGCAATATCATCTGCACCGATATCGCCCGCGACGGCGCGCTGACCCGGCCTAATTTCGATTTTTTCAAACAGCTCAAGAAGACGGTGAAGATCAACGTCATCGCGTCCGGCGGCGTCTCGTCGCTGAAAGACATCGTCGACCTGCTCCCCCTGGGGCTTGCCGGGGTCATCGTCGGCAAGGCGCTGTACGAGGACCGGATCGACCTGGGAGAGGCGATACGCCTATGCTCGCAAAAAGAATAATCCCGTGCCTCGACGTCAAGGACGGCCGCGTCGTGAAAGGGACGAAGTTCGTGGACCTGCGCGACGCCGGCGATCCGGTCGAGATCGCCGCGCAGTACGACCGCGAGGGCGCGGACGAGCTGGTCTTTCTCGACATTACCGCGTCGCACGAGAAGCGGGGGATCATGCTCGACGTGGTCCGCAGGACCGCGGAGCGGGCGTTCATGCCGGTCACCGTCGGCGGCGGCATACGCACCGTCGACGACATGAATGAGCTGCTCGGATCCGGCGCCGACAAGGTGTCGATCAACACGACCGCGGTGAACGATCCGGGCCTCATCGACCGGTCGTCGAAACGTTTCGGGGCCCAGTGTATCGTCGTCGCTATCGACGCGAAACGGAAAGCCGGAGGCGCCCCCGCATGGGAAGTCTTCACGCACGGCGGCAGGACGCCGGCGGGGAAGGACGCCGTCGAGTGGGCGCGCGAGGCCGAGCGGCGCGGCGCCGGAGAGATCCTGCTGACCAGCATGGATGCAGACGGCACGAAGGCGGGGTACGACATCGAGCTGACGAGAGCGGTCTCCGAGGCGGTGAACATACCGGTGATCGCGTCCGGTGGCGCGGGGAGCCTCGATCACCTCTGGCATGTCCTCTCGGAGGGGAAGGCGGACGCGGTGCTGGCTGCCTCGATCTTTCATTACGGGCAATATACCATCAAACAGGCGAAAGAGTACCTACAGTCGAAAGGAGTGCAGGTGAGATTATGAAGATCCCGGAGAAACTCAAATACGACGAGCACGGCCTCATGCCGGCGATCATCCAGGACTACCGGACGAAAGAGGTCCTGATGGTCGCATACATGAACGAAGAGGCGCTCAAGCGGACCCTCGAGACCAAGAAGACCCATTTCTGGTCGCGCTCGCGGCAGAAGTTCTGGCTCAAGGGCGAATCCTCGGGCCATATCCAGATGGTGAAATCGGTTTTCTTCGACTGCGATAACGACACGGTCCTTATCACGGTCAGCCAGAAGGGCGGCGCCTGCCACGACGGCTACCGGTCGTGCTTTTACAAGAAGCTGACCGACAAGGGCGATTTCAAGACTGTTGGCAAACTGGTGTTCGATCCGAAAAAGGTGTATTAGAGAAACGCTCGGAATTATGCGGCAGCCGTGATATAAGGAAATGCATATGTATACTCCGGACATCAAAACTTTCAAGGAGCTGGCCGGGAAGGGCAACCTGATCCCGGTCTATAAAGAGGTCCTGGCCGATATGGAGACGCCGGTCTCGGCGTTCCTCAAGCTTCAGAAGGCGAAACACGCCTTTCTGCTGGAGAGCGTCGAGGGCGGCGAGCGGATCGCACGCTACTCGTTTATCGGCGTAAACCCGCGTATCATTTTTAAGAGCTCCGGGCGTGATGTCGAGATCGTCGAGGACGGGAAGAGGCGGCGCTTTACGGCCGAACGGGGCCCGATCGAAGAGCTGAAAAGGATCATGGCCGGCTACCGTGTGGTCGAGGACGGCAAGCTGCCCCGTTTCTTCGGCGGCGCGGTCGGCTATGTCGGGTACGACATGGTTCGGGACTTCGAGGATGTCGAGACGCTGAAGCGCGACGATATCGGCCTGCCGGAATGCTGCTTCATGATCACCGACACGATACTGATCTTCGACCATGTCAACCATACCATTAAGATAACGGCGCTGGCGCACGTCCCCAACCCGACGAAGCCGGCCGGTGCGTACCGCGACGCGGTGAAAAAGATCGATGCGCTGGCAGCGCTGCTGTCGAAACCGGTTTCGATGCCGCTCGTCGAGCGCGACCGTGATGCGGCGCCGCTCGCCGTACGTTCCAATATGCCGCAAGCGGCGTTCGAGGGGATGGTCAAGAAGGCGAAGGAATATATCCGCGCCGGCGACATCATACAGGTTGTGCTGTCGCAGCGCCTCGAGGCAGCCGCCCGCAGCTCTTCCTTCGACGTCTATCGCGCGCTGCGGTCGGTGAACCCGTCGCCCTACATGTATTACCTGCGTCTCGGCGATTTCGATGTCGTGGGCGCGTCGCCGGAGATACTGGTCAGGTGCGAGAGGGACGTGGTGACGGTGCGGCCGATCGCGGGGACCGCGAAGCGGGGTGCGTCCGAGGCGGAAGACGCCGCCAACGAGGCGAAACTGCTGAACGATCCGAAAGAG
>JAKLEM010000017.1 GCA_022711655.1 Candidatus Auribacterota bacterium
CTTGTTCGCGTTGGACCTTCTGCGCGGGGGGGGGGGTACTGAGCGTGGTGCGGTGGCGCGGCGGGCTCTGCGCCGAGAGGGCGGCGACAACCGCCACCTGCCCGAGCGAGCGGAGCTGTTCGTACAGCGCGAACAAACCGTCGGCGTAGATCCCGTCGTCGTTGGTCAGCAATATTCGCATCGTGAGCCTCAGTTCGCTATGGCCGTTCCGGCGTCCGGGGCGATCTTCCGCCGGGCGTTCTCGGCGTCGACGAACGCCTTCCAGAACTTCTTCCGGTCCCTGTTCATTATATACGCCTGCAGGTATTTTTCAACGACTCCCTGCGTCATCTCGCTCCCTTCGAACTTGAGCTTTATCAGTACCGGGTACGCCGCCATCAGCTTGCGCCGCGCGATCTCCTCTTTGCAGCACTGTTTGAACGCCGCGAAATCCTCGATGTACGGCCCGGCCGCGCGGACGCCGGCCTGCGAGACGACAGCGGTCTCGAAGGCGTCGTTGAGGAGCGTTACCGATTCGCTCATTCCCATTCGCGGCGCGTTGAGCGAAATGCGCCGGGGGTTCCGCAGAGACGATCGCAGCTGCGCGTCCAGCTCATCGTCGGTCTTGAAAACATCGTAGTACATATCCTCGAACACGCATTTCCATCCTTCGTCGCCGTTGAGCAGCGACACATATGCGCCGAAGCGCTCTTTGCCGCGTTCGAGGCGCAGCAGGTATGCGACGAGCGCGGCCGACTCGTTCGCGAATGCCGCTCCGAGTCCCGATGCCCTGAGGCGTTCCCTCACGGCGAAGAGTTCCCCGACCGGCAGGAACCTTCCCGAAAGAACGTCGCTCCGGACGCTGTTCGCATAGCCCGGCGCGGTGCGCGGGTCGACGTAACAGGCGACGCCGGCGGTCAGCCAGGCCGGGATGTGGTCGGCGTACCGCCGTATGGCCCCCGCATCCCGGACTCCCGAACAGCACAGCGCCTGGTGCCTGATGATCTCGGGGGCGACGTTGTCCCAGAACAGGTCGCCCTTCGCCGGGACCGTGACCACGCTCTTCACCGCCGCGCCGTCGATCTCGTACGTCCGCTTCGTCTTCTTCGCGGACGGCGACAGGATGATCTCCATCGTCTCCTTCCCCGGCTCCGGCCATCCCAGGGCGTCGAGGAGGCGCGCGCGGAAATCCTCGGACTGGGAGGCGATCCAGTTCGCGTCCTGGTGCGTCGGCCCGTAAACGGTGAAATATTTGTGCGCGCTGACGACGCGGACGATCTTCTTTTCCGCCGGAGCGGCGGAAGCGGACGCGGCGCAACAGGCCGCGATAAGCGTGGCGAGCAATAGTTTCTTCATGGCGCAGGCGCCTTTTCCGGGGACAGGGCCCTCGTGTCGAGCAGGAAGGTGACGGGGCCGTCGTTGTCGAGCGAGACGACCATGTACGCCCCGAAGACACCCGTTTTCACGACAGGGCACGACCGCGACATCTCGCTCGCGAACCGTTCATATATCCGGCGGGCCGCATCGGGCGGGGCCGCCGTCTCGAACCCGGGCCTGCGGCCGCGGGAAAGATCCGCGCACAGGGTGAACTGCGAGACGACGAGGTATTCGGCGCCGGCGTCGCGGCCGGAAAGGTTCATCTTGCCGTCACGGTCCTCGAATATCCTGAGCTGGGGGATCCGGGAGGCGAGCGCGGCGGCGTCCTCATCCGTATCCCCCTGGGCGACGCCGAGCAGTATGACCAGGCCGGGGCCGATCGATTGGTGGACCTTTCCGCCGATGGCCACCGAGGCGCGCGTCACGCGTTGGATGAGGGCTCTCATAATGACGGTTCGGTGCGTTCCTCCCGCAACCCGGCGCGCCGCTGCGCACCGCAGGCGGCGGACGTCACACTCGCTACTTCTTTTTCTTGTCGCACTTCGCCTTGCAGCTGTCCTTGTTCGGGCAACTTTCGCCGGAGCTTTTCGACCCCGAGTCCTTTTTCGCATCGCCGCTATAGGTCGGGCTGCGGTAATCGGTCGCGTAAAAGCCGGAACCTTTGAAGACGATCCCGCTGCCTTTGCCGATGAGCCGTTTCACCGACCCGTTGCATTTCGGGCAATGTTTGAGCGGCTGCGCGGTGATGCTCTGGAACTCCTCGAACAGGAAACCGCACCGCTTGCACTCGTATTCGTATGTCGGCATATACCCCCCTTGAAATGACCAGTGACCAAATATCCAATGTCCGATAAGACGTCTTTATGCACTACCTCGCTGGAACTTGCTCATGGGACATCGGCCAGTATCTCACAATGGCGCCGTTTAGAAAATAAACGGGAACCCCTTTGGCTTCCCCTTCTTTCTCGCTTCTTCCCTCTTCCGGACATCCCGCTCCTTCAGCATGCCGTCGGAGGTCTCCTTCCAGAACAGGCGCCACGGCTCGTGCTTGACCACGTAGGTGAAGTCTTTTGTGTTCTGTATCGTCTCGCGTATGTCGCCGCGGTTCTCCCGGACGATCTGCTCGATGGTCTTCATGACCTCCCTCATCTGGTCCAGCATCTTCTCGCCGTCGGTCTTCGCGCGCGACGTGAGCTGTTCGAAGTTCGCGATCGAGGTCTTGATAGCCGCGCGGTTTTCCGAGACCGTGTCGTTCGCGTTGCGGGCGAAATCGTTGAGGTTCACGATCAGGTCGGACGCGTCGTTGACCACCTTCTGCACCTTGCCGCTCTGCTGGACCTCGGTCACGATCGACTTGATGCTCGCGAACGACTCCTCGGCGTGCAGGATCGTCTTGTGCGTGTCGTCGGCGATCGCCTTCAGCGAGTTGCCGAGCTGCTCGGCCTTGAAGTCGCTCAGGATGGTGTTGACCCGCTCGATGAGCTTGACCATGTCGGTCGGGTCGATCCCGCGGAGCGTCGCGCCTGACTCAAGCGCGGGCTTCTGCGAGACGACCGGCATGATGCTGACGAATTTCTCGCCGACGAACCCCGCGCTGGAGATCATCACCCGCGAATCTTCATTGAGCTTGATCGACGTGCGCACCGAGATACCGACATCCACGGCGCCCTCGGTCTGCGACTTTATCTTGATCCACTCGACCTTGCCGACGTTCACCCCCGCGAAGGTGACCGGTGCGTTCTCCATCAGGCCGTTGATATTTGAGAAGGTCACGGCGTAATGGTTCATCTCTGCGCGGTCCTTCATCCCAGTCACGTTGAACAGGAAGAAACAGAGGATGCCGAAGCTGACCGTGATCAGGACGCCCGCCTTGGTTTCCTGCTTCAGGTATTCCATACCGATCCTTTCAGGTTGTATATGAAACCACTCTTCCCGATAAAAATCAAGCTTCTCGAACAGCGGTTATCCGCCGCTAAACCTCAAACGCCCGTCAGGCTCTTGATATATTCCTCGCTCGAGCGGCGGAGCGGCACCGGGCCGTCGGCCGAGCCGGTAATGAACTGCTGGACCAGCGGGTTCGACGAGTCCCTGATCTCGTCGGGCGTCCCGACCGCGATGACCTTCCCCTCGTAGAGCATCGCCATCCGGTCGGCGATGCGGAAGGCGCTCTTCATCTCGTGCGTCACGACGATCGACGTTATCCCGAGCTTCTTGGACAGGTCGACGATCAGCCGGTCGATCACCGCCGTCGTGATCGGGTCGAGCCCCGCGCCCGGCTCGTCGTAGAAGACGATCTGGGGGTCGAGGGCGATCGCCCGCGCGAGCCCCACGCGCTTCTTCATGCCGCCGCTGATCTGCGACGGCATCAGGTTCTCGAAGCCGGTCAGCCCGACCAGCTCCAGCTTGATCTTGACGATGATCTTGATGATCTCGTCGTTCAGGTCGGAGTGCTCGCGCAGCGGCAGCGCCACGTTCTCGCCGACGGAGAGCGAGTTGAGGAGCGCCCCGCTCTGGAAAAGGATGCCGAACTTCTTCCGCACGGCGTCGAGCTGCGCTTCGGTCATCTTCGCTATGTCCTTCCCGTCGAAAAGGATCTCGCCTTGGTCGGGCCGGTAATAGCCGACCAGGTGCCGCAGGAGGGTGCTCTTGCCGCAGCCGCTGCCCCCCATGATGACCATCGTCTCGCCGGTCTTCACCTCCAGGTTGATGCCCGAAAGGACCGTCCGGCCGTCGAACTTCTTAACGAGATTGTTGACCGTGATCATACCCGTTACACCATATAGAAGACGGCGGTGAAGAAACAGTCGGCGGCGACAACCGAGATCAGCGAGTTGACCACCGATATCGTCGTGAAGCGCCCGACCCCCTCGGCGCCGCCCTCGACGATAAACCCGTAGTAACAGCCGACGACCGCGATGATGATGGCGAAGAAGAAACTCTTCACGAGCCCCGTCACGATGTCCTTCAGCTGGAGCGCCATCAGCGATTTCTGGATGTAATACGACGCCTCGACGCCGAGGTTCATCTTGCCGATGACGAACCCCCCGAGCATGCCGACCGCGTCCGAGAAGATCACCAGACACGGTACCATGATGATCATCGCCAGGAGCCGCGGCGAGATCAGGAACCGCACCGGGTTGATCGCCATCGTCTCGAGCGCCATGATCTCCTCGGAGACCCGCATCGTGCCGAGCTCGGCGGTGAACGACGCGCCGACGCGTCCCGCGACGATGATAGCCGTCATCAGAGGCCCCAGCTCGCGGGTGAAGGCGATCGCCGTGAAGTCGGCGATCAGGCTCTCGCTGCCGAACTTGCGCAGTTGGTAGGCCAGGAGCATCGCCATCGTGAGCCCCACGAAAAACGAGATCACCATGACGATCATCAGCGAATTGACCCCCGCCTCCACCATCTGCGAGACAAGGTGGAATCGCTTGACCGGCTTCTTTCGGAAGGGGCCGACGACGATCCAGTAGAACGCCTCTCCGGTGATGCAGGCGATGCTGGTGAGGTGGCGGAAGAACATGATCGTCCGCCTGCCGATAAAACCGAATAGATGTTTCACGTGCAGATATCCTTTATTGACATTCCCACGTTCTCCTGCCGGAAACACGCAGTGTACAGGCATGCCTGTACCCTACCACCGCGCTTCCGGTCCCCGCTCAAAGACGCAGGGGTGACAGAACGGGATTATTCACTTGAGATCATCGCTGCTTGCGTGGATGGCAAAGATACTGTCGAGGCGCGCCACCTCGAAAACATGCCGTACCGATTCGGACAGGCCGCACAGCGCGATCTCGCCGCCGCCTTTTTTCAATTTCTGCATCGCTTCGATAAAGGTGGCCAGCCCGGAGCTGTCGATGTAGCTCACCCGCGTCAGATCGATCGCAATGCGGGCCTTTTTCGCCTTGGCCCGTCCGGCGAGCTCTTTGCGGATATCCGGAGAGGTGTGCAGGTCGATCTGCCCGTCGACGGCCAGCACGGCCCATCCGTTCTTCTCCGACACATCTATCTTGATCATGAGCGCTCCTTCTTTTTTCCGCCGCCGGCTCCGGCCTTCCCGGCCCCGGGGCAGGCGCAGCCGCCTTTTTCCAGGTATTTGACGAGTCGCAGCTCCGTACCGACTTCGGGCGACACGTCGTAGGTCACTTCGTCCATGAACTTCTTGATGAAATAGACGCCGAGGCCGCCGGGGCGGACGTCTTCGAGCGCGCGCGGCTTGATCATTTTCACGTCGACCTTCTTGCCGAAATCCTTGAGGACGATCTCGAGCCTGTCCTTGTAGAGGTTGAGCACCAGGACCACCTTCTTCTTGTAATCGTTCCCGTAGCTGTACTTGATGATGTTGGTGAACGCCTCCTCGACCGCCAGCGCGATGCAGTTGACGAACTTCTCGGGAAAGCGCATGCAGTGGCAGACCTGGAAGATGACCGCGCGCGTCACGCAGAGGAACTGCGGGTGGCTCGGCACGGTCAGGTCGATCGTATGCTGCGGTTTCTTCTCAGGCATCGCCAATCCTCACGGCTACCAGGGTGATGTCGTCGTGCTGGGGCACGTTGCGGGAAAATTTCATTATATCACCGAGGACGGCGCTTGCCATGTTTTTCGGCGGCCCCTGGTGTTTTTCGCACACGCTCATCAGCCGGCCGGTCCCGTATTCCTCGCCCGCTGTGTTGCGCGCCTCGACCACGCCGTCGGTGTAGAAAAGGAACCTCTCTCCCGGCGTAATCCGCATATCGGTCTGCCGGAAATCGCATCGGGGCACCACGCCGACCGGCGGGTTGCGCACGCCGTCTTCTGAACGCGCGCGGCCGTCGGCTCCGATGACGATCGGCGCGGGATGGCCGGCGCTGACATAGGTCAGCGTCCCGGCTTTAGTATCGAATATCCCGTAGATGATCGTGGCGAACATCCCCATCGTGCTCTGCCGGCAGAGGCGCTCGTTGAGGGCGCCGATCAACCGGGCGGGGTCCTGCACGTCGGCAAGTATGGAACGGAAGTCTGTGACGATCTTCACCATATAAAGCGCCGCGGGAACCCCCTTGCCCGACACGTCGCCGATGAGGACGGCGAGGAGGGAGTCGCCGAGCCGCACGAAATCGTAGAAATCGCCGCCGATCTGCAGCGCCGTCACGTTGCGGCCGAAGGCGCCGGCGCCTTTCACGCGGGGGAAACGTTTCGGGAGGAAATTCGCCTGGATCTGCTTGGCGATCGACAGCTCCTGCTCCACGCGCTGCTGCTTCATGAGGCTCTCGACCATCCGCGCGTTCTCGACCGCAACGGAGGCGCTGTCCGCGAACGCGCTCAAGAGCTGCATATCCGACTCGTCGAACTCTTTCTTGCCCACCGGGTTGATGATCTCGAGGATGCCGATGACCTTCTTCTTCACCCGCATCGGGACGCAGGCGATCGACCTGGTGACGAACCCGGTCGACTTGTCCGGCTTCGAGTAGAAACGGGGATCCTTTGACACATCCGGTATCAGGAGCGGCTCTCCGTTCAGAGCGACCCACCCGGCGATCCCCTGCCCCATCTTGAGGCGGAACTTCTCCTTGATCTCCTTGCCCTTTTCGCCCCGCGTGATCTCGAAGACCAGCTCGTTGGTCTCTTCGTCGATGAGCATCAGGGAGCTCGCCTCCGCTTTCATCACCTGTTCGGATATCTCCATGATATGCTGGAGGAGTTCGGACAAGTTGAGCGTCGAGTTCAGGATAGAGCTCACCCTGATAAGGCATGAAAGGTCAGCGACTTTGCCCTTGAGTTCTTTCACCTTGTCTTCGAGCGTGATCGCTGCGAGTTCGGTATTCGACATAAGTTGCGCTATATTACCACACTAGGACTGAACAACACCAATTATTTTAGACAAAAACGCTTGACAATCGGATCGATAGAAAATATAATGAATATGAGCTTCGAAGCAAAAAAGCTGATTATCCTTATCAGGCGTTCAGTGGAGGAAAAGGGCATGAGCGGTCGTAAAACCCTGGCCAGCATATGTATCAGTTCTCTGAAAAAGCTGCTCGGCTCCCTATTGGAGAGCTTCCATATCGCAGGCCGCATGCCGTGGGCCGATTAGCGGCTTAGCAGCGCGCCCGCAGTCTTCGGATCGACCAACAAGACAAGCTCCTGGGGCGTTTTTCCCGCGTTCCCGCTTATCTCGAAAACGGCTACTCCCCCTTTCGACAGATGCATTTCGTCGATCTCCCGTCCGAACAGCAGGAGGGCGATCATCTCGCCGAGATAGGGCTGATGCCCCGTCAGCATGACCGTCGCGTGATCCTCGAACAGCCTCTGCACCGATTGCAGGACGATTTCTTTGTCGCCGCCGGGGGCGAGCTCGTTATCGGTCGCGATCGTATCGACGGAAAGCCCGAATGCCTTCGCCGCCTCTTCGGCCGTCTGGCGGGCGCGTATCAGCGGGCTCGACAGGATCACCCCGGGAACGATCCCCGCCTTCCTGAGAATGCGCGACGTCGCCTGCGCCTCTTTCGCCCCCTCAGGCACGAGCGCGCGGGAAAAGTCGCCGCCGGCGGAATGGGGCTGCGCCGTGCCGTGCCGCATAATGATCAGATGCTTCATCTGTGCCTCCGGACTTTTGTCGGGATTATACCACAGCGAGGCGCCGCGAAAACAGGTGATAATCCGCAGCAGATCAGGTAAAATATCGCTATCATGGACACACGACGCCTCCGCCTTGGCATCATACTCGTTCTGCTCGTCACCGCCGTCTCGTTCCTCCCGTCGCTGAAAAACGGGTTCACGAACTGGGACGACGATAAGATGCTCACCAACAACCTGCTCGTGAGGGAACTCTCCGCGCGCAACATAAAGACGATGTTCACCGAACCTCACGTCGGGCTCTATCACCCGCTCGTCCTGATGTCGTTCGCGGCGGAACACCGTCTCTTCGGGCTGAACCCGCTGCCGTACCACATCGACAACCTCGCGCTCCACCTGATCAACACGGCGCTGGCGGCATGGCTGATCCACCTTTTGAGCGGTTCGGTGTTGGCCGCGCTAGCGGGCGCCACACTGTTCGGGATCCACCCGCTCCACGTCGCGTCTGTGGCGTGGGTCACCGAACGTAAAGACGTGCTCTATGCGATATTCTTCCTGGGAAGCATCATTTCCTATCTGTATTACCGCCAGCGCAAACAGGACCGGCTGTATTACCTCTCGCTTGCGCTGTTCGCGCTCTCGCTCCTCTCGAAACCGATGGCGGTGACGCTGCCGGCGGTCCTTATCCTGACCGATTATCTGCGGAAGGAGACGTTCTCGGCGAAACGGATCTCCGGGTATGTCCCGTACGCGGCGCTCGCCGGCATCTTCACGATCGTTACGCTCGTCGCGCGGTCGATCGGCAAGGAGCCCGAGTACACGTTCATCGACAACGTCTTTATCGCGAACTACGCTTTCGTCTTCTACCTGGTAAAAACGGTACTGCCGGTTAAGCTGGCATGCTACTACCCGCCGCCGGCAAAAACGGGCGCGCTGCTCCCGGTTATTTTCTACTGCGCGCCGCTCGCCGTCGCCGCGCTGGCCGCGGCCGTTGCGTTCTCCGCAAGATACACGCGAAAGATCGTCTTCGGTTTTCTTTTTTACGCCGTCACGGTTTTTCCGGTCCTGCACCTCGTCTCCGGCGGGCCGACGGTGGGCGACCATTACACCTACATACCGCTGCTCGGCATCTTCTACCTCGCGGGTGAAGGCGTTTCGCGGTTATGGGAACGGCGGCAGAAGGCGCGCGGCCTCATCGCCGCGGGCCTGGCCGTCCTTACGATAGCACTCGCCGGCGCGACATGGACGCGATGCCTGGTCTGGAAAGACGGCCTGACGCTGTGGAACGATTTCCTGTCGAAGTACGGCGGCATGCCGAACACGTCGATCGCCTACAGCAACCGCGGAAACGCACACATGGACGCCGGGGACATCGGCAAGGCAGTCGCCGATTACGACGAGGCGGTCCGGCTCGACCCCCTCTACGCCGACGGCTACAACAACCGCGGAAACGCCTACAACATGCTCAAGGAGTACGACCGGGCGATCGCCGACTACAACCGGGTGCTCGAGATCAGGCCGGCGCACGCCGAGGCGCATTACAACCGGGGAAATTCCTATATTTACAAAGGCGATTATCAGCAGGCAATGGCCGACTACGCGGCAGCCATACAGATAAACCCGAACTATGCCGAGGCGTACAACAACCTGGGAAATGCGCTCAGCGACACCGGCTCGCCGGAAAAATCGATCGCGTTCTATGACGCGGCTCTCCGGATCAATCCGGGCTTCGCCGAAGCGTATGCCAACCGGGGCAACGCGCTGACGAGGATGGGGGCGTTGGGCCGGGCGATAGCGGACTACACGAACGCGATACGGTGCAACCCCCGGTATGCGGCGGCATATCTGGGAAGGGCGAACGCGCAGGCGGCCGCCGGAAAATACCGGGAAGCGCTGCGCGACATTGCCGCAGCGCAGCAGCTGGGATCCGCGGTCGATCCGGCGGTGATCGAGGAACTGCGCAGAAGGTCAACGGGACTCTCTCCCCTATGAGACATCACCGTATAGATCGTTCCCGCCTTGTTTTCTTCGCGCTCATACCAGCCGCTTTGTTCGGCATTACCGCAGTGTTCTACGGCCGGCTCACGGGAGACGAGGGGTGGTACGTCCTCGCCGCTACGGACGTCATGCAAGGCAAGCTGCCCTATCGTGATTTTCTGTTCACCCAGATGCCGCTTCTCCCCTATTTCTACGGCACACTCATGACCATATTAGGGAAAGGCATGTTCGCCGGCCGTTTGATCTCCTTCACCATCAGCATGGCAAGCGTCGCAATGCTACTGCAGATATGCAGGCGCGAAGGGGGGATCAACGCCGCAGGCGTAGCAGCCCTCCTGCTGGGAATGAATCTGAGCTATGTCTTTCACACCTGCGCCGTCAAGACCCAATCACTTACCGTTTTTTTGGTCACCGCAAGCCTATTCGCTCTTCGCCCCCGGCAGCTATCGAGGACAAGGGACATGCTAAGCCTTTTTCTGATGACACTGGCGTTCCTAACAAGACTTTCCGTCATCCCATGCCTTCTCGCGCTCATCATATACCTCTTTCAGCGCTATCGACCTCGTCTCGCGTGTTTCGCGAAAATATGTGCGGCGCCGGCCTTGTGCGCCGGTCTGGTCATCGCGTTCTTCTACGCCAACGGCAACATGATCTTCGGCGTCATCACGTTCCACTCGGAGTATTACAGCAACCCGGCATTGTCTATGAGCAGCATGCATACGTTTCTCAACAGATTCTTCCTTGACCAGTATCCGATCATTATCGCGTTCATCGTCTCCTGCGTCCTATTTGCATTACGTCTCGTCAGGAATAATGGATCGACGTTTCTTTCCGGCGGATCAGATGCCTACGCGTGGATGCTCATCGTTTCCTATGCCGCCGCAACCGCGATCCATGTGACACGACCAATATCCTACGCGTGTTATCAGATCTCCATCATACCGTTCGTCATCCTGTTCGCCTCGCTGGCTCTCGGCGATTATCTGGATCATACGTCAGGAGCGACGAGACGCGCCGTCTACACAGCCATTTTCTTCTCATGTCTTGCCGGAATGCCGCTGCAAGAATACGACGTTTCTCTGAAAGGCGACGGAACGCTTCGTAAAACCATCGAGGCATCAAGAGCGATCAGGGAACTTTCAGCAGAAGGCGACCGCATCCTGACGTTCGCCACAGAGCTTGCCGTCGAAAGCCGCCTCGTCAGCCTTCCCGGATACGAACTCAGCGAGTTCGCGTACTTTCCTGTCATGAGAGACGAAGTCGCCGCCAAACTCCACGTCGTCGACCAAAAACAGCTCTACGAGGATCTTCGGGAGAAAAATGCGCGCATTTTGTGCCTGACTCCTCGGGATTTTGCCATCATGGCCGGCAACGATATCGAAAGACTCGCGCGGATAATCCGATTAAACTATGTTGTGCGGCGAGAAATCCCCCTTTATGGACAATTTCGCCAAACTCTCACCATATACACCGCGCGATGATCCGCGGGGCTGAAGAGAAGTTATGAGAAGAATATTACTCATACTGCTGATCCTTGTCGGCGCCTACTACGCAAAAGCGATCGTCGCCCCCCCGGCACAGATGATCGGCTGGGAGCAAAGCGACACCCGCGAGCAGTACTTTCAGTGGCGGCAGTACGGGTTCGGCGAACTGAGGGCCGGACGGCTTCCTTTCTGGAACAGATACGCATACTGCGGAACGCCGTTCATGGCGAACGTGCAAACGGCGCTCTTCTATCCTCCGAACGCCATCTTCCTCGTTATGAAAACGGCCCGGGCGATCAACTGGAGCTTCATCATCCATGCGCTGATCGCGGCAGCCGGCATCGCGCTTTTCCTGCGCCGATTGGGGGTGCCCGGGATCGGACAGCTCTGCGGCGGGATCACCTTCGTCTTTTCGGCTCCGTTCATCTGCCAGGTCGCGGTCGGCCACCTCACCCTGATCAACACGATAGCATGGACGGGGTTCATCTTCTGGGCCGTCCTGTGTGCATCCGAACGGCCTTCAGTGGGCAGAGCCGTAACGATCGCCGTGTTCGCCGCCCTCGCGCTCCTGGCAGGCAACACGCATAATTTCTTCTACCTGACGATCGCCGGCGGCCTCTATACGATCTTTCTCGCCGCACGGAAGATGAGCGAACAGCGGCCGAGCAACCCCACGCCGCTGTTGCTTTGTTTCGGCGGAGGAATGGCGCTGGCAGCGGGCATGTGCGCCTTCCAACTGCTCCCGGCACTGGAGCTCGGATCGCATTCTGCCCGCCAGGGGGCGACCTATGAATTCTGCGCGACGTTCTCTTTCACGCCCGAAAGCATCCTCACATTCCTGATGCCTGAATTCTACGGCAATACGTTCCACACCCCGTACTGGGGGCGCTTCTCTTCATGGGAACTCTGCGCGTATTGCGGGACCGTTTCCTTCATTCTCGCGCTCGCCGCTTTCACCGGGCTGAAGGATAACACGCGGCGAGCGACGGTGATCTTCTTCGGCGGAGCCGCAGCCCTATCCTTCATACTCGCGCTCGGCGGCTACACGCCGCTGTTCAGGCTCTTATATAATTATGTCCCCGGCTTCAACCTCTTCAGGGGCAACTCAAAATTCATCTTCCTCACAGCGTTCTCGCTATCCGTCCTGAGCGGCATCGGTGCCGGCCGGCTTTTCTCTCCCTCGGAAGAAGATGCGGCAATACACGCACATCGCACCCGGCTCGCCCTGGTTACCGCCGTCTTCATCATCGCCGCCGGGAGCGTCTTCGCACTGTGCCGATTGAACGGCTACGCGCTCTGGGAGCGCTTCTTCATGTTCATCCACAACCTCCCGTTCAACCTCCATCAGTTTCCCCGGCTCGCAGAAAGATCATCGATGGGCGTCTCGTACGGGGAGGCGTTTTTGCAGTTCATCCGCTGCGCGGTCTTGGCGGCGGCATTCTGCGGTATTTTCTGGATACGGAGTACGCGAACCCGGACATACGTACTGATCCCGCTCATTCTGATCGATCTATGGAGTTTCGGGCTCAAATATATGTTCCTGAACGACAGCGGAACGATCGGGATCGAACGGGGGCCGCTCGCCTACCTTTCCAAGGAGGCAAAACCGTTCCGAGCGCTGACGCCCGGCCTGCCTCGCAACTTCTCAATGGTCAACCTGGTCGAGAACGCGGAAGGGTACGATCCGATCGTTTTGCGGGATTACTACGAATACGCCGCTTTTTCTCAGGGCGCAGGCGCTTCCGATCTCGCAATACTGCTCCAGTCGACGGTCCCTCTTTTTACGTTCAACAAGTTCACCGATCTGCTGAACGCAAAATATCTCCTCTTGCCTGCCGGCATCCCTTTCCAGGCGAACCCTGCCTTCATAGAGGAGGCATACCGGGATGACGGCAACGTGCTCCTGCGCTTCAAAAACGCAGGCGACCGCTTCCTGTTCGTTAACGACGTCAGGGTTGTGCCGCGCAAAGAGACGCTTGCGACGATGGCATCATCGTCATTCAACCCTTTCCGGTCGGCGTGCGTCGACGAAGAGCCGCCCTTTCAACTGACAGCGGGCACAACGCCGACAGCGCAGCTCTCGCTGCGATCATACGCGTCCGAAACGATCTCTCTCGATATACGGGCGGAAACCGACGGGCTGCTCGTCCTGCTTGACGCCTATTATCCGGCATGGAAGACGACGGTGGACGGTGTCAGTCAAAAAACATACCGGACCGACTTCCTCTTCCGCGGCGTCTTTCTCCGCGCGGGGTCGCACCGTATTGAGATGCGCTACGTGCCGGACTCGTTCCGAAAAGGGCTGGCGGTCAGCGGCGCCAGCATACTTCTCGCGTGCGCAGCGGCGCTCGTTCGGATGGCAAGACGGAAACAGCGAAGATAAAATATCAGGTGCGCAAAAACCTGATCTTGAGGATCATAAGAAAGGTATGAATTGTTTTCCCGAGGCGATTCAATTTGGACTGGCCTTTTCTCCTCTCGACGAAAACGATAGGAACCTCGCTGATAACGCACCCGCGCCGCGCGCATGCGTAAAGCATCTCTTCCAGGACCGAAATATCTTCTGAAACGATCGAATCAAGTCCGATCTTTTCGAGCGCACGCCTCGTGTAACAGCGGAAACCGGATGTCCAATCCCTGACATCGCGCCCCATCACCGCACGGACGTACAGGTTTGCAAACAGCGTCGTATACCTCCGGATAAAGCTCCTGCGAACCTGCATGCCTCCCGGTATCATCCTCGACCCGATAACGACGTCGGACCGGAACGACTCCTGTATCATAGCCGGGATAAACCGCGGGTTGTGGGAAAAATCCCCGTCCATCCCTATGATAAGATCGGCCCCAATGCGCATGGCCTCCTTGAAGCCGTCCACGCAGGCACTTCCATAACCTCTCTTGTCTTTTCTTTCCAGGATATGGACCTGTGGGTTATCCGCGGATATTTCCTCGACGATCTTCTCCGTATCATCGGGAGAATTGTCATCAACGATGAGGATGTGGGTATCGGGGACACGCCGCAGGATCCTGTTGATCAGGCGGCGGATATTTTCCTTTTCGTTGTATGTCGGGATAACGACGACTGTCTTCATGCAATCTCCGCTCCGGTTTACGCCATGTAATGATGCCATCAAAAGAAAGCTCTGTAAACAAGGATCCGGCTTATGCCTCCAAAAGCGACGATGTGCCTTGTCGCCGTGTCAGGACAAGCTGCGTGGATTTCATATTTACCCGCGGACAATTGGCATTACAGAAGCGCCGCCGCGTGATATAGTTCATTAACACACTCACGATCACCACATCGGATAACGTTTACAGCGAGGCGGTATGCGCCGGAACAGTATTATTGTCGGATTGATCCTATGCGCCGCCATCGTCACCTGCGTTGCCTTCTCCCCGTCACTGCAGAACGGCTTCACCAACTGCGACGACCATGACTACGTCACCCAAAACCAGACTATAACCGAACTGTCGCTGAAAAACATCAAGACGATCTTCACCACGACATCCGTCTTCTACATCTACCACCCGCTGGTCCTGCTCTCATACGCCGTCGAGCACCACTTCGTGGGGTTGAAGCCGTTCCTGTACCACCTGGACAACCTCATCCTGCACCTGATAAACGTGTCGCTCGTCTTCCTGCTGATCTTCATGCTGGACCGCAACGCCGCTGTCGCGTTCTTTGTCGCCCTTCTCTTCGGCATCCACCCCCTCCGCGTCGAATCGGTGGCGTGGGTCACGGAGCGGAAAGACGTCCTCTACGCCGCCTTCTACCTGGGTTCGCTGATCTGTTACCTCCGCTACGCCGCTGACGCAGCCCGTCGGAAATATTACGGTTGGTCGCTCTGTCTTTTCATCATCTCGCTCCTCTCGAAGCCGATGGCCGTCACGCTCCCCGCCGTCCTGGTCCTGCTTGACTACCTCAACAAAAGGAAGATCGACCGGCGGGCGATCGTCGAAAAGATCCCATTCTTCGCGCTCTCGCTGATCTTCAGCTTCGTCAATATGTCGTCCCACTATCCGGCAGACGAGGCGCGGGTGGAGGCGGGCTTCACCATGACGCATAAGATCCTCAACGGCTTTCACGGCGTCTTGTTCCATATCGGCAAACTGCTGGCGCCCGTAAACCTCTGCTGCCTCTATCAGCATCCGAAGAATTTCGTCGCGGAAATCCCGATCATCTACTGGCTGTCTCCCGTCATCGTCGCCGCGCTGTGTATCGCCTTCCTTGCCTCCGCGCGGTATTCGCGAAAAGGGCTGTTCGGCTTTCTGTTCTTCCTGGTCACGATCCTTCCGGTCCTCCAGTTTCTGCCGGTCGGCGGGAAATCGACCCCCGCCGACCGTTTCACCTATCTCCCCGCGGTCGGGCTCTTTTACCTCGCCGGCGAGTTCCTGTACTGGCTGGGGTGGGAAAAGTTCAAGGATCTCAAGCCGGTCCGGATCGGGGTCATCGCCGTTTTCGCCGCCGTCGTTGCCGTTTTCAGTTTTCACACCTACGCGATGTGCGGCGTCTGGAAAGACAGCGTCACCCTCTGGACGAATGTCCTGAAATACTACCCGGACAACCTGGTATCCTTGTCTAACCGCGGCGGCGGCTACATCGACCGGCGCGATTTCGACAATGCGGTCAAAGACCTCAGCGAAGCGATCCGGATCGAGCCGCGTTATTTCCTGCCGTACGTCAACCGGGGGATGGCGTTCGCCGCAAAAGGCGATATTGACCGTTCCATTGCCGATCACACGCAGGCGATACAGCTCAACCCGCGGTTCGCCCCCGCATACTACAACCGGGGCAACATGTACGCGTTCTTAAAACAATTCGATAAAGCCATAGCCGACTACACCGCGGCGATCGAACGGCAACCGCTGTATGCCGCCGCCTACAACAACCGGGGAAGCGCCTACAACGATACCGGCGATACCGGGAAGGCGCTCGCCGATTACTCCGAGGCGGTCCGGATCGAGCCGCGCTACGGACAGGCGTTCTCTAACAGGGGGAACGTGCGATCGCGGCGGGGCGATCTCGACCTCGCGATCGAGGATTACTCGAGGGCGATCGCGCTCGACCCCCGCAACCTGGACGCCTATCTCGGCCGCGCCGCGGCGTACGCGCGCAAAGGCGACTACACGATGGCATGGCAGGACATCGATCGCATCCGCGAGCAGGGATATACCGTAGACCCGGCATTCATCGAAGAGCTGCGGCGCGTGTCGGGCCGGCGGTAATTTCTTCAACCGCCTCACGGCGATTATGTGCTATCATCTCCGCATGGACCTTCAGAAATATCTTCTGGAACGCAAGAAACTCGTCGATACGCGCCTGGAACGTCTGCTCCCGCAAAACGGCACGCCCCCTTCGCTTATCCACCGGGCGATGCGCTATTCGCTGATGATCGGCGGAAAGCGGATCAGGCCGGTCCTGACGCTCGCGGCCTGCGAGGCGGTCGGCGGCGACTGGCGAAAAGCGCTCGACGCCGCGTGCGCGATCGAGCTGATCCACACCTATTCGCTGATCCACGACGACCTCCCCTGCATGGATAACGACGACTTCCGCCGCGGAAAGCCGACCAGCCACAAGGTATTCGGCGAAGCGGCGGCGGTGCTCGCCGGCGACGCGCTCCTGACGTTCTCTTTCGAGATCGTCGCGGCCTCGAAAACTATACCCGCCGTGCAGAAACCGGCCCTCGTCTCACTGATCGCCCGCGCCGCCGGATCGCAGGGGCTTATCGGCGGGCAGGTCGTCGACATGGAGAGCGAAGGGAAAAAAGTTTCGGCAAAAACGGTCGAATATATCCACGCGCACAAGACCGCGTGCCTCATCTCGGCCGCGATCGAGACCGGCGCGATGATCGGCGGCGCGAAGGTGAAAGAGCTTTCCTCGCTGAAACGCTACGGCCGGACTGTCGGCCTGACCTTCCAGATCGCCGACGACATCCTCGACATCACGGGAACGAAAGAGAAGCTCGGCAAGGGCATCGGCAAGGACGTCGCGCAGAAAAAGGCCACCTATCCGTCGGTATACGGGATAGAAAGGTCGCGCGCCATCCTCGAGGAGAAAACGCAGGAAGCGGTCAGGTCGCTCGGCCCCTTCGGGGCGGAAGCGGCCCCCCTCAGGGAGATCGCCGTCCTCATCGCGCGGCGCGACCGCTGAAACCAGCATACGACGGAGGGACCATGACGCGACACATGCGAAGTCTTTCGATCGGGATCGCCGCGCTGGCCCTGATCGCGCTCGCCCCGGGGCTTTGCGAAGCGAAGCGGATCGTCATACGGGAAAATACGAACAACAAGAACATCGTCGTCAGCCGCGGCGATATCCTGCAGATAGTCCTCGCGGGGAATCCGACGACCGGGTATTCGTGGCAGGTCGGACAGCTCGACCCGAGGATCTTCAAGCTGCTCCGCGAACCGGAATACCGGCAGACGCAGCAGGCGATCGGCGGAGGGGGATTTTATTCTTTCGAGCTTGCAGGGATGGCCCCCGGGGCGGCGGCGGTCACGCTCGTCTACCTCCGGCCGTGGGAAAAGAAAAAGCCGCCGGCAAAGACCTTCAGGATCAACGTCATGGTGAAATGAGAAGGCGGCGCGTCACGACGGGCGGCGGCTTTTCGGCTTGAGCCGGCTCTCGACGTGCGCCCTGACCATCTCGTTGATGCGCGACACCTTCTCGTCGGCAGGCAGGACGCTCACCAGGACGTCGAGATACCCTCTCTCCACGATCCTCTTCAGAGCAACGTCGAAATTCATGTCGTACACCCAGGCGAGCTGCAACAGCTTGAAATCGTTCACCCGCTTGAGGTCCGCATACCTGACTGGCTTCCGGTGCAGCAGCAGCTCGTAGACGTGCTCGGAGATACCGGGATCGTCAGGGAGGTTGATCTTGACGTCGACGTCCTTCAGCGAATCCCTGTCCGTGTAAAAGCGCGTCACCACCCAGTAGATGTCGATCTTGTCCGCGTCGCGCAGCAGGCGCGCGTGCCGCAGGATGTCGTCGCGTTCCGATGCGGACAGCGCCGGCGCGTTGTGCAGCGCCACCGCTTTCATCACGACCTCCCGGACGGCCTCCGGCAAATGCCGCAGGATATCCTTCTCTTTGAGTATGCGCACGCCCAGCGCCGCATGGTTCTCCGACTGCACGTCGGAAAGCGTCCCGTACCGTATGATCTGCTCGAAACGCCCGATATCGTGGAGAAGCGCGGCGGCCTCCGCGATCAAAAGGTCTTGCTCGGAAAGAGCCAGCTCCCTGCCGATCTCGACGATCTCGCGGCAGACGCGGACGGTGTGGTCGTCCTTCAGCTTGATATTCGGCTTCTGCGCCGGATGCCTCAGGTAGAACCCGCCGACATATTCCGCGTACCATGCCTTAAGATCGCTTAGGTGTCCGGGTGTCATTTTCATAAAGGGAACTTTCTCTCAGGCGGGGATCACCGACACATGAACTTCGCGAGTGCGGGGTCCGTCGAACTCGCAGAGGAAGATCCCCTGCCAGGTACCGAGCTTGAGCGAGCCGCCGCTGACGTGCAGGATGTGCGAATGACCGAGCAGCGACGATTTGACGTGCGCGTGGGAATTGCCCTCGCTGTGCCTGTACGGCCCGCGGACGGGGACCAGCTTGTCGAGCGCCGTTATGATGTCTTCCTGCACGCTCGGGTCAGCGTTCTCGTTGACCGTCAGCCCCGCGGTGGTGTGCGGAACGGTCACGACACAGATCCCTTCGCCGATCTTTGAGGCGGAGACGACGGCTGCGACCTGCGGGGTGATATCGCTGAAAGAGGCCTGAGCGCCTGTCTTGACGCTGAATATCTTGAACATCGCCTACCTCGCCCCCGGCGACGCCGCGCTCGCGCCGGCCCGGGCCGCGGCGAACCTGTTCGGGTCAATGATGGTATTCGCGAGCGCGAACAGCGCATACCGCGCCGGCGAAGCGGGGAGATGTTCGAGCGCCGCCTTCGCGCCGGCGACATGACGCCGCGCAACGCCGAGCGAATATTCCAGGGAATCGTACCGTTCCAGCAACGCCGCCAGCCGGCTGTCGCCGCCGGGGCCGGCATCGGGGGTGATAAGCCCCGCAAGCTCTTCACGCTCCGCGGCGACCGACAGCAGCCGTATGAACGGGAGCGTCAGCTCCCCTTTGCCGATATCGGAGCGGAGCGATTTCCCGGCCGTCTTTTCGCTGCCGAAGGCGTCGATCAGGTCGTCGACTATCTGGAACGCAACGCCGATCATCCTGCCGAAATCGTAGAGCGCCTTCTGCGAGCGCTCGTCCGCCCCCGACAGCGACGCGCCGACCTCGCAGGCGGATGCGAAGAGTATCGCGGTCTTGCGGTCGACGATGCGGAGGTAATCATTTTCCGAAAGCGTCAGGTCGTACCGGCGGAAGACCTGCTCCATCTCTCCCTCGCAGATCGCCCGGGCAGACGAGATCAGCGTCCCGCGGCAGGCGGCCAGCTCGTCTGAGGAGGCGCTGACCAGCGCACACGACAGGAGGTAATCGCCGAAGATCACCGCGGCCTCGTTGCCGTATCGGGCGTTGTGCGTCGGTATCCCCCGCCGAAGCCGCGCCTGGTCGATCACGTCGTCGTGGAGCAGCGTCGCAGTATGGAAGAGCTCTAGCGCGACGGCCGCGTCGATATGGGCGTCCGTTACCTCTCCGCAAAGCCGCGCGGACAGTAAGAGGAGCGCCGGCCGGATGCGCTTCCCCCTGTTCTCGGCGGCATAGGAGACGCAGCGCCCCATGAACGGCGAGTCCGTGGCGACGCTCTGCGCAAGCCGCTCTTCGAAGCGGTCCATCTCCGGCTGTATGAGATCAGCGTTCATCTGTTCTCCGTTCTCATAACAAAGTCATGGATCCCCTGCGCGGCGCACTTTCTTTCGCCCGTCGCCCATATCACGGTCGCGGCCCCGGGGACGACGTCGGCGACGGTGACCGGTATCCGCTCTCCCTCCTCGCATATGCGCCGGACGACGAACTGGCCGGGGAGATGGGCGTCGGCGATCTCGGGGGCTTCGATCTCAAAGAGGTTTATGTCTTTCGAGAGTCTGCTTTTGTGGACGATACGGAACATGATGAGACTACATTAACACTTTTATACCTTGAATATCTAACAAAAAAACTGTCTAATATGAGCGAAACGGCGGATAATGGCCCGTCTGCGGCAACCCGGCGAATCGAAGGTTCGCGGAGCAGCCCCCGCATGGGGGCGTTGCCCGCCACCGATCCCTTCGTGGCGTACTTACCAGTACGCCTCCTCGGTCTCTGGCGGACTCCTTGCAGCCGGACCATTCTTCGCCGTTTCGATTTCCGAAAATTCAATCGATTTGAAGGAGGTACATATGAACCCTCGAAAGATCACCGATAACGTCTTTTCCGTCGGCGCCGTGGATTGGGACCGGCGACTGTTCGACAGCCTGATACCGCTCCCCGACGGTACGAGCTATAACTCGTACCTGATCAAAGGCAGCGAAAAGACGGCGCTCCTCGACACCGTCGACCCGGCGATGAAAGAGACCCTGTTCGAGAACCTCTCGGACATCAAGCACATCGACTACCTGGTCGCCCACCACGCAGAGCAGGACCATTCCGGCTCGATACCGTTCGTCCTCGAGAAATTCCCCGGCATCACGATCGTGACCAACCAAAAATGCCGCGACATGCTGGTCGACCACCTCCACGTCCCCGCGGACAAGTTCCGGGTCGTGGCCGACGGCGAGACGCTGTCGCTCGGGGACAGGAGCCTGCAGTTCATTTTTACGCCGTGGGTCCACTGGCCGGAAACGATGGTCAGCTACTGCGCCCGGGATAAGATCCTGTTCACCTGCGACTTCTTCGGCTCGCACCTGGCAACGGCCGACCTGTTTGTCGCTCATGAGGCGCAGGTCGTCGAAGCGGCGAAGCGATATTACGCCGAGATCATGATGCCGTTCCGGATCCCGATCCAGGGGCATCTGACGAAGCTGAAGGCGTATGACATCAGGACCATAGCCCCGAGCCACGGCCCGATATGGAATAAGCCGTCTTTGATCGTCGACGCCTACGCCGATTGGGTCCTGGGCAAGCCGAAGAACGTCGCCGTCATACCGTTCGTCACGATGCACGACAGCACCCGCAGGATGGTCCGCCGGCTAGCCGGCGCGCTGATCGATCGGGGCGTCACGGTCGAGGAGTTCGACCTCCCCGTCACCGACCTCGGCAAGCTCGCCATGTCGCTCGTCGACGCCGCGACGGTGGTCGTGGGATGTCCGACGGTCCACGGCGGGGCGCACCCCGCCGCTGTGTACGCGGCATACCTCGCCAACGCGCTGCGGCCGAAATTAAAGTTCGCCTCCGTGATCGGCTCATACGGCTGGGGCGGCAAGATGGCGGAACAGGTGGCGGGTATGCTCTCGACCGTGAAACCGGAGATCATCCAGCCGGTCGTCGTGAAGGGGCTGCCGCGCGAAGCCGACTACAGGGCGCTCGACGCGCTCGCCGACGCCATCGCGCTGAAACATAGAGAGGCCGGGATCGCCCCCTAATCCATGTTCGATATCGTGAAAAACATCCATCCTGTCCTGCAGGCGCTCGTCGCCGGCCTGTTCACCTGGAGCGTCACCGCTCTCGGCGCCGCTGGCGTCTTCGTAAAGAAAGATTACAGCCAGCGGATGCTGGACGGCATGATGGGGTTCGCCTCAGGCGTCATGATCGCGGCAAGTTACTGGTCGCTCCTCGCGCCGGCGATCGAGATGTCTCAGGGGAAACCGGTTCCCGCGTGGGTGCCGCCCGCGACCGGGTTCCTTGCCGGCGGATTATTCCTCTGGGCGATCGACAAGGTGCTGCCCCACCTCCACATGAATTTTCCGACATCCGAGGCGGAAGGGATACATACGCACTGGAAGCGGAGCGTCCTGCTGGTGCTTGCGATCACGCTGCATAACATACCGGAGGGGCTCGCCGTCGGCGTCGCCTTCGGTGCGGCGGCCGCGGGCCTGCCCTCGGCGACGATCGCCGGCGCCGCCGCGCTTGCGCTCGGCATCGGGATACAGAACTTCCCGGAAGGGTTCGCCGTCTCGATGCCCCTTCGCCGGGAAGGGCTGTCGCGGGGCAAGAGTTTCTGGTACGGGCAGCTTTCCGGGATCGTCGAGCCGGCGGCGGCGGTTCTCGGCGCCGCCGCGGTCATGGTTTCACAGCCGCTGCTCCCTTACGCGCTCAGCTTCGCGGCAGGGGCGATGATCTTCGTCGTCGTCGAGGAGCTGATCCCCGAATCGCAGCGCGCGGGCAACACCGATTTCGCGACAGTGGGAGCGATGTTCGGCTTTGCGATCATGATGGTACTCGACGTGGCTTTGGGTTAAAACTGCGGATTACCGCCCGCCGGCGGCATCATCGCTCGAAAATACAAAAGGGGCGGCGATCGCACTGATGATTGCCGCCCCTTTTGCGTTCAACCCTACGCGATAAGCGCCCGCACCTTTTTGATATTTGCTGCGATATCGATCCCGTGGACGCATTTTGCGGCGCAGGCCCCGCATGAAGCGCACTTACCGAGCTGCCGGTCGCACCGCTCGACGGCAAAGCGTTCGCGGGCAAGCCGGGCGTCCTTATACCCCTCAGCATACATGACCATCCGGTTAAGCGCCGGTATATGCGCGTTCTGCGGACAGGTCGCGACGCACTTGCCGCAGCGGCGGCAGTACCGCTTGTCGATGGCGCGCGCATACCGGTTGAGGGTCTTCCTGTCGGACCAGCCGACCTTCGTCCCCATCACCTTGAAATTCTCCTCGAGCTGATCGAAATTGATCATGCTCGGGATGGCGGCGGCCACGTTCTTGTCGTCGAGCACCCAGCGCAGCGCCGCCTGGTGCGGGCTGAGTTCTCCCATTTCCTTTGTCTCGTATCCGCCCGCCTGCGTCTTCATGGCGACGATGCCGAGCCCCGCCGCCGTCGCCCGCGCGAACGACTCCGCGACGTCCGCCTCGCTCTTGAAACTGTAAGCCACCAGCGCCATGTCGTAGAAGCCGCTCTTGATCGCCGCATCGACTACGGCCGCCATGTTCTCGTGCGTGGTCACGCCGGTGAAGCGGATCTTGCCCGCCTTCTTGTACTCGCTGAGCACCTCGATGGCCATCGGGTCGAGCACCCCCGCCTCGTCGGTCTTGTTATGAAGCTGCATGACGTCGATATAGTCGGTATTGAGGCTTCTCAGGCTGCGGTCGATGCTTTCCTGCATATCCTTCTTCGACTGTCCTTCGGCGTTGTGGACCTTGGTCGCGATATACACCTTATCGCGCACGCCCTTGAGCGCCTCGCCGAGGATCTTCTCGTTGCGGCCGTTCATGTAGCAGTCGGCCGTATCGAAGTAGTTGATCCCCATATCGAACGCCCGTCGGATCACCGCCGGTTCGTCGGTCCGCATAGCGCCGAACGAGATCGGCGTGATCTTAAGGCCCGTCCGCCCGAGCGTCCGGTACTCCAAGCTTCCCGCCGTCGCCGGCCCGGCCGCAAACAATGTAGGCGGGAACGCGAGATCTCGTATCCCGCTCATAAGAACGCCCGCCCCGAGCGCGCCCCAGGACGCCTTCTTTAGAAAATCACGCCTGTCGATCCGTTCCATACGGCCTCCTTGAGATGCGGACAAGCACTCGCTCGATACCGCGATCCCCTTATTTGGACTTATTACGGTCCTTTTTCATGTGATACTTCTTCTTCGCGCCGCTTTTCTTCGTGCTCCGATGGACCTTTTTGTACTTCATCGGCTTTGACGAATAGCTCTTTGATTTCTGTCCAAGCGGCACCAGACCGACCTCCTTGTTCTCGTCGGTCCCGCCCTTCGTCTGCCCCATCGTGAACTCCTGGTCTTCCTTAAAGCCTTCGTCTTTAAGGGCGGCCTCATGCCCCTCGAGCGCTCTCGCGCAGGGCGCCGCAAAACAAGCCAGCGCCATCAATGCGAACAACATGACAGATAACCGGCGAACCATTGCCATCCTCCCGCTGTCAGAACGTTTCGTGCTGTGTTTCATCACTTTTCTACCGCTTTCGACATTAACCTGATATATAATACCCAAAGTATGAATACAGGAAAAGCACTAAAATCCGCGGCGGTCATACCGATATTCACGAACACGGCGCTCACGCTGATCCAGCTGGCGATCGGGATCATGATGAAGAGCGTCGGCATTATCTCGTTCGGGCTCGACACCATCATCGACCTGTTCATCTCCGTGATCTGCCTCGTCGGGATAACGCATGCGGCGCGTCCCGCCACGGCCGCCCATCCGTACGGCTACGGGAAGGCCGAGAACATCGCGACCCTCTTCGTGTCTGTCGCGATATTCGGGACGGCTGCGCTGCTCGTTTACGAATCGGCGGTCAATCTCATGAACCAGCACCGGATCGGCCATGTCTGGCTCGGGGTCGCCGTCATGGTTGTCTCGGCGGCGGTCAATTTTGCGGCAAGCCGGCATCTGCTCAGGGAATCAGGCAGGCTCGATTCCTCGACGTTGCGCGCGCAGGGGATCAACCTGAAAATAGACGCGATCACCTCCGTCGCCATCATCGCGGGGCTCGTCGCGATACGGTTCACTGGGCTGACCTTTATCGACCCGCTGATCGCGATCCTCATAGTCGCGGCGCTTATCAAAACCGGCATCGACATCATGAAGCCGTCGCTGCTCGACCTGATGGACCGGCGCCTCCCCGAGGACGAGGAAGAAGGGATCATGGAGATCATTCGCGGCCACTCCGAGCGCTTCGTCGGCTTCCAGAAACTGAAGAGCAGGCGGTCCGGGCGGCAGCGCCACATCGAGATCCACATGGTCATGTGCAAATCGCAGAGCGTCCTGTCGGCCCATGAGATGGCCCGGGCGCTCGAGGAAAGCATCCAGAGAAAATTTCCCGACAGCACGGTCGTGATCAAGACCGAGCCGTGCACGGTTCTCCACTCCGACTGCAAGGGATCGTGCTCGACATCGCACGCGAAAGGTTTTTACATCGATTTTTCTCCGGTCGACAGGAACAATTCCTGCACCGAAGAGAAATGAGGCTGCGCCTCGGGGCCCGGCGGGGGCCGCTCAATCGAGGTCGAACGGCCTGACCGGGGGCTTGATGTCCTTGTCCTGCTTTGCCTTCTCGACACTTTTCTTAAAAGCGTCATCGAGCGTCTTCGACTTATCCCTCTCGCGCTCCCTGGCGTCGCGGAACTGCGAGTCGAGCTTCTCGTCTTTAGACTTCACGTCGTGGATAATGTCGGTAAGGAGATCGGCGCTCCCCGCCTTCTCGGCGACGACCGACTTATGATGCTTCACCACCTTGCCGTCCTCGGAGTCGACCTCGAGCAGCTCCCTGCAGCACGGGCAGGTCACATATAGCGTGCGCGGCATAGTCACCTCTTTTTCGGAAGAAATTCACATGCAGTATTGCTTGCAGGCTCGCCCTTCCCGGTTCCTATAGAAGTTCCTGATCCCCCGGAACAGATTGTAGATACGCGACGTCTTCGCCCAAAGCAACAGGTCATACTGATCCCGCTCTGTCAACTTGATCCTGTTCAGCGCGAAGAGATCGGTGTTCAGCACTGATGCCGAACGGTTGGTGGTGCAGGCGCCGATATATCCCGCCTTCCTCGCCGCCTCCGCTGTCTCCGCGCTGTAGCCGCCGAGCGGGTAGCATAGGAGATTCACCGGGGACCCGAGACGTTTCTCGAGCAGATCCTTCGACTCGCGCACTTCGCGGAAATACGCATCGGCGACGAGCGACGGCAAAAATGCATGACTGACGCTGTGAGAGCCGATCATTATGCTGTTGGCGCACATCTCTTTCGCCTGGTCGCTCGAGATGTAGCCGGGAGTCCCCAGGTAGTCGGATGGGATAAACACGGTCGCGGGGAACCCGGCAGCTTTCAACAGCGGGTAGGCGTTGGCGTAGTTGTCCTCGTAGCCGTCGTCGAACGTGATGACGACGCACTTGTAGGGGAGCTGCGTCGCCTTGCCGGCCGAGCGAACATACTCCTCGAGAGATATCACGAAAAAGCCGTTCTTCTGCAGGAACTCGATCTGCTTCGCGAAGACCGCCGGCGAAACGACCGGCGTTTGCAGCCGCGAATCCGCGCCGACGCTGTGGTACATCAGGATCGGGACCAGCGAGTTGGAGAAGGAAACAAGGACCACCCCCGCGACGGCGGTAAACAGCAGCAATGTCACTATGAGGAAAAAACGTTTCATTGATCACCACCCGTTATTACTGTGCGCCGCGAAACGGCGGTTATCCGCCGTTTCGATTGACAGAATCGTTTTTCATTATATAATGGGGCGAAATAAAAGAAAGGATTTAATATGGGCAGACAGTACAATCGCAGAGAGAAGCGGACCCGCAAAAAGCAGTACATCAAACGTAAAAAAGCGGCGCTTAAGAAAGCGAAGTAGCCGCGGCGAATTCCCGCTCACATGCCGACCCGGCGCTTCCGACGCGTCGCGCCGGGAAAGCATCCCCGCTCGTAACGCCTACACCACCGTATCCAACAGGAACACCCTGCTCGGCGCTCCGTCGCCGTCTTTGAGTTTCAGCGGGGCACAGACCACCGTGTAACGCCCCGCAGGCACAGCCGCCAGCGCCAGCCCCTCGACGATAACGGTCCCTGCATCCATAAGAACGCGGTGTACCGGGTGTGTCTTCATGCCTGCGGCCTCGATCGACAAATAATCGATCCCCACCAGCAGCGCCTTTCGTTCTGCAAGCAGCCGCGCCGCCCCCTCGGTCAGCGCGACGAAATCCTTAAAAAAGGCCCGCGGCTCCGCCTCGAGCCGCAGCGTGTTGGCCGTCCTGAACAGTATCCGCCGCTCCGACGCGGGTATGCTTTGCACAAGGTCCTCTTCGATCATCCCGGCGTCCCCCGCGTCGACGACGACTGCGGGGCCGACGAGAGCGTCGAGCGGCAGCGCGTCCACTCCCCGCCCATCCAGGTATATGTGCCGCGGCGGGTCGACGTGCGTGCCGAAATGGGTCCCCATCGTCACGACGCTCACGTTGGAATTATTTCCCTTGTCGACCGACTTGGCGACAGAGCGCGAGAACGGCGGGTCGTTGGGCCAGATCAGGGTCTCTTCGGAAAGGGTCGTCGAGATGTCATATATTTTCATCGGTCATCCCGGAATTACGCCAACGGCGAGAAGTCGATCACTTCCTTGATCTGCATCTTATCTTTTTCGTTAAAGCACTTCGTGACCGCCTCAGCGTCCGAGAACGGGACGCGCCTGGTGATGATGCCGTCCACGACGTCGGGGAATTTCTTATAGATCTTCGCCAGGAGCGCAGCCGCCTTCTCGAAATGCGACTTATTGGCGTTGACCGAGCCGACGATCACCTGGTTCATCCTCACGACCTGGCGCAGCAGGAGGTTGCCGTCGAGCTTCACTTCGCTGTATTCCGCGGAAGGGATCCCGGTAAAGATGTAGATCCCGTTGCGGCCGAGGGCGGAAACCAGCCGCAGCGCGTAGCCGGAGACGCCGGTCGCCTCCACGATCATATCGAGCGGGCCGGTGAGCGTATTGACCTCTTCGGGGACAACCCGGCGCGAATCGACATACTTCGCGCCGGTCTTCTTGAGCAGCTCGACGCGCGGATGGCCCTCGTCGCGGTTCTCGAGCACGAAGGTGGCGACGCCGCCGTAGCGGAGCATCGCCGTCATCAAAAACCCGATCGGGCCGGCGCCGAAAACGAGCGCCGTTTTGCAATATCCCCATTCCCCTTCGGCATGCGCCTGCCCCTGACGCGGCGTGCACGCCCAAGGGTAGCGGCTCTGGACGAGCTCGACAAGCTCAAACGCCTTGACGCAGATGCTCAACGGCTCTATCAGGACGCCGAGGCCGGCTATATCCCGGGGCAGGACGACGAGGTTTTTCTCGTCGTCGACAATGTGTTCGGTGAAAAAGCCGTCAAGCTTGTGGATCCCGCGCTCGGTGAACAGCCCGGTCTCGCACATGTCGCTCTGGCCGGCTGCGCAGCTGGCGCACTCGCCGCAGCCGCGGCGCACCGTCGGCACGACGACGTCTCCGCGCTTCAGTTTCCCAACGGCGCTGCCCGTATCTTCCACCACGCCGACCGCCTCGTGGCCGAGGACGATCCGGTCTGCTCCGGGTGCGATATCTTTCCGGTCGTGCCTGACCATCGACCGGTCCGTCCCGCAGATACCCGCCTGGACGATGCGAACCAGGACATCTTTTGAACCTTGTATCTGCGGCGTGGGGATCTCGAACCGGTGAATCCCGGGCTTGTCTTTCAACATGCCGATGGCGTACATATCGTTTCTCCGCAAAGAAGATACAGGGCACAAAGCCTGAGAGGCTCTACGCCCGGCCCTTTCTTCCGATAGATCTCAGGCAGGCTTCCACGATCTTCTCTTTAGTCAGGCCGTATTTGAGCTTGAGCTCGTCGCTCTCGCCCGATTCGCCGAAAACGCCGGCTATGCCTATCATCTCGACGGGGACCGGAAAATTCGCCGCGAGACATTCGGCCACCGCGCCGCCGAGACCGCCGGCCAGCTGATGCTCTTCGGCGGTGACCGCGGCACCGGTCTTCTCCACCGATGCCAGCAGCGTTGCCGCGTCAAGCGGCGCGATTGTGTGCATATTGATGACGTCGGCGCCGACGCCTTTCTGCGCGAGCTCGGCCGCCGCGTCGAGCGCGTCGCGCACCATGATCCCGCAGGCGACGATCGTGACGTCGTTGCCGCGGGCAAGCAGGTTCGCCTTCCCGATGCCGAACGTATCGGGCACCGCCGTTACCGCGGGGGCCGGGTTGCGGCCGACGCGTATGAAGACCGGACCCTTCCACGATGCCGCTGCGACCACCGCCTTGCGCGCCTCTTCCGCATCGGAGGGGACGAGGACGCACATGTTCGGCAGGACGCGCATCAGCGCGATATCCTCGAGCATCTGCGCCGTCGCGCCGTCCGGCCCCACCGTGATCCCGCTGTGCGTCCCGACGATCTTCACGTTGGCGTTGTTGTAGCAGACCGAGACCCGGATCTGGTCGAGCGCGCGGCACAGGATGAACGAGCTGAACGAACAGGCGTACGGCACCTTGCCGGCAAGCGCCAGCCCGGCCGCGGTGCCGATAAGGTCCTGCTCGGCGATCCCCATATTAAAAAATCTGTCGGGGAACAGCTTTTCGAATTTGTCGGTGCGCGTCGAGCCGGCCATGTCGCCTGTCAGGGCGACAACCTCGGGCATCGCCTTCGCCAGCTCGAGCATGCCGTCGCCGGCACCGTCACGCGTCGCTCTCATCTTTTCTGCCATATAGTTACCCGATCTCCTTCAGAGCCCGCTCCAGCTCTTCCCTGCTCGGCGCCTTGCCGTGCCAGTCGGGGTTCAGCTCCATGAACGAGACGCCCTTCCCTTTGACCGTCGCCGCGTTGATCAGCGTCGGCTTCCCCTTCGCCGCTTCCGCGCCGTCAAGCGCGTCCATGACCTGCGAGATGTCGTGCCCGTCGACGTCGATCACGTTCCAGCCGCACGAGCGGAACTTGTCGGACACCGGCGCGAGGTCTTTGACCTTTTCGGTGAGGCCGTCCTGCTGGACCCGGTTGCGGTCGAGGATCGCGCAGACGTTGTCAAGCTTCCGGAAACCGGCCGACATCGCCGCCTCCCAGACCTGCCCCTCGTCGATCTCGCCGTCGCCGAGGATGCAGTAGACGCGCCTCGCGCTTTTATCGAGCCTGGAAGCGAGCGCCCACCCGTTGGCGACGGACAGGCCCTGCCCGAGCGACCCCGTCGATAGTTCCACGCCGGGAACCCCCCGGTAGGCGTGCCCCTGCAGGAGCGCGCCAAGCTTGCGGAACCGCGAGAGCTCCTCTTTCGGGAAAAAGCCGCGGTGCGCCAGCGCCACATAGAGCGCGGGGCTGCAGTGCCCTTTCGAGAGGATGAAGATATCGCGGTCCGGCCAGGACGGATCTTTCGGGTCGATGCGAAGCTTGTAGCAATAGAGCGCGATGACGATCTCGACCATCGACAGGGAACCTCCCGGATGGCCGGAGCCCGCGCCAAAAACCGTCGTCACGATGTCCCTGCGGAACTGCCTCGCAAGCGCGGTGAGCGTGTTGATATCAGGTCTGTTCATGGTATGTACAGGGGAGGATTTCTTATCATCAGGCGCCTTGCCCCTTGACCCCCCCGCCTTTTGTCACTATAGTATCCGTAAAGAACCGCCCAGTAAATATAATTGATCGGAGGGCCTCATGGAACTTGGCTTTATCGGCCTCGGCCGTATGGGAATGAATATCGCGCACAACCTCCTCTCCAAAGGGGTCCGCGTCGTTGCGTACAACCGGAGTCCCGGTCCGGTCTCCTCTATTGCTTCAAAAGGGGCCGTCGCCGCCGGATCGCCGCTCGACCTCGCAAGAAAGCTGCAAGGGCCGCGGACGATCTGGATCATGGTCACCGCCGGAGAGGCGGTCGACGCCGTGATCGAAAGCCTCCTGCCGTTCATCTCCAAAGACGATACCATAATCGACGGCGGCAACTCTTACTACAAGGACTCAATCCGCCGGGCGGAAAAGCTCGCGGGCAAAGGGATCAACTTTCTCGACTGCGGCACCAGCGGCGGCCTCGAGGGGGCCGCGCATGGCGCCTGCCTGACCGTCGGAGGCCCCCATGCCGTATTCCAGAAACATGAAGAGCTGTTCAGGCTGATCGCGACCGGGGAAGGCTACACCTATATGGGAGAATCCGGCGCCGGGCATTTCGTCAAGATGGTCCACAACGGCATCGAATACGCCCTGCTCCAGTCGTACGCGGAGGGGTTCCAGCTCATGCGCGGCGCCCCGTTCGACCTCGACCTGCATGAAGCGGCCCGCGTCTGGAACCGCGGCAGCGTGATCCGCTCATGGCTGCTCGAGCTCGCCGAAAAAATGTTCGCGAAAGACCCCCATTTAGAGAAGATCGGCGGCGAGGTCGGCGGCGGCGAGACGGGGGCATGGTCGGTCGAGACGGCGATAGAGCTTAAGGCCCCGTTCGCGATGCTTGCGCAAGCGCTGTCGGCGAGGTACGATTCAAAGACCAACGAATCGTTCGCGAACAGATTCGTCGCCGGCATGCGCAACGAGTTCGGCGGGCATGAAATCAAGGAAAAGTGATGAGCTCTCACACCATACAATTCAGGGTCAGGTATCCCGAGGTCGACCAGATGGGTGTCGTCCATCACTCGCACTATTTCGTCTACTTCGAGATGGCGCGAGTTGAGCATCTGCGCAGCATCGGCTACAGCTACGCCGATTTCGAGAAGCAGGGGATCCTCTTCGCCGTGGTGAAACTCGCCTGCACATACAAGGCACCGGCGCGATACGACGACCTCATCGAGGTTGAGACAACGGTGACGCGGGTGCGCGCAGCGACCATAGAGCACAAGTACCGGGTCACCAAAGACGGCGGCAAAACGCTCCTGGCGGAAGCCGAATCGACGATCGCCTGCATTGACAAGAACGGCGAGCTCCAGCAGATACCCGACTTCCTACTCAAAGAGATCGGCTCCTAATACAATCGGAACCGGTGAAACGGAGCGCGGGAGGAACAGGGTCGCCTGACGCATAACGCTGAACCACGTCTCGCAAAGCGACAATATAAAAGCCCGCGCTCTGTTGAAGCGCGGGCTTTATCTATAGACTATTCACTGTTCACTAACGACTGCTCCCACCACCTACCGCTTCATCCTTCGATAACCCGCTATGCCCACCCCCAAGACGCCCAGCGCAAACATTGCCACCGACGACGGTTCGGGAACTGCGGTGCTGTAATTTGACTCAACGACATCCCAATAAGCCGTATTACCGTTACTGCTGAAAGAGATCTCATATTTCACTTGGGTCGGAGTTCCAACAGAGCTTGAAGTCTCGAATGTGTATTTATTCCAACCGTTCCAGGTGACGTTAAGAGCGTTTTGCGTATCCACAAGGGCACTAGCTGCGTCATAAAAATTGACATTTAAAGAACCCATACCCGCAACCGCGCTATTGAAATAAGCGCTACCGGAAATAGTGGCACCGGAGGTATACGCATAGAAACTGGAAGTTGTCGCTGTTACCGTATTGGCTCCTGCTGGGGTAAGCGCAAGGGAATAAGTGCCGTTGCCGGGGGCTACCTCAGTCGATTTAGAACCCGTTCCCACACCGCTAATTGTCCAGTCATCCAGGACCCCGACTTCGAAACTGTTATTTTGAATAGTCGCATATAAATTGTTCGAAAAAAAGAGGCACAAGAAAACGACAGCAACCAAGGAAAAACAACTTCGAGTCTTCATTACGCGCTCCTTTCTTTTGATCTCACATGACACATGAAGATAATAGCAAAATAGTAGCATAAGGACGACTTCGGGAACACAAAACTATTGTGCCTAGAATAGCGGGGAATGAATAAAAGCCTACTTGCTATGGTGTTATCAGGGCATCATCACGGCGCGCAGCCGATCTCACCATCACCCAATGGGTGTGAGAACCGGCAATTCGCATCTTTATCACTTGTTTTTACGACCTACACGCCATAAAAAAAGCGCCCTCTCCGTACAAGAGAGGGCGCTCATCTGTCCAATCAGCATACGGCGTTACCGCGCCGCCTTCATTCTCTTCATCCCGACACCCACAAGCCCCAGGATCCCCAGCGCGAAAAACGCGACAGATGAGGGTTCGGGGACGGCCTGCGTATAGGTAATATTGATATCATGATAGTTGGAACCGTCCCAGTTAGCCTGCTCGATACTGAAAACACCGGTGGCAGAAGGGTTTTGCGCCTTAAACTGCGTCGCGTCGATGGTGAAGTCCGACACATCGAAGCCATTAACCCATGTGCCTGCAGTCGCAATTTTCCACGAGGCGTTTGTGTCCGTAAAGTTGGGACATGCACCTTCGACATTCCCGGCCGTCAGTGATTTGAGTGCGACGGTAAATGTATTTCCTGAATTAGCGTTAATATTTAGCTGCCATCCGACATTGAGCAAATCCCAGTTGGTGCCGGCGACACCGGTAGCGTCGTTGATCTCCCACAGATAGCTCCCACCCCCGTTCCAGCTGCTGTGTTGCGCCACGTTAAGCGTCCCGGGTGATAAGCCGGGCGATACCTGTCCATCGAGCACCAACTCTTTGACCGTGCCGTTACCTTGAATGGTTGCGCCGCTATTCACCGTAACAATGCTTCCCGAAATGTCTCCGGTTACTGATAGCGTCCCCTGACTTACCGTCGTAGAGCAGAGATGTGTCGCCGCGTTATTCCCCGATATCGTGAAAGTCCCGGCGCCTGTTTTCACGAGATAAGTACCCGCGCCCGAACTGCTGGTGATCGCACCGCTAAACTCCGAGTTGTTTCCCTTCGCCCCCGTCGTCAATGTGTACCCGTCGGAAATATTGGCACTCCCGCTCCCGGCAAGCGATCCGATCGAAGCATTACCGTTCTCAACTTTCAGTGTGCCCGTCGCGCCTACGTCGACACTGCCGCCATCCATGGTGGGGCCACTGTACAACGCCAGGACGCCCTCTATGACACTAACTGTACCGCTAAACTCGGTATGGTTGTTCGCACCGGTGATCACGAGCGCCCCAGTCGTTCCCCTCTTCTCGATGGTACCCGACCCTTTTAATTTGCCGCTGAACTTCATGTCGTAATTGTAGAACGTATCACCGGTCGTATTGGTGACGTTGCAGTTGAGCGTCTTTCCGTTCAGGTCAATGATCGCCGAGGCGTCGAACTGCGTGGACTTTGTCGCCGTCGCGTTCATCGACCACGTCTGGTTGGCGCCGATCACCGCCTTACCTGTAGAGGTATTCGCAATATAGAAATTTCCGGAAAAACCGTCCTGTGCTTCGGCAAACAACCCGCCGCTGCCGATGGTCAATGCCCAATCGCCGCAGCCGATCGAGAACCACGGTTGCTGGTTAAAAGCGATGCTGTTGACTGACCAGTTCGCGTCAAGCGACGACATCCCGCCCGGCCCGACCACGTTCCCGAATAAGAGGTCAGCGGTCCCGTCATTGGGAGGAGTAACATCCCCATCCCAATTCGAAGCGGTACCCCAGTTCATGTCTCCCATCCCGCCACCGCCATCCCATGTGTAACTTGCAGGAAACACGGGCCGCGCGATACCAAG
>JAKLEM010000018.1 GCA_022711655.1 Candidatus Auribacterota bacterium
CCGCGTTATTGGCTTTCATATACGCGTTGATGCCGGCCAGTATCTCGCGAGAATCGCGGTAGAGCTTGCCGTCGTCGGTCACAAAGCCCCAGAGAGAGCTCTCGGTGTTCTCCAGCTTTGCGGTGATCCGCTCAACATTCTTGATCGTTTTCTGATACGGCCCTTCGGGGTTCACGAACTCCTTAAGGACCTGTATCAGGTTGTTGGTCACGAAGAGGAGGTCTTTCATCGTCGTGTCGGCGACGTCGACCACCCTGATCACCCCTCCTTCGGGAATGATCGGCTCGCGCGGCGACCCGAGCGTGATCTCGAGTATCGGGTTGCCGAAGAGGTTAGGCCGTTTGATGGCCGCATAGGAGTCCTTGCGTATCTGCTGCATGAATCGCTCTTTGATCCAGAGGGTCACTTCGATGCGGTTCTGTTCGTCGAACCCGATCTTGCGCACCTTGCCGACGTCGATGCCCTCGATAAAAACGGCGGTGTTGGGAACCAGGTCGTTGCCGTGTGCGAACACCGCCCTGATCGAATACCCCGGCGCGAACCACTCCTGCTGACGGGCCATGAACATGATAATGAACACGCAGGAGACGAAGACGGCGATAACGAACAGCCCCGCGATACGTTCGGCGTTGCGCATCTTGAATGTCTGCATATCACTCCTGGCTTGAGCTCAGCGTGTAGCTCTTCAGATAATCTTTGATACCCGGATCGTCGGACCGCATAACCGCCGCCGGCGTATCGATCATGAGCACCGTACTTTTGTCTATGAAGACCAGCCTGTCGGCGATATCGGCGGCGAGATCGATGTCGTTCGTCGCTATCATCGATGTGACATTATACTGCTTATGAAACCTGCGAATCAAAGTTTTTATTGCGCGCGCCGCGCCCGGGTCGAGCCCGAGCGTCGGGCTGTCGTACAGGATCAGTTGCGGGTTGTTCGCGAGAGCCATGGCGATATTCACCAGCCGCCGGTTGCCGTGGCTCAACTGAGAAGGCCGGCTGTCGCCATGAGACTCCATTTCCAATAGCCCGAGGATCCGCCGAACCCCGAGATCGATATCCTTCTCGCTCATCGTCCGGTAATATCTCAGCGGGAGAGCTATGTTGTCGAACACCGACATGTTGTTCATCAGCCCGCCGTGCTCGAACACGAAGCCGGACCGGAGGATGTGCCGCTTGATCGCGTCGTCGACCTGGTAGGTCTTCCCGTCGATCGTCACTTCCAGCGCACCGCTCGTCGGCTCGAAAATCCCCCCGAGCAGCTTCATGAAAACAGACTTCCCCCCGCCGTTCGGGCCGATCAGCGCGTAGATCAGGCCTTGCTCGAGGCTCACATTCAGCTTCTCGAGAAGGGTCCTGCCCTCGATGGCGAACGAGACGTCGCGAAACCGTATAAACCCATTTCCCATATGCGCTCCGCACCGCTTAGTAGTACACGAGGGTGATCGCCGCGCTGAAGACAAAGCAGCAGATCATCGAATTGATGACCGCCTTCGTCGTCATCTGCGGGATCTCCGTCGGCGAATATTTTGTCGACAGGCCGTAATAACAGCACAGGCCCGATATCGTCAGGCCGAACAGGACGCTCTTCAGGATATTGATCAGGACGTCCAGCGGCGTCATGTTGTCGAGTACGCCTTCCAGGAACTGGTGGAGCGGCACGGCGAAATAATAATTCGCCAGAAGCATCCCTCCGACGATGGTCAGCACCGTAAAGAACATCGACAGGCAGAGGATCGAGACGGTGATGCCGACGACGCGCGGGATCACGATGAAATAGAGCGGATCGATCCCGAGGACCTTCAGCGAACTGATCTCCTCGTGAACCATCATGCTGCTCAGCTCAGCGGCGATAGCCGTACCCGAGCGCGCGATAACGACGAACGAGATAATGATGGGCGCAAGTTCCCTGATGATCAGGATGACGAACATCTTCCCCAGGAACAGCCCGGCGCCGCTCTGCGGGACGTAGGTGCCGACCTGCTTGACGATGGCGGAAAATATGAAGATCGAAAGCAAGGTGACGATCGGCACCGCGTCCACGGCGGTAAAGAGCACCTGGAATGCGGCGTTCCTGAAAAGCAGACGCCGCCCGTAGCGCACGTTCCGGAAAAACGAAGCGATCGTCTCGGAGACGAAGTAGCCGAAGTTGAACAGGCTTGTCAGCCGATGCGAGAAAGGGGCGCCGATCTTTTCGATGATATCCATGCCATCAGCTCAACGGTTCGGGGTCCGGGGAGCGCAGCCGGTCCCGGCTACATCTCGTCGGGGGCCGCGACGCCCAGAAGCGCGAGGCCGTTCGCCAGCACCGTCTGCGCGCCCCTGATGAGCGCCAGACGGGCGCAGGTCAGCGCGCGATCGTCGGACAGGACCCTGCATTGCGTATAGAACACGTGCAGCTTCGCCGCCACCTCCTCGAGGTAGAGCGGAATCCAGTGCGGCTCGAGGCTGCCGGCGGCCGTTTCGACCGTCTCTTCGAACCTTCCCAGGAGCTTGATCAGGTCGAATTCAGGTTTCTCTTTCAACAGCGCCAAGTCGGCCTGCAGGACGGCGGCCTCACCGACAGGTATCCCCTCTGCCGCCCCTTTCCTGAAGATGCTGGATATGCGCGCGTGCGCGTACTGGACGTAATAGACGGGGTTTTCCGGCGACTGCTTCTTCGCCAGCTCGAGGTCGAAATCGAGGTGGCTGTCGGTCTTGCGCCGCACGAAGAAATAGCGGCCGGCGTCCCTGCCGACCTCGTCGATCACCTGCCGCAGCGTCACGAATTCGCCGGCGCGCGTCGACATCGACAGCTGCTTGTCGCCCTGGAACAGCGTCGCCAGCTGGACGATGATCACGCGGAGCGCCTTCTGGTCGTATCCGAGCGCCTGGATGGCGGCCCTCATACGCGGAATGTAGCCGTGGTGGTCCGGCCCCCAGAGGTTGACGAGCGTTTCGAACCCGCGCTTGAGCTTGTCTTCGTGATAGGCGATGTCGGGCGTGATATAGGTCATATCGCCGTTGCTCTTGATAAGCACCCGGTCCTTGTCGTCGCCGAAAGAGGTCGAGCGAAACCAGAGAGCGCCGTCCTGCTCGTACAGGTGCCCTTTCGCCCTCAGCTCGTCCAAGCACGCCGAGATCCGGTCTTTCTGCGCGAATTCCTTCTCGCTGAACCAGACATCGAACGCCACGTTGAAATCGTCGAGGTCTTTCCTGATATCGTCGAGGATGTCCTGCGCTGCGAATGCCATGAAATACGGGACCGCCTCGTCGTCTGCCGCCGATTTGAACCGCGCACCCTCTTTCGCGATGACCTTCTTGGCCACGTCATAGACATAGGCGCCCTTGTACCCGTCTTCGAGGAACTCGATCTTCTCGCCCAACAGCTCTTTGTACCGCAAGAATGTCGAAAGGCCGAGGATCTTGATCTGTCGGCCGCGGTCGTTGATGAAATATTCGCGGGTGGCGCTGTAGCCGGCCAAGTTGAGGATATTCGCGAGCACGTCGCCGACCGCCGCCTGCCTGCCGTGCGCCACGGTCAGCGGGCCGGTCGGATTCGCGCTGACAAACTCGATCAAAACTTTCCTGCCGCCGCCTGCCGTTGAGCGGCCGTACCCGGCCCCTTCCTTGAGGATTGCGCGGACAATATCGTGATAGACTTTCTCCGACAGGTAGAAATTAAGGAACCCGGGTCCCGCGACCTGCACCTCTTTCACGATATCGGCGATTGACGGCCCTTTGTCGATCTCTGCCTTGAGCAGCGCGCCGACTTTCTGCGGCGGCATCTTGAGCGGCCTCGCCAGCTGCAATGCAAGGTTGGTCGAGACCTCCCCGAACTTGTCGTCGGCAGGCGTTTCAAGCGCCACGGCCGGCTTCTGCGGCAGGGAAACGCCCTGCGAGGCGGCAACCGCGGCGGCCGCCGCCTCGATCACACCGGTCAGCTTTTCTTTGATAAGCTTGTTCATGTAAGTCGCAGCCCTTGATTTTATCGTTAAGGACAGGAGGGGAAATTTTTTATCAGCACGTTGACAATTCGAGCGGGCATGGTGTCCCGAGCGCACGCGAGGGACGAGCGAGAATTGTCGCCGAGCGAGATTTTCCTCGCCGGGGAAAATCTCGCGGTGCTGATAAAATGTTTCTCCTCCTGTCCGATACCCATCTTACTCATCCATCCAGTCGACGCGTTTCGCGTGGTCCCAGAGGCGCTCGAGGTTGTAGAACTCGCGCGCTTCCTTGGAAAAGATATGCACGACCACATCGATGTAGTCCATGATGATCCACTTCGCGCCGGCGCGCCCCTCGGTATGATAAGGGTCGATCCCGCTGGCGGTATGGTTCTTCTTATCGAGATCGTCTGCGAGCGCCTTCACATGCCTGTCGGCAGCACCCGACACAAAAACAAAATAATCGGCGATGTTCGATATGCCGCGGATATCGAGGACGACGATATCCTCGCCCTTCTTGTGATCGGCCTCTCTCGCGCAATTGATCGCTAGCTGTTTCGGGTCGATATGTCACCTCCTGTATAGGCTTTTTTTCGCGATATACCGCTCGACTGCCGGCGGCACCAGGTGCCTGACCGACTCGCCGCGCCTGACCTTCTCCCTGATCTCCGTCGAGGATATCCCTATCGGGACCTCGCATATCAGATGCATAGCGCGTTGTGCCGCGCCTGCCCGGCGCGACGTTCGCACCGGCGCCCCGGGCCTTTCATAGACGATGAAGGCACATAGCTTGAGCAGTTCGTCGGCAGCGACCCATGTATGGAAATCGCGCATGCTGTCCGAGCCGATCAGGAAAAAGAGCTTGTCCGCCGGCGCCATCCGGGTCCGGAACGCCCTGACGGTATCGATACTATACGATCGGCCGCCACGAGCGATCTCGATATCAGAGATGCCGAAGCGCTTGTTGCCTGCGACGGCCGCCTTTACCATGGCCAAGCGATCGGCGGCGGGCGTCACGCCGCCGGCCCCTTTGTGCGGCGGGAGATAGCATGGGACAAAAACGACCTTGTCCAGGCCATACGCATCGAGCGCCGCCTGCGCCATGATCAGATGGCCGGTATGTATCGGGTTGAACGTGCCGCCGAAGATGCACACTTTCATTTTCTGATATGGCCCTTCCCGATCACGACATACTTATACGACGTCAATTCCTCGAGCCCCATCGGTCCGCGGGCGTGGATCTTGTCGGTGCTGATGCCGATCTCGGCGCCGAAGCCGAACTGGCCGCCGTCGTTGAGGCGCGTCGAGGCGTTATGGAAGACCGCCGACGAATCGACCGTCGCCATGAACTTTTTCGCCGCGGCCGCATTCCGGGTGACGATCGCGTCGGAGTGGCGCGAGCCGTACGTATTGATATGCCCGATCGCGGCGTCAAGATCGTCAACGATACGGACCGACAGGATAAGGTCGAGATACTCGGTGCTCCAGTCCCGCTCTGTCGCCGCCTTCACCCCCTTGACCAAACGCCTGCCCGCCGCATCGCAGCGGACCTCGACGTCCTTCGCCTTCAACGCATCGACGATCCGCGGGAGGAATCTCGGCGCAACGGCTTTATGGATCAGGAGCGTCTCCAACGCATTGCAGACCGCCGGCCGCTGGACCTTGGCGTTGACAATGATCGATTCGGCCATGGCGAGGTCGGCGTCCTTGTCGACATAGACATGGCATATCCCCTTGTAATGTTTGATGACGGGGATCGTCGAATGCTCGGCGACATACCTGATCAGCCCTTCGCCGCCGCGGGGGATGACCAGGTCGATCAGCTCGTTCTGCCTGAGCAGCGGGAGCATCAGCTCCCTCTCCGTATAGCGTATCAGCTGAACCGCATCCGCCGGCAGGCCCGCCTTCACCGCCCCCTGGTTCAAGGCCTCGACGACCCCCATGTTTGAATTGATCGCTTCGCTGCCGCCGCGGAGGATGACCGCATTGCCCGACTTGACGCAGAGGCCGGCGGAATCGGCGGTCACGTTCGGACGCGCTTCATAAATCACGGCGATCACCCCTATCGGCACCCGCACCTTCCTGATGACGAGGACGTCTTCTCTTTTCCGCTCCCATAAAATTTCGCCGACGGGGTCATTGAGCCTGCTGACATGCACGAGCCCGTCGCACATCTCTTTGACGCGCTTTTCGCTCAGGGAGAGCCGATCCAGCATCGCTTCGGACAACCCCTTCTTCTTCCCGTTCTCGAGGTCGTTGATGTTCGCCGCGATAATGGCGGCGCGAGACTGCCAGAGCGCGTCAGCCATCGCGACAAGCGCCCTGTTCTTTTCTTTGGAAGAGACCGCCGCCAGCTGCAGAGCCGCCTGACGCGCGCGCCGCGCAACCTCGATGATGTATTTTTCTTTCTTGTTCATCGGATTTCCTTACAGGATCACCAGGTTATCCCGGTGGATCACTTCGTCGCACGGCTTCTTGCCCAGTACGTGGGCTATCTCGCCGGTCTTCAGCCCTTTGATCTGATCGACATCTTTCGCGCCGTACTGCACGATCCCCCTGCCGAACTCCTCGCCGGCAAGGTTCCTGATGCTGACCGTATCGCCCGCCTTGAACGCCCCGCCCGCCTGACTGATCCCTGATGCGAGCAGCGACTTGCCGCCCTCGCGGAGCGCGCGCTCGGCGCCGGCGTCCACGGTAACGCTCCCCGCCGGCGAGACAAAGAAGGCGATCCAGCGCTTCCGTCCGGCCATGCGCCCTTTTTTCGGCAGGAACAGCGTCCCGGCGTTCTTTCCGGCAAAGATGTCGGCGATAACGCCGTCGCGGAGCCCGCTGGCGACGATCACCGCCTCGCCCGCGCGGTTGACGATCCTCGCCGCGAGAAGCTTGCTCGACATCCCGCCTGTCCCGAGCGCCGATTTCCTGCTGACGCACATCTCCTCGATACGTTTGGTCACGCTCTCGACGACCGGCACCACCGCGTCCGGGGAGACGGCATAGTCGATCAGCCCTTCGACGTTCGACAGGATGATCAGGAGCTGCGCGCCGGCCAGGTTCGCGACGAGCGCCGACAGCTTGTCGTTGTCGCCGAACTTGATCTCGTCGGTGCTGACCGTGTCGTTCTCGTTGACGACCGGTATCACTCCTTGTTCGAGCAGCGTCAGGAGCGTATTGCGCACGTTCAGGTGGCGGGCGCGCGCCTTGACGTCGTCGCCGGTCAGCAGGACCTGCGCGACATGCAGACCCTCGTCGCGGAAACAATGGTAATATTCGCGCATAAGCGCGCACTGGCCGACCGCTGCGGCCGCCTGCAACTTCGGCAGCGTCTTCGGCCGCTCCGCGAGGCGGAGTTCGCCGATCCCCGCGCCGATCGCGCCGGAAGTCACGAGGATCACCTCGACACCCTTTGTCCGGAGGCCCGCGATCTGCGAAACGATCTGCTGCATCCGGCGCTTATCGATGGCGCCGTCGTCTCCGGCAAGGACGTTGGTCCCGACCTTGATGACGACCTTTTTTACCTTGCCGATGATCTCTTCGCGCATATTCTGACGACTGTCGCTCATCTCGCACCCTGCCCCTGGGAATAGAGCTCCCACAACTTTTGCATAAGCTCTTTGAAGCCTTCGCCCGTCGCGGCCGATACGGGGAACAGTATATCCTGTTTTATCTTCCCGGTCTCTATGAAATCGCGCGCATTCGCCCGGCCTTCGGGCAGGTCGATCTTGTTCAGCGCGACAACGAACGGCTTTTCGAGCAGCGAGGGGTTATAGAGCCGCAGTTCCTCGCGCAGCGTCTCGTACGCCTTTTCAGGCTCGCGCATATCGACCGCCGCCGCGTCGATCAGATATATCAGGAGCTTTGTCCGCTCAACGTGGCGCAGGAAATCGTGCCCGAGACCCACGTTCTGGTGCGCCCCCTCGATCAGCCCCGGGATGTCGGCGATCACCATCGACTGCTCGTTATTGAACGAGACCACGCCCAGGACCGGCGCGAGGGTCGTGAACGGATAGCTCGCCACTTTTGATTTCGCCTTCGACACCCTGTTGATGAACGTCGATTTGCCCGCGTTCGGACAGCCGACCAGCCCCGCGTCGGCGATGAGCTTGAGCTCGAGGAGGAGCGTCTTCTCCTCGCCTTCGGTGCCGTAGTCGAACCTGCGCGGCGCCCGGTTGGTCGAGCTCTTGAACATCGTGTTGCCGCGTCCGCCGGCCCCGCCCGCCGCCACGATCACCGATTCCCCGTCATGCGTGAAATCGTGGATCACCGCGCCGGAATCGGGATCCTTGATCAGCGTGCCGATCGGCACCTTGACCTTTAGGTCGTCGCCGCTCTCTCCCGTCATGCATTTACCCTTGCCGTGACGGCCGTGTTTCGCGGCCAGGTGAGGATGGTAGCGGAAATCGAGCAGGGTCGAGAGGTTGCTATCCGCGACCAGCATGACGTCGCCGCCTTTGCCGCCGTTGCCGCCGTCGGGGCCGCCTTTCTCGATGAATTTTTCACGGCGGAAGCTGACGCAGCCGTTGCCGCCGTCCCCGCCCTTGACGAAAATTTTAACTTTGTCTATGAACATTCTATCCGCCTAAAAAAAAGGAGATCCCGGAACATTATATTCCAGAATCTCCTTCAGCTCACGAAGTTTGTGCCGCTTTACGCTTTTGCGGCGGGATACACGCTGATCTTCTTGCCGTCCGACTTCTGCCCTTCGAACTTCACGACGCCGTCGACGGTCGCGTAGATCGACCAGTTGCGGGCGACCTTGACGTTCTTGCCCGGCCTGAAGCGCGAACCGTTCTGACGGACGATGATGCTGCCCGCGGTGACGAACTGGTCGCCGTACGCCTTAATGCCGAGACGTTGCGCGTTGCTGTCACGGCCGTTTCGCGATGTACCCTGTCCTTTTTTATGCGCCATGATAACCCTCTCTATTTCTTAGACCCTTCGGGAAGGATCTGCTCGATCTTGACCATCGTAAGTTTCTGCCGGTGGCCTACTGTCCGCTCATAATTCTTACGCCTCTTATGCTTGTACGCCACGAGTTTCTCGCCCTTCGCCTGCCTGACGAGCTCTCCGATGACGACCGCCTTCTCGACGTAGGGCTTGCCGATCTTGAGATCAGCCGCGTCGCCGACCAGCAGCACCTTGTCGAACGTGATCTTGTCGCCGGCGTTGCCTTCGAGCTTCTCGATCGAAATGACGTCGCCCGCCGCAACCTTATACTGTTTTCCGCCTGTTTGAACTACCGCGATCATGATATTCCTCCTGAGAATGGATTGAAAGAGCACATATTAGACATCATCCGGCCAAATTAGTCAATATTATTTTGTAAAGGTTTCAATATTTATTCTGCTATGATACCAGCCGTGAAGCCCCTATCGGTCTATATCCACATCCCCTTTTGCGTCAGGAAGTGCGCGTACTGCGATTTTAACTCGGTTTCGGAGCACACGCCGCAGCTCATGCGGCGCTATTGCGGCGCGCTCATGGAGGAGATCGAGACGTATGCGCGGCGCCTCGAGAGCCGGTACGCCGTCGAAACGGTCTATTTCGGGGGCGGAACCCCCACCCTGCTCGCCCCATCGGATCTGGACGGTATCCTTTCGCTCCTCAGGCAGCGCTTCGCATGGCGCCCCCGGCCCGAGATCACCATCGAAACCAACCCCGGGACATCAACGTCCCAACAGCTGCGCGCGCTCGCGGCGATCGGCGTCAACCGGCTGAGCATCGGGGCACAGAGCTTCGACGACGCGGAGCTTAGGCTGCTCGGAAGGATACACCGGACGGCAGACACATGCAGGACATTCGAGAGTGCGCGAAAAGCGGGTTTCGCCAATATCGGGCTCGACCTGATATACGGCCTCCCCGGTCAATCGGCCGCCGGCGTCGCCCGGTCGATCGACGAGATCGCCCGGCTTGCCCCGGAGCACGTCTCGACCTATTCGCTGACCGTGGAGAAAGGGACGCCCCTCTCCCGCTCGATAGCGGAGGGGATCCTGGTGCGCCCTGACGAAAAGACGCAGGCCGCGATGTTCCGCGCGGTCATCGCATCGCTCGTAAAGCGCCGCTACCGTCACTACGAGATATCCAACTTCGCGCGCCGGGGCTTCGAATCACGGCACAACAGCGCGTACTGGACCGGCGCGGATTATATCGGGATCGGCGCGGGCGCTCATTCGTTCCTATCCGGGAGACGCTACATGAACGCCGTATCCGTACGGTCCTATATAGCGCATAACCGGCGCAGATATGACCGTGCACTCTCCGGCGATGAACGCTTGTGGGAAAAGATCGCTCTCGGGCTGAGGCTGACGAAGGGCGTCTGCCTGCGGGACTCGGCGGTCAGACGCGAAGAGCTCTCGAAAAAAGCAGAAAGCCTGGTCAAAGAGGGGTTACTAACAATGAGCCATGACCTGCTGAAGCTCACGAAAAAAGGCGTCATCTTCTACGACAGGGTTGCGGTCGAGCTTATCTGAAAGGCCTGATCACTCTTTGTCCAGCGTGAGGTTCGGCGCATACGTCACCTTGCCCCCCTCGACCTTCAGCGCGACATATTTCGGTTTGTAGCCGCGCGCCTGCAGCAGGAAAACAACCTGTGCCGGCTTAGCGGGATCCGCGACATGCCCTTCGAAAAAGAAGACGCCGGTCGACACATTGGTGCTCGCCCGCGCAACCGACGCGTTCTCGGTCTTCAGTCCGCCGCCGTCGCGAACGGATATGTCCAGACGGGGAACGGCATACTTCTCATTCTCTCCGTAATACACCTTGTCCGCCTGCCGGAAGCACATCTCCGGGTATTTGCCCGGATCGATGAATGACGGATGCACGCGCGCCTCCACCAGAAAATGGACGACCCGCTCCGCATCGGTATCCTCCTGCGGGATCAGCCGGTCGTTAAGGAACGAGACGACATACCGGTACTCGGGGCGGTTGCGGTCGTTGACCTGTATCAACTGGTGGTGTCCGTTGTTGACATACCGCACGGCGGCCCCTTTGTAACCGATATCTCTCGCTCCGTTCGGGTCCGCGAGATAGCAATGGTTCAGGTTCGCGCTGAAGCACTTCACCAATCCGTCGTCCTCGGTCTTGGCGAAGGGCGACGTAATATGGAACGGGTTGCCGATGATGGTCAGGACCTTCACTCCCATCGCGTTGAGCTTTGCTGTGTCGCTTTCCGTCAGCCGCGCAGCGTCGTCGCGCGGCAGGAACTGCGCCAGTACGGCGGGATCGAGGGGCCGCTCGTAGTCGAGCCTCTTGAACGACGTCAGATTGATGATACTGCCGATCTCGTTCTCCTTTACCTGCACATCGCCGACCATCGGCACCCCTCCCTTCAGGATAGGGATGTCGCGCTGATACAGAGGCTCTTCCTTGTCGAAGATATCGGCCATGACATTCGCCATCTCGCTGCCGGAGAACGACGGGCCGCAGCCGATAAACCGCTTAACGGGGCGTTTGAACTCGCCCGAGAGGTACCCGTCGACAAGCTGTTTCGCCTTGCCTTCCGGCGAGGCGTCCGCCCCCCCCTTCACCTGTTCGTCGAGGTAATGCACCAGGCACTTCAGCGTGGTGACGCCGCCGAAACTGTGCCCGACGATATTCACGGACGGGACGCCTTCCATCTTGATGATGTCGTTGATAAAACCTGTCAGCTCCTTGCGGAACCCCTCGACGCTCTTGGCGTCCTCGACGGTATCGTACCGGAACACGTACACCTTGAAATACTTCTTAAGCGACGGATCGACGATATCCTCGTTGTGCAGCATTTCCGGGAATTTCTGCCACGCGTCGCGGTTGCAGCCCAGCCCGTGGATAAAGATAACCACCTCTTTCTGCCGGCCGTGCTTCTCACGCAGGGCGGCGTGCTCGCGTTCCAGCTTCTCTTTCTGCATGAAGTCGTCGACACTGCTCGAAAGATAGAACGCGTTCATCTGGCAGCAATACGGCAGGTTATTGACCTTGCAATCGTCCTTGAACCGTTTATATGCGGCCTCGGCGCGCCGGCGAGCGAGGGCCGCGTCCTGACGGCCCGGCGTCCGCATTGCCCGCACGTACTCGCCGTAGCGGTCCTCCCAGTCTTTCTTGAAATGATCGAGGCGCGACCGTGAAAAGAGATACTTGTTGTAATAGCGATACCAGGTGTACGGCGTACCTGTATAATACCGGTTGAACTGATCGAACAGCTGTTTCAGCCTGGCGAGGTTCTCGTCGGACGGTTCCCGGTAATAATCGTTGGCCACCGTCCCGGGCGTCTTGATCTCGAACAGCTGCTTGCGCCACCCCTTCTGCTCCACATACAGCTTGTTGAAAAAAACGTCGAAAGGCTCTTTCGTGATGTCGCACAGTTCCTTTTCTTTCGGCGTCGCAAATCCGCCCTGCCGGTATGCCTTCGCCCTGCACGCGTCCTGAAAGCTGATATACAAAGAGCGCAGCCTGCCCTTCGCGCCCGCATCGTCGATCGCCGCCTTGGCGGCAGTGACGCACGCATCGAGCTCCTGCCGCTGGAGCGCCACCATCCGCTCTTCGGCGTCGATCTCCTGCTTCTGGGTGGGAGCCGGCTTTTGCGGGAGGTGCGGCATGTGCGGCAGCTGCGCGCACGCGGCAAGCGTCACCGCTGTTGCTGGGACGAGAAGATACGATGCAACGCGGGTCTTAAATGTCATTGGGCCATCCTTGTAGGTGTTTTATCGATTATATGCAAAGAGGGCGTGAATTGGGAAGGGAAAAGCGGATGCCGGTAAAACTCAGGCGGCGTCATCAACGAGTCGCTGCCGGATCATAATAGCATCCAGAGATCCTGGCGCAGGGCGGGCGGCCCGCTCTTCGGCCGCCGCTTCAACCTGTTGTATGACGGCGCCGGCTATCTCGGCCTTAACGCGGCGAACATACCCGTCCTCAAGGAACTGCACCCAACGGTCGAACACCTCGGGCGCTTCGACGAACAGCAGGCACGCAAGGTCGCGGATGTCACGCTCGTTTCCCGGGTACAAGTTCGCCCCGGCCTCGCCTTGGCACAGGCTCAGCAAGGCGTCTCCTCTGCGCCCTTCCCACCAGCTGACACGCGAGATGATCTCGGAGATCTTCCGCTTCGCGTACGCGTCGGATTCGATGTAGCCGGTATCACGCATCGCGAGCATGAACTGTTCCCCGAGAAAAGCCGGCGACACCTGAGCTGCGCCGCGGCCATGCGTCCGGACCGAGCCGCCCTGCCCGGCCAGCCCGGCCCTGGAGAGCTCCGCTATGGCAGTCATCAGTCCCGACGAAAGCAGCCGCCGCGAGGCTGGCTCGTTGCCGATGAACCGCGCGCACATATCGACGATGTCGCTGTCGCTGTACCCGCCGGGCGGCGCTTCGCGCGCGGCCGCACAAGCGATCATCTTCGCGGCGAAAGCGCCGGCGACCGGCGTGTTCGCCATGGACGACACGGCGTTCCTGAAACCCCGCAGGTCCTGCTCGCGCTTTTTTACCATGCCGGAGAAGTCGGCCGCCAGCGCGTCGACTGCCGGACGCAGCTCGCCGTTCCCTCCGGCGGCGTCGCGCACGACGCCCGCGATACGCCCGCCGAACTGCGCTACGTGCGGCGCGAGAGCGACGCGGTCGACGAACGCCGACGAGGACGGCATCGCGCTTTTCCTGACGAGCAGGATCCGCGCGCGGTATTCGTACCCCGCATCGATATTGCGATAGTCCGTCCCCTCGAGCACCACGGACTCGGCGCCGCCCTGCATGATATCGGCAGCGGCCGCTTCCAGGTACGGGATCACGTCGTCGGTAACGAACAGCGAGCCGCCGTTCCTGACCGCACGCAGCAGATTATGCGCGATCAGCAGCTTCCTCTCCGCGAGCCGGCCGAGCCGCTTGAACGACGGGTCCTCGAAAATATTGAGCATGGTCAGGTGATCCACGCTGTCATGGGCAAAACCGTGCGCCGGGTCCAGCTCTTCCGCGAACAGGAGGCGGCACTCGGGTCGCCTGATCTGCGGATCCGCCAAGTTCCGCCATACCTCGCCGAGCATCTTCTCGAACATATCGAGATGAGCCTGATCGGCATCGGTGACAAGCGTGCGGCCGACGTACATCAGGTCGGCAAGCGGCGCCGCGGAAAGGAGGTTGCCGAGGTGCACCGAATAGTCGTCCGGCCGGCCGTATTCGGCCATGAACCGCGCGCGGAGGTCGGCGACACCCTTCAAGCTTTTCCGGTCTATGCGCATGAACGGGTTTTCCTTGATGAACGCCGCCACGCGCTGCTCTCCGAACACTTCGCGCATGAACCTTGTCCGTTCGGCGAGCTGGCTGTTCAGCTCGTATCGTATATGCGACGGCATCTCCCCCATGACGATCTGCAATAGGAGCCTGCGGGCGTCAGGGCTGTCTACAGTCCACCCGGGATGGGCGTCGAGCTGCCTTCGGATAGCCGCCGAGAGAAAGACATAGTGTTCGCCTAGCGACAGGCGCTCTCTTTCAGCGTTGCGGAGCATCTGCCATAAGATACACGACTCCTGGGCGTCCTCTCCGGGGTAGACAACTCCGAGAGAGAGGAATATCTTCACGAACAGCAGCGCCGATTCGTATCTCAGTTTCAGCGGCGATGAAACCACCCTTTCTCGCCCGTAGACGGCCATCTCGACGGCAAGCGGCACCATAAGCGCCGCCCGATGGACCGGCCCCCCGCCGCCCGGAGCGTCGATATAGCGGCTATTGACAAGCAGCCGGCCGTCGGGCAGCAGATAGACCGGCATATCGATACTATTATCGCTTATAGCAATGATCTTGCCTTTATCCATCATCTCCCTGATCGTCTGCGCGACCTTTTTCCAGCTGCCGCCCTCGATCCGCAGCGCCGGCATATCCATATGATCGATATCGGCAGCAACCGCGCTGACGGCCGCCCGCAGACGATCCCGGTCATGAACGGAATCCCGGAGAGCCCACCCGCCGCCGTCCGCGGCCTTTAACAGGGCGTTCTCTTGCATGGCATCCGCGCCGCGCCGTATCGAATTCCCGTACCCGGCGTAGACCTCCTCCCTGTGGAAGGATGCAAGACGGACGATGACCGGATTGATCTCAAGGAACCGCCGCTGGTCAACGGCAAGCGCCTGGGTCAGGAGCTCGAGCGCATCGACATATTTCTGCGCATCCCCCTTGCCGGCAACGACGGCATACGCCTCATTGATGAGCCGCGCCGACTCATACTCCTGCCAGACGGGATAGGGCAGCGACGGGCAGGCCGCCGCTGCGGCGAGATGCCCTATTCCCGCCTCATGATCGCCGCCGCTGCAGAGCGCCGCCCCCAGACGGAAATGTGCCGCCGCCGCTTTGAGCGGGTCGCTGTCGACGTAGATGCGATCGCTGATATCCGCCATGTCGCATCCGTAGACCGTCCTGAATATCTCCGCATCGCCACGCTTGGTCGCGCGCAGCGTGTAAACCGTCTTGTCGCCTGTCTCCGGGTCGAACTCGATCCCCTGGAGTCCGCTGATCCAGATACTGTCCTTGATGCCGGTCGCGACCACCGCGATATCCGTGCTGGGAATAAGCGTCTCCGACCTGAGAACGCGGTCCCATCGAGACGTCCCCATCGTCATCGCCGCGTCAGGCGTGTCCGGCGAAACGAACCCGTTCGCGGAGAGCAGCCTCTTTTCCCTTTCGCTGAACTCCCCGCCGTGAGCGTCGACGTCAACGCCGGGCCTCGATTCGTCGAGCGACTCCTTCGAGCACAGCCGGGCCGACATCTTGCCGCCGAAGATCTCCGTCAAGGCCGCGCAGATGATCCCCTCGCGCGCACCGCCCGCGCCGCACAGGAAATCAATCGATTGGAATCGCAGGCCGAACACCGGCATGACGTCGCCGTCGCGCAGGAATGTCATATTGCCGCTCTGGAACGACCCTTCCTCGTCTATCCGCCGCCTGATCTCGTTCCAGAAAACCTCAAAATCAGCCGGGTCATCGGGGTTGACGGCGCGGTGCACTCTCACGCCGGCGCGGATGACCTCCCGGACCATTCCGCGGTGCCTGTTGCGGAAAAGGATTGCCCCCCTGAGCGAGACGACATGCGTCCGGATCCCCGTCCGGACGGTTATGGCCGCCGCGATCTGCTGGAGGTTCTCCGACAGCCCCCGGGACAGATCGATAACGGCGTCTTTCGCGTTCCTGCCGACAACGATCTTATTCATATACAGGTCGTGCGGGACGGCGGTGATACCGCCGGTCTCGCTGTAGATCGCCATCGACACGGCGTCTTTGTACGACCGGCGCGTGATGCCGCGGGAGAGCTGCGTCAGATCGGGGATGATCTCCGCCTGCTTGCCGCCTGCCCCAAGACGTTCTCCGTCGACAAGTCTTCCCGCTATCCCTTCGTCAATACTGCCGACCTTGATCACGGCATCCAGGGGCGCCTTGTTCACAAATCGCCGGTACGCCTGGTTGGCCTGATATCCCGCAAGCGCCCTCACGAACGGGTCGTCGGAATCGGACAGCAGCGGTAGGGTCGCCAGCGCGGCGAGGTTGTTCGCATGCATGATGAACGGATCGGCGTCGATCCGCCGGTCTGCCGTGTGCGCAGCCGCGGGCAGCTGGATCTCGAACAGCGTCCCAACGCCCACGACGCTCTTCAACGTAATGCCCCCCCCGAAACTTTCGATGATATTCCGCGCGATGGCGAGCCCCAGTCCGGTGCCGTCGGCTTTTCCCGACGTGAAATAGCGGTCGAACACCTTATCAACATTTTTCTCGGGGATCCCTTTGCCCGTATCGCGGACCGTGATGAAAACCCTGGAGCCGTCCGCGTCAGACGATACGCCGAGATGCAAGCGCTTCTCCCCCGGCGCGCTGAACATGGCCTGGCTCGCGTTCTTCGCCAGGTTCAGCAGCACCTGTTTCAGCTTGAATCGGTCTATCTTTACCGCCGGGACACCGTCGCCGGCAAACAACTCGACCTGTACATGCCTCATCATACGCTGGTTCCGTATCTCCTCGACAAACTCCTTCAGATAGCCGGCAGTATCGACAACCTCCAGGTTCCTCTCCAGCGGTTCGTCGTTCACGTGCGACCGTATCTCGCCGATAAGCCGGCGCATGATCCCGATATTCTCCCTGGATTTCGTGACATCGAAATCCTTGTTGTACACCATCCTGAACCTGATCTCGATCAGGTTCAGCATATCGTCCATTTCCGACAGATGCGCCGTAACCGTATCGACGAACGTGCGCGCCAGCCGTATCACCTCCTCCGCGTCCTCCTCTCGCGTCACGACCCTATCCCTGCCGAGCATAGCCATGTCGTGATATACAAGGTTCTGCCCCTTTACGCGGAACAGGTCCGCGTGAGCAACGATCTTCGCGAGCATATCCCGCCTCAATGCGGCGCTTTCAGGTGAAAGCGAGCTGCCGTCAGAAGCGCGCTCCGTCTCCATCTTGAGCCTGCTCGCGTACATGTCGATCATACCGGTCGCGATCGCTATGATATTGCCGACCTCATGGCGCATCTCGGATATCATCTGTATGAGTTCCCGCGCTTTGTCTATCTTAAGGTCCTTCTCATGCACCTCCGTGCGCTCCTTGAGCACGATATCGCGGACGATATGCATCTCCTTGATGAACTGCACCGACGGATCGACATCCGGGAACCATGCGAGCCCGGGGGCCTCGAGCGAGCGCGGCTGCGCAAGCTGCTTGACGAGGAATTTCTTCTCCAGCACGCCGTCGGCCAGCTTGAGCACAACGTTCCTGCGGGTGTCTTTATAGCCGCGTTTCCTGAGCGACAGATAGAATTTCCCGAGGTTCGCGTCCGAAAGGTCATAGTGGTCCGCGACCGTGTCCGGATGAGACACATAGACGGTCCGTATCCCCAGCAAGGCCGCCTTCTGCTCGAGCGTGTCAATCGCAGCCTTGTGCCAGTCATCAAGCCGTTTTCTCAGCCGGTCAGGAAGAGACCAGTACCCGAACGCCTGTATCTCGCCCACGAACATGACGGTCTGCCCGTCAACCTGGCCGATGCCGCAGGAAATGCGGCCGAGCACGCGCTGCATGCCGATCCTCGTTCTATAGGGGATCTCGTAGCGGAGAACGTCCGGCCCGTACTCCTCTACCGCCGACGGCGACGGCCTCACATCGAGGTTCATGCGCACCAGCATCTGAGCCGTCAACCCCTCGGGAAAACCGAGCGCCGGATGGGCGCTCATAACGTAATCCGACCGTTCCGCGCCGGCAGCCCTGTCTTCGTTGATGCCCTCGATAAGTTCGGCGAGCAGCAGCCCGAAGGGCGGAACCTCTTTGGGGCGGTTGTCTATCTTTTTAAGGGCGGCTCTGACCGACCGGCACAGGTCGTCGAACGTCGCGGAAGAGACCATACTCCGCGCGTCCAGGATCGACACGCGCTTCGCGCGCTCATATTCACAGACTGCGTAATACTGGTTGACCGTCCTGATGACCTTCTGAAGATCTTTCGTTTTCTCCCTCTCCAGCAGATCGAACGTCCGTGACAGCATGATCCGTATCTTTCCGGCGAAAGTGCTGCAATCGATGACCGCGTTCAGAAGCCGTTCCATGTCCTCCTCTTTCTCGGACCTGAACCCGCCGAGCAACAGCCTCACCCGTTCAAGCGCGCGCGGATCGCAATCGCTGATATAGCAGGTGACCGCGAAAAACGCGGCGGCAAGCCCGGCGGCATGCGGCATATCTTTCATGAAAGAGCGGTACAGAGCGCCCAGATCGCGTCCCTGGGCGCGGGCGGTCCGGACGATATCCCACACGCGGCTCGCCGCGTAGTTGCGCATCTCCAGATCCCCGGACAGGATCGTAAAGAAGATAGTGAAACCCGAGACAAAGTCGTCAGGATGGCCGCTTCTTTCGCACCCCTTCAGGAGGTCGTACGCGTAAAGCAGGCCGTCGTATTTCCTGACGTCCGACAGGACTGCGAGACTCTTGAGAACCCCGCAGGCGGCCTTGACGGCCGCTTCCGGCATAGTGCCCAGCAGCGCGGCCGTCTGCGGGATATTGTACCCTCCCGTCAGCAGGTCATAGCGGTCGCGGACATGCTCAGTCCTGAGCAGGATCTCGCACAGGAGTTCCTGCACGGCCGCGCGCCGCTCTCCGGAAAGAGAGGCGACCGCGCGGACAGCCGGGGGATAGGCGGCATTATCGCCTTGGCCGATCGCTCCCCCCGATCTCATAACGTCGATCATCATCGAAACGTATCTTTCGAGGGGGAAGACGTAGATCTCACCGCCGCGCCGCTGCAGCGCGAGCATGCGCTTTCGGCTCAGCTCGTCGATGCATCTCCTGATCTCGTCCGGGGTAAAACCTGTCTGCGCTGACAACATGGCTGCGAGCTGACCTAATTCCGTCTCCCGTCCGAAATCGTCGACGACCGACTGGACAACATCGTTGAGATCCATTCCCGCAAGTCTCGCGAGCCGCGCCCGGCAGTCCTGCGAAAGCCCCAGCGACTCGGTCAGGTCGTTCAGCGACTTGAGCCTTTCGCCGACGTTCACCGAGCCCTCGGGGCGAAGCAGTCGGACGAAAGCCCCCCGAAGATCGCCGCGCGCCGGCAGCTGCCGCCGGAAAAATCTGAGCGTCTTCCGGGGAGATCTGGAGATATCCGGATCATCGCTTGCCTGCCGTATGACGGCGGAAACATACCTCCTGACCAACGCCGCGGCTATCGACGCCTTCACCTTTTCATAGTTCGAGACCGTAACGTCGAGCGAATCCATCCACCGCGAGATATCCGCGCTGACGATCGGCGCGTTATCGTCCCACAACATGCCCTCGCCAACCCTCGCGAGCGTCAAGACCGCCGCGGCGAACTCCGCATCCATCCCCCGCATACGTAACAGCGCTGCCATGCGAGACAGCTTGCGCCGGCTGCCCGCGACCGTCGCTTCCGCATCGGGACTCTTGAGCTCGGCGATCTCCCGCTGGTACGACTCCCACACGCTGTCCAGCAACGCGTCGAACGGCATCTGCGACAACGCATCCGCCATCACGCCGATCCGCGAGGCGTCTCCGGCGTAATACGCCCACGGGTCATACCGGAATGCCAGCCGGCTTGCCGGGCTCACATCGTCATCGCTCAAGCATTCGACCGTCAGACGGATCTGACGCTCCCTTCCTCCCGAAACCAGCGTGAGCGCATCGTCGCGAACCGATACGCCCCGCTTCGACATCTCGTCGATCAAAGCGCGCCTCACCGTCTCTGCCGCATGGCCGCCCGGCTCTCCTTTCATGAATAGTCGAATATGGAGGTCCGACAAAAGCTCCCACGGCACGGCGTCCCCGGAAACACAAACGATCAAGCCCCCGCTCGAACACGTGAAACGCTTATCGCGGTACAGGCCGTCGACGGCCGCATTCAGCGCATCAAGCAGGTTGACGCCCGCCGCTCCTCCGGAGACAGGGGGAAACGAAAATGCGTCACGGCCGACGTCATTAACATGGGGCAGCAAGAGGGGCGTCCTGTTCCCCTCGGCAGGCATCTCCCAAAGGATACCGGCGTCAGCAGCCCCCGGCACGGCTCCGAAAACGGTACGCCTTTTATACGCATGCGAGAACTCGCCCAGCAGATCGTCGACCTCGGTCGATGGCGCAAGGGCGTAAGCCCCTTGAGAAGGGGCCATAGCGCCGGGAAACAACAATGCGGCCGCAAGCGCTATAGCGCATAGACGCCTGCCCGTATCTTTTAAACTGTTCGTAAAATGAACCATATCGACGCCCTTCTCATAGCACCCCGCGATCGATATTCATAACTCGTTAACCTGTAAAATATTATACATCACTTTTGTCTCTCTGTCAAGGCGGCCTAAAAAATAAAAGGCCCCGTAGGGCAAAGCCTTACGGGGCCTTTTATCGTAAAACTAAAATAGCTTCAACGAACACGTTACAACGTTACCGTCAAACCTTCATACGCCGCGAACGTGTTCTTGAAGAGCTTCTGCGCGTGCAACTCCTTAAGATCGACCATCCGATCGGTATCCAGCGGGTCGTGATGAGTCAGTGCGAGCTGTTTGACCTGGGCTTTTTGCGCCACCTCGGCCGCCATCTCCACCGTGCTGTGCCCCCACCCCTGCTTGGGATATTTGCCGTCCGCATATACCTCATAGGTGTACTGGGCGTCGTGGATCAGCAGGTCTGCACCGTGAGCAAAACCGATGAGCTTCTGGTCACCGCCGATATATCCCTCGACATCGGTCGCGATTACCACCCGCTTGCCCTCATACTCGACGGAATAGATCAACACGCCGTCCCGCGGATGGTTGTAATCCTTCATGGCGCCGACGACGACCGCTTCGGAGGTGAGCGGCCGCTTGTCCGTCGCCTTATTGATGATCTGGGGCGGCGCATCCTGCCCGGCGATGATCACCTGGTTGCGCTCCGAGATATTCTGGATCAGCTTTTGCGCCCCCATGTCCTCCATCGATATCGGGAAAAACGGCGGCACCATCGCGTGGGCGAGGACATCTTCGAGATCGCTGGTCAGCATGCGCGGCCCGAACATATGCATGACCGTCTTGCCGAAATAGGCGGGCTCGAAGAACGGGAGACCCTCAGTGTGGTCGTGGTGGGTATGCGTGAAGAACAGATAGACCGTCAGCGACTCTCTCCTGTCCGGCGACGCCGGCGTAAGATGCCGCTCGCGGAGGCTCCTGCCGAGGTTGATGATCCCGCCGCCGGCGTCGAACACAAGTATATTGCCGCCGGCGTTCACCTCGATGCAGGTGCTGTTCCCGCCGAACTTCACGGTATCCTTGCCCGGGGTGGCGTGGCTGCCCCGGACCCCCCAGAACGTCACCGTAAACTGCCCCATGAGCGCTCCTCCGGATATGGGATCGTGCGGCGCCGATTATTCGGCGTCGATCGCATCGTGCGGGCACACGCTTTTGCAGGCGCCGCAGTCGATGCAGACGTTCGGGTCGATCACAAAGATGGGATCGCCTTCCGAGATCGCGTCGACCGGGCAAACCTTTTTGCACTCGCCGACTTTTTTGCACTTGCTGTTGATCTTGTGAGCCATGGAACCCCTCCTTTAAGTTAAAAATTTTGCAGTATTATAGGGGGATGAGGTCTGAAAAACAACCAATTTATTCGGGGAAAATCAGCTCCAGACACCGGGGATCCTGCAGGAACATGACGGGCAGGAGCCGTCCTTGATCTTGTTGAACTCGATATAGTAGCCGATGCGCTTGATGAGCATCGTCTTGCACGAGGGACAGTAGGTGCTCTCCCCTTCGTGGCCGGCCAAGTTCCCCACATAGGCGAAATTGATCCCTTCCTCCATTGCCGTGTTCCGGGCCATTTCCAGCGTTCGTATCGGCGTCGGGGGCAGGTTGAGCATCTTATAGGTCGGGTAGAACCGGGTGAAGTGGATCGGGACATCCGGGCCGAGATTGGCCTTCACCCAGCCGCTCATTTCCCTGATCTCCCCTTGCGAATCGTTGAGCGTGGGAATGAGCAGGACGACCATCTCAAACCAGATCCCGGCCTCTTTGAGCAGGACAAGCGTATCCTGTACCGGCCTGAGCTGGCCATGGCACACATCTTCGTAGTACTTGTCAGTGAACCCCTTGAAGTCGATCTTCACCGCGCTCAACGCGCCGCAGAGCTCCTTCATCGGCTCTTTCCGGACATACCCGTTAGATATCATCACGCTCCCGATCCCCCGCTCTTTCGCGGCGCGGGCGGCATCGAGCATATATTCGAAAAAGATCAGCGGCTCGGAATAGGTGTACGCGATCGAGCGGGCGCCGTTCTCTTTCGCGAGCCGCGCGACCTCCGCGGGAGGCATATCGACGTTGCTGATGTCCTCCGGCTGGGCCTGCGATATCTCCCAGTTCTGGCAGAACTCGCAGCCGAAGTTGCATCCCGCCGTCGCGATCGAAAAGGCGTTCGTACCGGGGAGGTAATGGAACAGGGGCTTTTTCTCGATCGGGTCGGTGTGAACGGTGCAGGCCTTTCCGTAGGTCAGCGCGTAATACGTGCCGCCGCGGTTCTCGCGGACGTTGCACCTGCCGCGAGTCCCGTCGACAACGCGGCACTGCCACGGGCAGAGCTTGCAGTCGACGCGGTTGTTCGCCGCCTTGGCGTAATACATCGCCTCATGGTCTGACAACGTCGCGGCACGCGCGCTTCCCTGAAGATACGAGAACGCTTTCCCTCCCAAAGGAAGGGCCGAGGCCATACACGCCAGGCATGCCCCCTTGACCACCTTGCCGAGGAACTCTCTCCTGCTTTCCACAGACAACTCCGTTGCGATACGTTTACGATGGATGAGGACGGAAAACGAAATGATACCATTTTCAGGCGGGATCATCCAGCGCAACGAACGAAGGCCAAAAACCGGGAAATATGCATCACTGCAACTGGGCGTCTTCTTCGACAGGGTCTTCTTTTGCCTGGCGGAGGGTACCGCCGCGGTTGTTAGGAATGATGCCGAGCTTGTCCATCTTGTATTTCAGGATACGACGCGTCGTCCCCAAATATTCGGCAGTCGACGACAGGACGCCGTCGTTCCGGTCAAGCGCGTTTTCGATGATCCGCTTCTCGTACTGCGATATCGTCCCTTCGAGCGAAAAGCTGTTCAAAGAACCGTCGAGGTCGCCATCCTCCATCACGGCGTGGAGCCGTATCTGCGGCGGGAGATGGTACGGCTGTACCGTATCCGATTCCACAGTGACCAGGATACGCTCGATCACATTCTGGAGCTCGCGGACGTTGCCCGGCCAGTCGTATTCCATCATGCTCCGGACCGCGTCGTCGGAGAACAGCTTCACCTGGGAACGTATCTTACGGGAGAACAGCTTGAAGAAATGGTCGACCAGCACCGGTATGTCGGATTTGCGGTCGCGCAGCGGCGGCAGCTCGATCGGGACGACCGCAATACGGTAATAGAGGTCCTCGCGGAATTTCCCCTCTTTCACCGCCTGCATGAGGTCCTTGTTGGTCGCGGCGATGAACCGGACGTCGACCTTGATCAGGTCGTTGCCGCCGACGCGGCGAAATTCCTTCTCCTGGAGCACCCGCAGCAGCTTCGCCTGGAGCGCCGGCGAGGTGTCGATGATCTCGTCGAGGAACAGCGTCCCTCGGTGGGCCATCTCGAATGTCCCCTTCTTCATCGCCATCGCGCCGGTGAATGCCCCCTTCTCGTGGCCGAAGAGCTCGCTTTCCAGAAGGCTCTCGGTGATCGACGCCGCGTTCACCGCGATGAACGGGCCGTTGCGCCGCTCGCCGCTGAAATGGACCGCCCGCGCGACCAGCTCCTTGCCTGTGCCGCTCTCGCCGATGATGAGCACGTTCGAGTCGGTGTCCTTGACGCGGCCGATCGCCCGCAGGACATCCTGCATCCTGTTGTCGCTTGACGTGATGATAGACCCGCCTGAGTCCTTGACAGCGACGGACGGCTCGTCCTCCGGCACGTCCTCCCGGGCGAACACCTTGGCGACAACGCCGCGGATCTCGTCGATGTTGAACGGCTTCGTAATATAATCGAACGCGCCCATGCGCATCGCCTCGACGACGGTACGTATCGTCTTCGTCGCGGTCACCATGATCACCGGCAGGCGCGCGTGCGTCTCCCGGATCTTCTTCAGCGTCTCGATCCCGTCCATGCCCGTCATCACGACGTCGAGCAGGACAAGGTCGATCCTGTGCTTGCGAAGCAGCGGCGGCGCGCTCTCGCCGTCCTCTGCGATGAATACGTTGTAATCATCCTTGAGGATGATCTTGCACGACTCCTGCGCTCCCAGCTCATCGTCGACGACAAGTATGTTCTTCCGTGCCATAGTTACGTCCTCAGGCTGTCGGTCCCTTTGTGCGCATGCGGAGCGCCGCCCAGCGCCACGGTCGACGCCTTGCGCGGCTCGCGCGGCACGACGACCAGCACCTCCGCGCCGCCTTCCTTCTTGCTCTCGAAGCGGACGGACCCGCCGTGCTCCTCGACGATCTTTTTCGCTATCGTCAGGCCGAGCCCCAGCCCCCTGCTCTTGGTGCTGAAGAACGGCTCGAACACCTCTTGGTTGTCAGGCAGTGACACCCCTTTACCCGTGTCCCTGAATTGGACGACGAGCGCGCTCTCGCCGCTGCCGTCCTGGATCGATTCGCGGGTGGTTATGATCAGTCTCCCGCCTTTCTGCATCGCCTGGTGGGCGTTCTGGATAATGTTCGCGAACGCCTTGGTCATCTGCTCCCGGTCCACCTCGATGAACGGCAGCTGATGAGAGAAATGCTTGTTGACCGTCACGCTGCCATCTTCGCTGCCTTTGATGGCGGATATGCTCTGGTCGACCAGTTCGTTGATATTCACTTTCGCGTACTGGAGCGAGATCGGCTGGGCGAAAAAAAGCAGCTTGTCGACCAGCGAGCTGAGCCGCTCGACCTCCTTGCTCACCACCGAATAGAAATCCTTCCGGAACTGCTCGTCGACGTATTTCTCGGGCAGCAGCTGCGTGAACGTCCTGATCGACACCAGGCAGTTGCGCAGCTCATGAGAGCTCCGCAGCGCGATCTTGTTGACGAACTCGAGGCGCTCCGCCTGGCGGGCCTCCTTCTCGATCGTCGTCTCGTAATGCGGGTCGTCGAAGACGAACGAGGCGCCGACCAGATGGCCGGCCGCGTCTGTTATCCGGTAGGCGTCGACGTCGAGGATATGCGATGTCCCGTTCACCGCGACCTCGTGGAAACCGTGTGCGAGGCCGCTCTCCAGCGTCTCTTTAATGACCGAGAGAAAGGCCGGCGTCAGCTTCGCCCTGGCGACCTCGGAGGCGTCCCCCGGGGCGATGCCGAACATGCCGCGCGCCGCCTTGTTCACGGTCGTGAGCCTGCCCTTGGCATCTACCGTAACGACTCCCGAAGAGATCTCATCGATCACGTTCTCGGAAACATACCTCTGCAGGTGCAGAGAGCCGAAATCGGCGGTCCGCTCGGCGACCTGCGCGACCGATGCCGACAGCTCGTAAAAGCCGAGGAGGTCTTCGTCCGAGAACGGAACACCCGTCACGCGGTTATTGAAGGCCAGAACGCCATAGAGGCCCTTGTCGGATACCAGCGGTACCGCATACATGACTTTCAGCAGATCGAGCTCGCGGGCAGCCTTGTAGTGCGCCGACTCCTTCCGCATGATCGCGCAGTCCCTCGCCATGCCGCCGAGGATCCCTTCCCCAGCGGAGAAGGTCAGGTACTTCAACAGGTCCTCTTCGATCCCGAACGACGCCTGGACCCGGTAGGCCTGCGTCGACTGCGGGTCCTTGACGATGAGGGCCGCGCGGCTGACCTTGCTCACCTCTTTGAAGGTGGTGACGAAGTTCTGCATGAAGGCGTCCGCGTCGAAAATACGCCTATTGACCAGCGTGGTCAGATGCCGCACGATCTGGGGCGCCGGAAGCGCCGGCGGCGCCGAAAAGCCGGGCGCAGCTGTCTCTTCGCGGCGGCCTTTCATGATCTCGAGCTCGTGCCGCATGTCGGTGCGCTCGATCTCCCGGATGATCGTCTGCCTGAGCGAGTCCCTGTTCATGGACATGTCGATCACCGAATCGAACCCGGCGGCGTGGTCAACCTGCGCCGCTGCGTCCGACAGCGCGGCATAATGCGCGCGCGCGTTAATCCCCCGCAGCGTCTGCAGGAACAACGGATCGAACCGCTGTCCGCCGGCAATATCGATGATGACAAGGTCGGCCAGCCGCACAAGCTCTGCGGAACGCCGCTGGTCCTCGGCGGTCAAGAGGCGGCACGAGGAGCCGAGGCTTCCCGTCAGAAAGGCCGCCGTCTCTTTCTTTTGTGTGAAAAGCAGCACCGTGCTCATCGGTTCACCGCTTTCCCTGTCAGCCACGGAGCGTCTTCGATGCCGAGCGGCAGTTCCCCGGAGCTGTTCGCGACGCCTTTCGGCCCCGGCCTGACGCTCTTCACGAAGGCGGCATCGGGCAGCGGGAATCGCACGGTGAAACAGGTGCCTCCGCCGCCGCTGCTCACCTGGATCGTCCCGCCATGCTCCTCTATGATCTTTTTGCAGATCGACAGGCCGAGGCCGGAACCGTTCTTCTTCGTGGTATAGAAAGGTTCGAATATCTTCTCCGCGTCGCGGCCGCTGATGCCTTCCCCGGTATCGGCGACGAGTATCTCGATGTGGCGAACCATGATGCCGTTCTTCCTGTCCTTGCCGGACTTCACTGCGGCGTCGATCGACAGGGTCCCGCCGTTCGGCATCGCTTCGATCCCGTTGAGGATCAAGTTATTGAAGACGCGGCGAAGCTGGCCGCCGTCGCCTTGGAGATGCGGCGCAGTCGAGAGGCCGCTCCCTTTCCGGATATCGATGCGCTGTTCGGTCACCCGCAGCGAATAGAGGCTCAGCGTCTCCGTGATCATGGTGTCGAGCCTGACCGTCTCGAGCCTCGGTTTTTTCGGGTTCGCGTAATCGAGAAGACGGGAGACCATGTCGTCGATTCGCCGGATCTCGTTCTGGACGATCGACGTGAATGTCTCGCGGAAATCCCGGTCGTGGTATTTCTGGGGAAAAAGCTCCGCGAACGTCTTGAGCGCGACCAGCGGGTTCTTGATGTCGTGGGCGATCGACGCCGTCATCGCGCCGATACGTGCGAGCCGCTGGGTGCGCTCGGCGGCGCATTCGCGCTCGACGAGATCGGTGTCGTCGCGCACGAACAGGCCGACGGCACGGCTGCCGTCGCCCCCCGGGATATCGCACAAGGTGCATGAAAGAAAACGTTTCATGCCGTCAGGCGTCGTGTAAACGATATCGTCCTGCGACGCCGATACGCGGCGGGACAGCGCGCACTGGATCACTTGAAAGAAGCTCTCGCCGAGGATGCCGTACTCTTTGCCGAGGATCTGCCCCTGCTTCATATGCAATATGTCCGCCGCCGACCGTGATACGCTGACGACCACGCCCGCGTCGTTCAGCGCGATAGTGCCGTACCCGAGGTTACCGAGCACCGACTCCACCGCGCGTAATGTCATGTCCTGCTGCATAGCCGTCACAACCTCCTATCCCAGTCTGACGAAATAATTATGCGATTTGACCAGCCTGATGATGTCCTGGAGCTGCTTTTCCGTGTAGACGCGCCAGCCGCGGCTGTCGCGCTGAGGTTTCGGGATGAGCCCTTTCTTCTCCCACTCCTTGACCGTCCGCTGGGTGCGGTCGATCTCGCGGGCGAGATCGGCTATCTTGAAATAACGCCGGATGTCGCGCTCGTCCCTGATGTCTCGCATATCTTTCATAGCCTTCATAGGTTTCATACCTTGTACATGTCGCATATTATAACCAGGCAACATAGATGTCAAGGGGATTTTTCAGCCCGAAATGGCGGATAACGGTTCGTCTGCGGCAACCCGGCGAATCGAAGATTCGCGGAGCAGCCCCCGTATGGGGGCGTTGCAGGCCACCGCTCCCTTGAGCGGCGTACTTCCCAGTACGCCTCCGCGGTCGCTGGCCTGCGCCTTGCAGCCAAACCGTTCTTCGCCATTTCGAAAATCACCTATTTGATGAGACATGTTCTCTATAAAAAGTGATGTTGCCGCCATTTTTTCTTCGGCCGAAATAGACGCTACGGAGGGCGGCGAAAAGCGGGCTACCTGGTGACGAGAACGACGAGAAGCGGGTGGTCCTTAAGACGTTCGCGAAACGCCGCATATCCCGCGCGCATAAACCGCGCGCATCCCCGGGCAAACGCCATCATATCTTTTTTGAACGGGCTTCCGGCGACGGTATCAGCTATCACGATCGCCGTCGGGGCCTGGTCCTCCGCTCCGCGGATATGGCCTTTAGCAAGAAGCGTCCCTGCGACCGCCGCGATCTGCCGGAGATCCTCGGGGGTCTTGATATCGTCGGCGTCATATTCCCGGTAGAAAGGCAGGAATTCGCTCACAAAGAGATCCCTGCCGTCGACGTTGGTATAGCCCATCCCGGGATACGCCTCCGACTGCATAAGATAAAAGCCCATAAGAACGCGCCTACCGTTATGCATCGGCGCGTCGCCGTAGTACGCAGCCCAGCCGGGCGGTGACTGCTCTTTGAACTCCAGGACCACGTCGTCGTACTGGTCCGCCGTCATCCCCTCGATCAGCACGAGGTAGCGCAGCTTGCCCGCGCTGCCGATGCCGCCCCTGCGGCTGATCACGGCATCTTTTATTGCGTAATAGTCGTCGTCCTTGCGATATTCCGGCAGGACGGTATCGAGATACCGGTCCATAGCGCTCTTCAACGACGTCAAGTCGGCGACCTGTGCATAGCCCTTATCGTCGTTGAACCTACGGCTGCCGCCGGCAGATATATGCGTCCTGCAAACCTTCTCGAGGAATTCATGACGGTCGATCCTTTTCACGGCGGAGATGATCGTATCGACTGCGGGGACGTCCGCCCCGTTCCGGTAGCAGAAGTCGGCGCGGCGGTCTCCCGCGGCGATAGAGCGCATCATCTGCTCGTAACTGCGAAGGAACAGCATGACGACCTGTTCCGCTTCCGGCGCCATCCCTTTCTCTTCGCAGACGATCATGAGCGAAACGGCCATCCGCCGGAGGTCGAGAAGATAGGGGCCCCTGAAGGTATCGTCAAAATCGACCAGGTCGAAGACAACGTTCCCTGTTTCGCTCCGATACGCGCCGAAGTTCTCCAGGTGGAAATCGCCGTGCAGCTGCAGTTGGGCGTCTTTCCGGACAACGAACGATTCGTCAATCCCGTAGTACTCGTTATACTTGTAAAAGAGATCCGAGGTGCCGCGGTAGAAGGCGAACAGTCCGCTGCTCATTTTCGTGAACTTGGCGGCGGCGGCATCGGGATCGCGCTCGACGATGGCCGCAACGCTTTCCTTTACAACGGCCACCGCGTCGGGAAGCGCTCCGCCGGACGCTGTCCGGATCTCTTTTTGCGCGGAGGAGCAACCTGCAGCCAGCACGAGAACGGCAAGCGCCACGGTCTGCAATGAGCGGCGGATCGGCGGAAGAGTTGGCATGCGGCGACTTTTCACAGGTCGACATTCTCCACGATGTCAAACACCTGCCGGGTGACGTATATCGGCGCCTTTTGCTGCAGCGCAAGCGCGATGCAGTCGCTCGGCCGGGCGTCGACCTCGACGATCTTTTTGCGCAGTTCGTTCTGTTCCTTCAGGATCAAGCGCGCATAGAAAGTGCTGTCGCACAGCTCGGAGATAACGACCTTTTCGACGGTCACCCCCAGCCCGAGGAATATGTTGCCGATCAGATCATGCGTCAGCGGGCGCTGCTTTTTCGTACCGTCGATAAACATCATGATCGCGGATCCGACGTCCGCTCCGACCGCGATGACGAACGTCTTCTCGCCGTTGCCGAGAAATATCGCGAACTCCAGCGGCGTGGGGATGATCCTCTTGACCTTGACCTCTATGAGGCTGTTCAGCATGATCCCACCTCCGGCACCTTCCCGCCGGACGCAACGGCGGGGTCGACCGCGTCGCGCTCCCGCAGCGCCCCCCGGAATCTCCGGACGCAATACGGCAACACGCAGGATATCCAGCCGCCGGCCGCCAGATTCGATACGAAATCAAGGTATTTCCCCCCGAAAGGGATCGCCACGAAAACCGCCATGATAAGAGCTAGCCCCGCAAAACAGGCCGCCATCTTGGCTGCCTGGAACAGCGCCCCGCCCGTCTCGTCGAAGCGCACAAACCTGGCCTCAAGGAACGACCCGGCACCAAATCCGACCAGCGCGCCCATAAACTGCACCATCTCGGAAGCCTCCGTAAAGGCGCAGAAAACGAGCGGCGCCACCGTCAGGGCGGCGACCGCCGCCCAGTAATACCGCTCGAGCGGAAAACGGTCGAGCGCCCGGTACAGAAAAAAGAAAGCTATGATTGTCGACGCCCCTATCACCAGCCCGCCCACGATATCGAGCGGGAAATGGACCCCGAGATACAGGCGCGAAAACGGCACGACGACGATCATGGCGGCCGCTAAAACGATGAACAGCGGCGACCTGAAGCGGGTCATGCAAAAACCCCAGAACGCCAGCGGCCCCTGCGCGTGGCCGCTGGGGAACGAGTAGCCGTGAGCGCGATATCCCATCACCTCACGGACCTTCGTCTGGTCGGGGCGCGGCAGCGCGAAGTAGTCTTTAACGATACAGTTGCAAATGATCCCGACGCTAAAAAGGTAGAACAGTTTTACCGCGAACTTCTTGTCGATGCAGAGGTAGAGAAATGCGATAGCGACAATGTAGAACGTCTTATTCCCGAACCGGGTGACGAACAGGAAAAAATAATCGAGGAACAGGTTGTGGCACTGCTGTATCGATTGGATAAGCTCGTGTGAATGAAGTATGTCGATCATAACGATCTATCATCGGATCAGGGATCAGATCTCGTTGTCCTTGGCTGACTGGCCCGTCTTTTCGGCAGGGATCACGTACACCGGCTTGAGGTCTTCGGCGTAGAAACGGTCGGACGTCGTCACTTCCCTGACGCCGAACGTATCGATCGCGCCCACGCGGACATTGTTCGCCGCTGCGCCGACGCCGTTCACGACGTCGGAAGAGGTTTTCGCGGCATCCTTGGTCATGCCGGCCGCAACGGTCCCGGCTGTATTCGCAGCACCCACGGCGGTCGTCCCCGCCTGCGATGCGGCCCCGCCGACCATATCCCCTGTCGTCCCGGCGGCATCGCCGACGGTCTTGACAAGCCCGGCGGAACCGGTCAGGCCGTCATTCAGCGTCGGCGCCTTTCCGCACCCGGCGCACAATATGCCAACGATCCCTATAATGGCAGCGTATCTAGAGCTCATGCAGCCCCCCTGTCTATTTCCTGCGTTTATTCTCCTGGCCAACCGTCGTTGCCCGGTCAAGCTTTTCTTCCAATTCGGCCATCTCCGCTCGCATATCGCGGAGCTGTTTCTTAATCTCAATCAGTGTCTTATCGTCTACACTGCGCTTCTTTGCGGGAACCGCCGCCTTCTGCGCTGCAGGCACTGACGGCGACACGTCCTTTGGGGACTCTTCCCCTTTCGCAACACCCGCGCATACGCACACCAGGATCAGAGCAACTGCTGCGGCATACTGTCTCATAGCCAGCCTCCTATTTAAAAAGGTCTATGAAGTTAGACAGGGTCTTACGGTACCTGTCGTCGATCGATTCGAACGCAACGCCGTTGTCGTAGAGCTTGTCAGGCTCTATCTCGTCGCTCCTCACGACGCGGCCTCTCAGAACGATCGGCTCGGACAAGGAAGGTATGTCCAGCTCGATCTCGAGGAGCGTCGACAGGGGGAAATGCTCTTCGGTCTCGATGAGGATCCCGCCGACGCTCAGGTTCTTCCCGTACGCATCGCGGTATGCGGCCGCATGTGCCGCCTTGTGCTGCTGAGCCCTCTCGCTCGGCACAGAACGATACCGGGCGACAAACCAGAAGGGTATCCGTACAAAGTTTCTTCGCTCCGCTCCCGCCATATCCCCTCTTTTGTTTAGTGAACCGTGATCCTGTCTTTCAATGCGTCATACTTCTTCTCGCCGATCCCATCCACATTCATCAGATCCTTTGCCTCACGGAAAGGGCGAGACTTGCGATGCTCGACGATCCGCGACGCGATCTTAGGGCCGATACCGGGAAGCCTGTCGAGCTCTTCGCCGGTCGCAGTGTTGATATTCACCGCGCCGACCCCCGCTGCGCTGTCCCGCGATCTCTTGGCGAGCGGCACGGCTACGACAGCTCCTTCCGTTTCGATCGGCCTGTCCGCGACTGCCTGAACATCCGCATCGACCAGCGGCACCGCGCGATCGATAACATCGCTAGCCGGCGCCCCCTTCTTCACGCGATAAACGCCGGGATGGAGAACGGCCCCCGAAACGGTAACCGACAGTTCCGTCGGAGTCCCGCGACTTTCTCCGCCCACCTCTGTTTTGCCCCCCGCAGGGGCCGCAGCAGCGCCACAGTAGAGGTTTTTGAACCAAAGAACAACCACTCCGGAAAGGAAAGCCGCCGCCAGAAAGGTGATGACGATCTTTTCCTGCCGCGTCAGGTCGAACATTATGTCAGTATCAATCCCAGAAGAACGTTTCGCCGCCGCTCATCCCCTGGCTGATCGAATTGACAATGAACTTCACCCCTTCAAGCGGAAGCACGACCGCCCGGCCGGTCGCCTGCAGCGGCTGCCTTGTCGCATCGGCGACCGTATTGCAGGCCCCGTTCACGGTCTCGGTCAGATCCGCCGCAAAGGCCGCCCAACAGCTCATGACTGCTGCAGCTACCAGTACCCCGAACACTTTCTTCATACGCCCCTCCCTTCCTCTTATTTATTTGACGACAACGTTCACCAGTTTGTTCGGCACCGAGACCACTTTCACGATCTCTT
>JAKLEM010000019.1 GCA_022711655.1 Candidatus Auribacterota bacterium
GTGGTTTTCTCAAAGAACTCCTGCCCCAAGCCGTAACGTCGGAGGTCATGGCGGTGCCGGGTGTCGATATGCGTTTTTCCGCCCTCTCACTGCCGTTCAGGGACGGTTCGGTCAGGGCATTCGTTATGATAGATGTGCTTCACCATCTTCCCGATCCGGCCCGGTTCTTTCGCGAAGCCGCGCGGTGCCTGACGCACGGAGGGAAGGTCGTCATGATCGAGCCGGCTAACACTGCGTGGGGGAGGTTTGTCTATACCCGTTTTCACCACGAGCGGTTCGATCCTTCTGCCGAATGGGGCTTCACGGACGGCTGTCCGCTTTATAACGCCAATGGCGCGCTTCCATGGATCATCTTTTGCCGTGACAAGGATAGATTCGCCCGTGAATTTCCGGCGCTGAAGATAGCGTGCGTGTCGCCTCACACGCCGTTCAGGTATCTTCTCAGCGGCGGGCTGTCGTTCCGCCAGCTTGTTCCGTCATGGTCGTATGGTTTCTTTAATTTGATCGAACGGATTCTGGGGCCGCTGAACAGTTTGTTGGGGATGTTCATGACGGTCGAACTGAAGAAAGCGTGACCTGAATGCACAAACGGACTTTGCTGCGAGACATACTTATCCTGTTCGCGATCTCTTTGATCCCCGTCTTCTGGTTCAAGCCGGGCTGCTTTATCGCCAGCGGTGATGTCGCGCAGTACCTGGATATCTCGAATCTGATGCGGTTTTTTCCGTGGGCGTGGGAGGATCGCATCGCGGCGGGGGAGCCGGGATTGTCCAATACCTTCTCTCTGCCGTACGGCTATTTTTGGCTGTTACTCAAGTCGGCGGGCATCGGGTTGATCGCGATCGAGAAGGCCTGGGTCTTTCTGACCTTTTTCGCCTCGGCGATGTCCATGCACATATTCATGCGCGGATTTTCACGGGAGAAGGGGAGTCTCGCTCCGCTGGCCGCGGCTGTCTTTTACGTATACAACCTTTTTCTGGTCGTTGCGCCGCTGATCGTCCAGTACAACCTTGCGCCGCTGTATATGTTTTGTCCCCTGACGCTGTCGTTCTGGAGCCGTGGGCTGCAGGCGGAGGGTGCAAGGAAGCGGGTGGGCTTTGCGGCGCTGTTCGCCCTCTCGAGCCTTCTCTACACTCACTCGAACGTCAATGTCCCGCACGTTGCTGCGTTCGTCATCATCGTCGCCGTTTTTACCTTGTACCATCTGCTCCTGTGCTCGCGTGGCATTCTCGCCGACATACGGTTCATGATCATTGCCATGCTGTTGTATCTGCTGATCAACTGCTGGTGGATGGTGTCGTCGCTGTCGGTCATGCTGCAGATGTCCGACCAGGTGCAGGGGACCCGCAGCGGCTGGCACCTGCTGTGGGCGACGCGCCTCTATGAGGCGTTCCGCTTCCTGGGCTTCTGGGCGTGGACGCACAAACATTTCGATGTCCCTTATTTTCCGTATCATCCGAGTTACGGCAACTGGTTCTTCATACTGCTCAGTTACGGGATCGCATTTTTCGCGTTGTGCGCGGTTTTTGCCCGCAAACGCATCGTTTTGTTCCCGCTTTTACTGCTCGTTGTCGGGCTTTTCTTCGTCAAGGGCGGCACCGGGCCTTTCGGGTTCGTGTACGAATACTGCTGGCATCACCTCAAAGGGTTCTGGATATTCCGCGAGCCGTGGTCGAAATTCACCCATGTCAACGTTTTTGCGTTCGCAGTTCTCTTCGGCATCGGGTCTGAACAGGTGAGAGAGATCGTCGGAAGATGGGCGGTAAGCGGGATCGATCGTGCGCCGGCGCTTGTGCACTCGCTGAAGAAGCCTCTTTTCGCCGTCTATCCGCTACTGCTGTTATCTGCTGTTCTGCTCAACGCGTATCCCGCCGTCACGGGCGAGGTGATCTGGGACCAGGTAAACCATAACGTGCGGTCTATGCAGGTGAAAGTCCCGTTGTATTGGCCGCAGGTCGGGAAATGGTTCCTGAAGAACGACCCGCACGCGCGTGTTTTTCTCCTTCCCAAGACAGGCTATTCTAAAGGGCCGTATGACTGGGAATCAGGTTTCACGTCGGCCAGCACGGCGGCGATATCGTATTTGCCGAACCAGTTGGCATACTGGACCGATTTTCCGACGACGCGGGCGCAGCTCCTGTTCAACCGGCTTTTTGAGCATTTCAGGCCGGGGAAGTCGGAAGGGATCGGTGCAGTCCTTAAGACGCTCGGCGTGAAATATATACTTCAGCAGAACGACATCTTGTGGCGATTCACCTGGCCTGACGCGATAGAGCCGGCAGGGATGAAAGCGATGCTCGGCGGCATTCCGGCGATATCGCTCAAAGAGACGTTTGGCAAACTTGATCTTTACGAGGTTAAAGATCCGGGCGGCCTCTTCAGTTTCGCGCCGACGATCAATGTTTTTTCCGGTGCAGAGGTCGATCTGTTCAATGCCGCGGCCGCGGGATGGGGTGCCATCCCCTATACGACGTGTCTCAATGCGGCGGATGCCGGCGCTCTCAAGGCTATCGATCCGAACGTGAGCATATTGCAGTCCGAAGAGGTCGCGAAAATGACGTCGCCGGCAGAGGCGGCGACCATCGTCGATGAGATGCCTGTCAGGAAGATCGGCAGGGTCAACCCGACAAAATATATCCTGCACGTCGAGGCGCGTTCGCCTTTCTGGATCGTTTTCAACGAGACGTTCCATCCGGGCTGGCGCGCGCGCATAAGGGAAAAGCAGGCTGACGGTATCCTGGCGGTTATTGCAGACAGCGCGGTCCTGCCGGGGATGCTGCTCGAGCGGAACAGTTCAACGCCGGTGGAAGCACATGTCCGGTTGAACGATTATGCGAACGGCTGGTTTGTCGGCAAGACCGGCGCGTACGACTTGATCATCGAATACCGGCCGCAGGGGAGATACGAAGCGGCCAAGCTACTCGCATGGTGCGCCGGGATATTCTGCTGTCTTCTGATCATGCGCGGCTTTTCGCTGCGCAAGGATCCGGGTGGCTGTCCTGCGTAGCAACGGTATCTTCGCCAGGAAGAGCTGCAGCGCCGTGATCGAGGTGAAGTAGGCCGCGACCGGCGCGAGGACGCCGAACCGCGCGTATATCCTCAGGTAGGCCTTGTACTGGATCTCCATCTTCGCCTTTCGCGTCTCCTTCAACGCGCGCATGCGCTGTTCCCGGGAGAATTCCGGCGTCTGGAAATAGGGCTCGAACGATGTCAGCGTCGCCCGGTTGAGATAGTCTTTCGGGTCTATCAGGAAATATCTGTTTTTCTCGACCCAGTCGTACAATTCGGTCCCCGGGAAGGGGACAAGGTTGTGGAAACAGACGTCGTAGACGGGGTATTTGCGCGCGAGCGCGACCGACAGGGATACGTCTTCGGGCGTTTCCGACGGGCTGCCCACGAGGAAAAAGAGGGTGATGTCGAACCCCAGCTCGCACGCGTTCCTGATCGTTTCTTCGACCTTCGCGATGTCCTGGCTCTTCCTGATCGCCTTCAGCACCTTGTTCGAGGCGCTCTCGACCGGGATCGAGAAGGCCCTGAAACCGGTTTCCTTCAGGATAGCGAGCAGCGCGCGGTCGACCTTGTCGGCCCGCAGTCCGCTCGAACATTCGAACGAGAGGTCCGTGTGTCCGAGCCCGCGGATGCGCTGGCAGATCTCCTTCGCCCGGTCGTAGACGAGCGTGAAGTTGTCGTCGATGAAATCGAACTTCCGGTACCCTTTGCCGATCCAGTAGGTGAGCTCCTCGATGACGCGCGCCGGCGTCTTCGGCCTGAACGCGCTGCCGATCGACGTCGCGACGGCGCAGTAGGTGCATTGATAGGGGCAGCCGCGCGACGTCAGGATCGCGATCTTATCGGTGATATATTTACCGAGCTCGAATTTCTCGAATTTCGGGAAAGGGACCGTGTCGAAATCCTTATTGATCTCCCTGCTTCCCGTGAATATGACGCCGCCTGACGACGGATCGCGATAGAAGATCCCTTTGATCGACCCGATCGGTTTATCGGCGCAGAGTTCGGGGACCGTCTCCTCTCCTTCCTGGTAGACGGCGTAATCGATCGCCGCGCATTCATCGAGGATCTTTCCCTTTATCGCCGATACGTGGGCGCCGCCCGCGACGAGTGCGATCTGCGGGAACATCTTTTTGAGCTTCGCGAGGAACTCGTAATTCTCGAGGTACGAGAAGGTCATCATGCTGACGCCGATCATGTCGGGCCGGTACTCTTCGATCAGCTGTACGAGCTCTGCGAAGGTGTGTTTGAGGCGCATGTCTATCACGCGATGGTCGAAACCGCGCGCCGTGAGCCCCTCAGAGATATACCCGATCCCGAGCGGCGGATAGAGCGGCGGGATCTTGTCTATTTTATTCTTGGGGAATACCAGCAATAGTTTTTTGTGCATAGGGTGTTTATCCGATCTTTCGTATTTGGAAGAACTTCGCGATCCTCCAGAGCCTGCCGGAAAAAATATCCTGCAATCCTTCCATGACCAGATACTGGCATTTCGCGGCCATGAAGCTGATCTTTCCGAGGGCCGGTCGTTTTTCCATGAATTCAATCAGTTTTTTGTTCAGGATGCAATTCTTTATTCGCAGCGGCAGATATGAATTGCAGTAGAGGAAATAGTACAGCGCGTTCGTGAAGGTATGTTTCAGAAAGGTATAGTTTTTGCTGTAAACATCTTTTTCCTCGTCGGAGATCAGACCTTCCTCTTTTGCGCGCGCGTAGAGCGATGTCCCGGGATAGAACGTCAAAGAAAACAGGTTCATTTTGAATGGCTTGGGGATCGTCGCAAAGAATCGGAGCGAATCGATCCTGTCGTCGATGGTCTCCCACGGAGAGTCGAGGATAAAGTCGTAATAGGGCGTCGTCAGTTCTTTTCTGAAGCGCTGGAACAGCTGTATGGTTTCCGTGATCTGCGGTTTGGATAGTTTTCGATTGTAAAGACGCGCCATGTGTTCGCTGGTCGATTGGATGCCCATCCGGACATGGAGCAGTCCCGCATCGACGAGCATCCGCAGCTTTGCGTCGTTGATCGTTCCGGGGGCGATCCCGCCGACGGTGAACGGAAGGCCGATCGTACGAGAGTACGTTCCGCAGAACTCTCTGATGACATCCTCATGTGCAACGAGGAACAGGTCGTCTTCGAAATGCATCTGGGTTACGAATGGGAGCTTTTCCCTTATTTCTCGCAGTTCTCCGATCAGATGGGGGAGGCTGCGTCGCCGGTAAAGTGCGGCGCTCCCGTACAGCTTCTTGAGCATGTCATTACAGCAGTATGCGCAGCTGAACGGACAGCCGCGTGACGCTAACGTTAAGTAAATATTCGAAAGATGTTTTTTGAGCGACTGCAGAGTGAATGTGCTGATCCGGTCGTTGTCGAACAGCAGCTGTTCATCATACGTGTAATCGGGATAGGGAAGTGAGTCCAGGTCTTTGATGAGCGGGCGTACGTCGTTGCGAATGATCCGGCCTTTTTTGCGGAACCAAAAACCTCTGGTCGTGAAGACATCCTCCCCGCGCTGTATCTTTTGCACGAGCTCCCGAAACGATTCCTCTCCTTCGCCGATGCAGATCGCGTCGACGTGCTCGAGTGACTGTTCGGGTGCGGCGGTCGGATGGATCCCTCCCCAAACGACAAAACAACCGGTCCGCGCCCTGATCGCCCGGGTAAGCTGGGCGACGCGGGTGAACTGGTTTGACATCAGCGAGATGCCCACGATGTCGGAGTCTTTGACCAGCGCCACGATGTCGTTCAGGTTGTTCTCGCTGAATACGTGATGGAAATCCTGCGGCAGAAAGAGCATCTGGACCGGTATGCCCTCTTGCTTGAGGACGGAAGAAATTATCCGCGGCCCAACCGAATAGATTTCTAGATAGGGGGAAATAAGCGTAACCTTCATACTGCGCCTTTGTGCGTTCGCTTGAGAATGCATAGAGCGTTGTACGTGATAAGGAGAATGGCGGTTATCATTGCGATGTATATCCAGAGCTCAAATCTGTATTGCGGGCCGTATTGAACGATTATGGTAGCGGGTCCTTTTTTGTCCACCCACCACCCGTTTGCAAATCCGTTTATGGCATAATGTCGCTTGAGTGGCGTCCACCGCTTTCCGTTCAGGAATTCGTCGAGGAAGACCCTTTTTTGCACTGCAGAGCTTGGCGTCGTTTCAGCCGGTGCGAGGAAGGCCGTCCATTCGCTGCAGAACGTCTGGTTCAGGATCAGCCAGAACGGCTTGTCTGATGATGCATGCACGACGTATTTCGTCGGATTGATCTTCTCGAAATTGATGAGCGGTTGTCTTTCAGTTAATCCAGGAGCGGTTGCGGTATCGCCGGGTTCGGCGAACGATCCGGCCATTGCGGCCTTGTCGAAAGGATTCAGCTGAAAATCGAGGAAGAGCAGCGGTGCTCGCGCCGTCATATGCGCATCCATGTCAGATGGGTTGACGGTCACCGGCTCTACGGTCACTCTGTTCGCAGCATAGATCGTCGGGAGAGGATCCATGATCTGATACACATCCAGCTTCCCGAAAGTCCGGAATAGGCGCAGCCCGGCGTCATGCTGAAACTTTGAGCGCAGTTCGTCATGTGATAGGGCCTTCGGCCAAGTAAAACGCCAGTCTACGTCTCGTTGATGGAGGATGTATTTGACTCCGATGAGCCTGATGGTTTCCGACGGCAGTTCGGCGGTCGCGCCTTTCTGGTACATATTGAAGGTATCGCTGACCCAGCGCTGGAAAGGGGTATGCGGAAAATCTTCATAATAGATCAGGGGTGTCGGGAACAGATTCTTAACGGGGGAACACTCTGCGTTGTATCCGGATTCCCAATTATACGGGGACCTGCCGTACCCGGTTTTCGGGAGCGGGAAGACGAGTGCATCGGGGTCATTTGCCCGGAACCAGCCGCTCGCGTCATGCCAGTAGTCCGGGATCTTCACATGCAATGAGCGTGTCTCGCCGTTGTACTGGTCCCATATCGACTGGCCGGTGAGCGAGGGGAAACCCAGCGTGAGGATGCAGGCTCCTATGACGATAGGGAGCGTTGCAGGCAACGTGCGTATGAATGGTTCGTACGCTTTGTTCCTGATTGCCTCTGTGTGCTGCACGATGAGATTTCGTATCTGTTTGAGAAAGTAATGGACCGACACGGGTAAAAGGATCGCGTATGCGAAGATGACCATTGGGATGAATTTCGCGAACGGTTCACGGAATATCCAGAACCCCGGGACATGCTTCCATGCGATCTTGTATAAAAATCCGAAGGCGCCGTTCGAACCCTTGATCATAAACAGGCCGGCAATCGCCAGGATCGCCGGGAAGATGCTCGCCCGTGGCGCAACGAGGATCGCGGAAAAAATGACGAATAGGAGCAGGAATTCGATAGAAAGGAACAGGGCTGAGTCATACACCAAGTAATGCGGGAAATACGGGTTGTCGCGATGTCCTGCTCTCCATGCCCATGAGCCGATAAGGCGGAACCCGTCGGCGAGCGACGTTGCGTTCAAGACCTCCCATGCGCCCTGCGCTTTTGCGACGTTGCCGCTCAGGTTGACCATTTTTACGAAGGCGGTGCTGATCCACCAGAAGTTGAGCAGGAAATAGAGCGCAGCGCAAAGCGCGATGAACTGGCTGGCCGCCCCGATGCCGCCCCGCCGGGTCGCGAGATAGTAAGCGGTATATATTCCAAGGGTGCAGATAAGGACGAATAGATGGGTGATGTTGAGGCTCGAGCTTGCGAACAGAAGCGATGACAGTCCGAATAACGATGCGTACCGGAAACGAGTGCGGAAATGAGTGCATGCAATGCCTTGCATATATAGCCCCATGACCAGCGGAGTGAACATGTATATTGGAGCGAGGTTGTATTGAACGAGCAGCGGCGTGTTGGCGACATGGGGGTTTATCATGTAAAAAAGTGCGCCGAGCAGTCTGGCGGGCGCTGCGTCCTTCTCGGGCAGGATGATAGAGAGGAGATAATACATAGACAGGCCCGAAAAGAAGAAGGTTGTGCAGGCCCATAACTGTTCCACTATATTCGCGGGAACGCCGCATTTCTCGAAACATCCCCAGAAGAGACCGTAGGGCAGCAGGAAATGGGGTTGAAAATTGTGCCGGCCAATCAAGAGTTGCTCGTCCCACGTGTACGGCAGGAATTTCAGGTAATTCCCCAGGTCTATGAACGCGGCGACGTCTCCGCCGGCGATCAGGTGGCCCTTCTTGAACCACAGGAGCGGGATCAGCGAAACGATAATGATGAATACGACAGATCTGAGTTTACGCATGGCAATTCTTTTTTGAGGCTGAGATCTCTCTATACAGCAACAATCCGACGCTTGCGCACAGCAGGATAAACGCGACGTCCGCGAAGAATCTGGCAAGGAAATCGAACTGCAGGAACAGCGACACCAGCGCTCCCAGCAGGAAGTACATGCTGAATAGCATTGCCGTCTTGAAGAGCTCCAGTTTTCGCAACAGGCGCCAGCACGGGTACGTCATCAGGAGGTACGGGGAAACGAGGCAGATCGCGTAGTAGTTCGGCATGAGGACGATCATGTAAGGAGAAAACAGCGTGACGGCCGTGACGCCTGCGAAGAACAGCACCACCGGCGTGACCGCAGCGATCGACAGAACTAGCGATACGCGGGGTGTCGCTTCCAGCTTTTTTATGAAAACGGCAAGGCATCCGATGATCGCCGCGAAAATAAGCAGGCCGGACGCGATGACCGCGGCGATCCTTACGGGAGAATAGCTCCGGGCGCTTGCGTGCGCGAAGTCGTCGGCGAGCAGATACATCCCGGTTATCGGTTTAGAGATGAAGTTGCGTATCGTGACGAAACTTTCGGGGGGTATCTCTGTCGTCTTCTCGAACGAGACAGCAATCCGGATGCCGCCCGATGCCGTTGCGCCGGCAGATATCATGTATTTCGCCGTCTTGATGTCTTTGCGGTCGATGCTCCAGGAGGTTTTGACGTCTCTCTTCGTCTTGATCGATCCCGGCGTCAGCTCAACGTCATTGCAGGTGATACGCGGGCCGAGGTCCTCTTTGTCGATATAGTAGGACAGCTTCAATAGATGCGTCCCCACCTCGGGGAGCTTGCACGAGATCCGCGTGCCTGATTCTTCAAGCTTGAACGTCTTGTCGAACGGGACAAAGTGCTCTTTGATAAAGAATAGGGAAAAAGAAATGTAACAAACTGCATAAAAAGCAGTTAGTAGTATAGTGCCTGTCGATAATATATAGTCGCCGGAGCGCTTCATAAGAACCCCAAAAATAAAGCCGTAAGTGTATCGAATAGCCGTGGCAAAGTCATTAAAAACCTGAGCTAGTGTAGCGGGTGGCAGGGCGGCATGTGTCCCGCATCGTTCGGTGCGCTCCTGCGGCGCACCTCACTCAGCGAACATGTCTGCGCTCCGGCCTGCGGCCGGAGTCCAAGCCGGAGACATGTTGAATGTGCGGAACTCACGCCGCCCTGTCACCCGCTGTTGTGATTGCGTATTCAAGAAGAAGCGCCATGTTTAGCAGGCAGGTGGGGAGTGTTCGTGGCAGCACGTTGACGCTTCGAGCGGGCAGGGGATCCCGCCGCCGTTGGCGGCGGGATGAACGAGAAGCGTCGCCGAGCGGGATTTCCCTCGCCGGGGGAAATCCCGCGATGCTGACACGAATGCTCCCCACATGCCTGCATGATAAGATGCCGCCTTGCTGCTTAGCACGAGTCATTTTGTTTGAACTTCGTCTCGGTATATGGTACAAAGTACGGCAAATTACAGGGAAGGCGGCACGTTATGTTGAAGTATATTCCAAAGATACTGCTCGTTTCGGCTTTTTTCGGGTTCCTTTTTTCGCTCCTGTTCCATCTGCTCGTGATCCCAAATTTCGAGGAGTTCGACGTGGTCCGTAACCTCCAGCAGGGGAAAGGGGCGGTCTCTTTCAACATGCCGGAGAAGGTTGACCAGTATTACCTCAAGTTCAGCACGACCGACGCCTTCAAGCCGGAAGAGGTTCAGATATATATAAATGACGTGCTCGTCCCCGGTCTTGAATACGACACTGATCCCGGGGTCCTGAATTTCAAAGGCCTGGTGCCCGTCGAGATGGTCCGGCCGGGGACGAACTGGGTGAAGGTATTGAAAAAAGGGACCGAGGAGCATTCGCTGTCCGTCGACCGCGTGACGCTCAAGAACAGCAGGAAGAAAGGCGTCCAGGATAACCTGTTCATCATGTTCAAGGCCTCGCCCCGCATCGTGAAAGACATACGGCTCCTCCTCGGGATGAGCCTCTACGGATGGCTGTTCGCCACGGTCCTCCTGTCGCTCACCATGCTGCTCTGCGTCAAGCTCATATCGTTCGGCAGATCGGCTGATCCCTCGCGTCTTGTCAGGATCGACGCGACGACCTATATAGCTCCGCTCGCGGTGCTTGCGGGGCTGTTCATTAGCTCGTTGTTCTCGAAATATTATCTGATCATCAACTCGGAATTCTTCTGGTTCAGCGCCGTTTTCTTCGCTCTGCTGTCGAAGATCGTCATCTACCTGTCGACCGCGTTCCGCAGGGAATTCGCTCAGGGTTTTGTCCTGACGATGAAGAAGGCGATAAAGAACCCGGTTAACACGATTATCGTTATAGGCCTGATCCTGATCATGCTGATCCCGCTGCCCGGGCTCATCTATCCCTATTTCCCGATACGCGACGTTGCGCTCGTCGCAGAGCATGACGCCGAAATATTCGCCAACATCGCCTATGTCCTCCTGCTTGTCGGCGCGGTCTGCAAATTCATCCAGGATTACCGGCGCATGAGAAAAGAACAGAAGCAGGGCGCGGCCCAGGGCGCGAAGTGACGCCGTGCGCAGCGCGCGGATGACCGCGACGGAAGATAGTTGATGAACCTCCCCAGCGTCTCTATCGTTACGCCGACATTCAATTCAGGTCGCGTCCTGGCGTTATGCCTGGAGTCGATCCGCGCACAGGATTATCCCAAAGAGCTTATCGAAGTCATCGTCGCCGACGCCGGTTCGACCGACGAGACCCTCGCGATCGCACGCAGATATAACACGAAGATCGTGCCGAACCCCCTCAAGACCGGCGAGGCGGGGAAGGCCGCCGGCTACAAGCACGCCTCAAACGAGATCGTCGCCTTCGTCGACTCCGACAACGTCCTCCCCGACCGGACATGGGTCCGCCGGATGGTCGAGCCGTATGCCGACCCGGAGATCGCCGGCACCGAGCCTATCGAGTATGCGTACCGCCCTGAAGACGGGGCGATCACCCGCTACTGCGCCCTGATGGGGATGAACGACCCGCTGTGCCTGTTCCTCGGCAATTATGACCGGATGAATGTCCTTACCGGGACATGGACCGGTATACCGGTGCGACAGGATGACAAGGGGCCGTATGTGAAGATCGAGATCATTGACGAGAAGCACTTTCCCACGATCGGCGCCAACGGTTTCACGGCGCGCCGGTCAGTCCTCTCACAGTGCGCGATCGGCGACTACCTGTTCGATATCGACATCCTGTACGAGCTCTATACGAAGGGGGTAACGAAGTTCGCGAAGGTCAGGATCGGCATCGTCCACATCTTCTCGGGGACGTTCAGGACCTTCGTGAAGAAAACGCAGCGCCGGGTGAAGGATTACCTCTACTATTCGTCTCTCGGGGTGCGCAAATACCCGTGGAAGAGCCTCGATATGAAGGGGCTCCTGAAGTTTGTCGTCTATAGCGCGCTCGTTTTTCCGCTCGTGATCCAGGCGGCGATCGGGTATTCCCGGAAGCCGGACCGGGCGTGGTGGCTCCATCCGATCTTCTGCGTCGCGACGCTCTGGATATACGGCTGGGCGAAGATCACGGGCATGTTCGCGGTAAAAGAGATGGACCGCAGGGGCTGGAGCCAGTGAGGGCTGCATCGAACTTTGCGAGAGGTGCGACATGGAGCAGGCCGTCGATAAGCACAAACAGCATCAGTTCCATCATCATACCCGTGAGTTCTGGTCGTCGCGGATCGCGCTGATCCTCGCGATGGCGGGGAACGCGATCGGGCTGGGGAATTTTCTCCGTTTCCCGGTCAAAGCCGCGCAAAACGGCGGCGGCGCCTTCATGATACCATATTTCATTGCGCTCGTTTTCCTCGGGATCCCGCTGTTGTGGGTGGAATGGGCGATGGGGCGTTTCGGCGGGCGCTACCGTCACGGGACGACGCCGGGGATCTTCTACCGGATGTGGAACAACCGCTTTATCAAGTATGTCGGCGCCATAGGCGTCGTAATGCCGGTCATCATCTGTATCTATTATAATTACATCGAATCGTGGACGCTCTCCTACAGCTTTTTCTCGCTTTTCAATAAATACACGGGAGTTACCACGCGCGAAGGGATGGGGACGTTCCTTGCCAGCTATCAGGGCAGGGTCCCGAGCGAGTATTTCTCGAATATCTGGACGGCGTATGCGTTTTTTGTCCTGACGCTCGCGATCAATGTCTATGTCCTGCGAAAAGGGGTCGTCAAAGGGATCGAGGTGCTCGCGAAGTGGGGTCTCCCGCTCTTGTTCTTTTTCGGCGTTATCCTGGTGATCAGGGTTTTTACGCTGGGTACGCCCGATCCGGCGTATCCGGACCGGAATATCCTGAACGGCCTTGCCTATATGTGGAACCCCGATTTCAGCAGGCTCAAGGACAGCTCGTGTTGGCTGGCGGCGGCGGGGCAGATATTCTTTACGCTGAGCGTCGGGTTCGGGGCGATCCAGACCTATGCGAGCTACCTCAAAGAAAAGGACGATGTCGCCCTCTCGGGACTGTCTGCCTGCTCGCTCAACGAGTTCGCCGAGGTGATCCTGGGCGGGTCGATCGCGATCCCTGTGGCGATCGCTTTTTTCGGCCTGTCTGAAACGCAGGCGATAGCGAAAGGCGGCGCCTTCGACCTCGGTTTTCAGGCGCTGCCGATCGTCTTTCAGAAACTGCACTTCGGAAGCATCTTCGGTTTCCTCTGGTTCTTCCTTCTTTTCATTGCCGGCATTACCTCGTCGGTGGCGCTCTCCCAGCCTGCGATGGCGTTCCTGCAGGACGAGCTCCGGATGCCTTTGAAAAAAGCGGCGAACTTGGTCGGGGCCGTCTTGTTCATCGGCGGCACGATGGTGGTTTTCTTCCTGCGCTACGGTTTCCTCGACGAGCTTGATTTCTGGGCGGGGACGGTGGGGCTTGTCGCCTTCGCCTTCATCGAGACGGTTTTGTTCGCCTGGATCTTCGGGATGGACAAGGGGTGGCATGAGATCAATCTTGGGGCCGATATCAATTTGTCGAGAATATTCTACTACATCATCAAGTATGTGACGCCGCTCTACCTGCTGGTCTTGCTGGTGACCTGGTTCTGCCAGGACGGTATCGCTGTGTTGTTCATGAAGGGCGTTCCGCAGGAGAATGTCCCGTATCTCTGGGGTGCCCGCGCGTTGATGGCGGCCCTGCTTATTACGGGGTTCGTCCTGATAAAGCTCGCCTGGAAGCAGCATCGCGAAGCGGGGAGGTTGCCATGACCGTTTACGGCTGGATCTTCATGATAGCCGCCTGGAGCGCCATCACCGCGCTTTGCGGCTTCTGCCTGTTCGAGTTGTTGACCGAAGAAGAGGACGTCGACGAGGAGCTCGATCGTTAGGGATACGCCTTGATGTCGCGCAGGAAACGCACGTTCTCTTCCGGCTGCCTGGCGCGGTCGGTTCGCGATGATGCCCCCTTTTTTTTAGTCGCGAGGTTCCGGCGCAGTTCGGACATGCCCGCCTCCTTTTCCGTTGAACATATCATGGCAATTCGTCGTCGTAACATCGAGGAGGCTGACGGTCAGAAGTTTAACTTGACACGCTATGGTGAACGACTAGACTATCATGAACAAAAGAGAGGCGGCGATGAGAAATCTCAAAAGGATCGTGGCGGTGTGCGGTTGCATTGGCGTTCTTCTTGTTCCGTTCAGCGTGCCGGACGTGCCGGCCCTTGAGCAGAGCGCGCAGGATGCGAAAGACAGCTCTTCCACCGTGCACAGGTTCAAGAGCTCCAGCCGCATGAAAAAGCGCGATAAGAGCAAGAGCAGTTTCAATAAGCGCAAACATTTCGGTCAAAAAAGGCAGGCGAGGCCGCCTGCGCCTCCCAAACAGTAAAGACATGCCGGATATCCGTATGGGGAAGAATGCCGCGTTGTTGATCGTGTGTGCCGCCGTGACGGCGGCGTTCTGCGTTCCGGCTCTCCGTGCCGCGCAAGACGAGCGTGCGAAGACGGGAGATCTCATTGCGGGCGCCATCGACACGGTCGAAAAGGCGGCCCAGAATGTTTCCGACGGCAACCTGAGGCTTGCCGAGACCGCGGTTAATATCCTGGAGAAAGACATCCGCCTCATCGGCAAGCGGCTTCCGTTGGAGAACATCTACGGGGCGTTGGCCCAGGCGGATGAGTTCATCGTCAAGAAAACACCCGCCAGGGCGCGCGATATACTGCAAGGCGCTTTGCGCGAGACGGAGCGTTTGACGAGCGTCCCAGCCTCGACTGTCGACGGGCTGCAGAAAGCGCTCGGTGAGGCGGTGCAGGCGCTGGGCACAGGCAGCGGCGCTTCCGCGCAGAAAGCGATAAATGCCGCGAACGAGATCCTGGACCAGGCCGGGATCCGTTCAAGCTATCGGAAAGTACAGTCGAGCCTCTCGCGGGCGAAGGCGGAGATACTCGACGGCTCTAAAGAAGGGGCCGCGGCCGAGTTGTCGCATCTCAAAGATTCGCTCCATGACCTCCGCGGCAAGGTCGAAGCCGCCCGGTAATCATTCCAATGACATCCGATCGCCATACAAGTTCGCTCTGTCAGTCGATGGCCCGTATCCTGGTTGATTACGCCGCCGGCGTGCGCGCGAAGGAGACGGTCCTTCTCTCGGGCACGAGCGTCGCGGAGCCCCTCCTAAAGGAACTCTACGCCAGGGTCGTCGCGAAGGGTGCGTATCCGCTCCTGCGCATGTCGATCCCGGAGCTGGAGCATATTTTTTATACGAGCGCGAGCGACTCGCAGCTAAGGCATGTGAGCCCGATAGCGTACTACGAGGCCCGCCACATCGATGCGGCGATCTACGTACAGAGCGAGTCGAATACGAAATACCTCTCCGCCGTCGATCCCAAGAAGATCGCAGCCGCCAGGCAGGCGCGGCGAAGGCTTAACGATATCGTTCACGGCCGTGTCCGCTGGACGTTGACGCTCTTTCCGACCGCCGCTTACGCTCAGGACGCGGGGATGTCGTGCGCCGAGTTCGAGCGGTTCGTCGCCCAGGCGATGTTCGCCGACCGGCCCGACCCGATACGCGAGTGGGAAAATCTGGCGAAGAGGCAGGAGGCGCTTGCGAGGCGTCTGAACAAGGTCCGGACGGTGCGCATCGTCGGAGAGGACACCGACCTGTCCCTGTCGGTCGCCGGCAGGAAGTTCATTTCCAGCGACGGCCGTCACAACATGCCGAGCGGCGAGGTCTTTACGGGCCCGGTCGAGAATTCCGCCGAGGGGCGCATACGGTTCACCTATCCGGTCTGTTTTTCCGGCAAGGAAGTGACCGACGTCGCGCTCACGTTCAGACGCGGTGTTGTCGTCGAAGCGACCGCCGCTGCCAATCAGGACTTTCTCAGGACGATGATCGGCCTCGATCCGGGGGCGAAGAGGCTCGGCGAGCTGGGGATCGGGACGAATTTCGGGATCGACCGGTTCATCAAGAACATACTTTTCGACGAGAAGATAGGCGGCACCATACATCTCGCCCTTGGGAATTCGTATCCCGAGACCGGCGGGAAGAACAAGTCGGCGCTGCACTGGGATATGATCAAGGACCTTCGCCGCGGAGGCGAGGTGTGGGTCGACGGCAAGCTGTTCCAGAAGAACGGCCGGTTTATCTCAAGCCGATAACAGGACTCCGGGGACACGCTGCGGTGTTGTTTTCCCGGCCGTTCGAATGCGCAACAGGGAAGGACGTATCAGTGAAACGGGAATTAATCGTATTGATCAGCCTGGTCCTGCTGATGGGCGTCATCATATATGAATCGCTTCGTGAGGACGCATCTCGTCTTCCGGTGATCTTTAAGGATGCGATCAAAGAGGACACCGTTCCGATCGATCGTAAGGATATCGCCCGCATCGAGATCTTCCGTCCGGACGGGATCTTCGTGATCGAGAAGGGAAGGAACGGCAGGTTCTCGATCAAGGCCCCTATTGCAGCAAAGGTCGACAGCGAAGCTCTTGACCGGGCGTTCCAGGTTTTCGAAAAGATGCGCATCGTCAAGACATACCGGCAGGATACGGAAGAGATACCGCTCATTTTTTCTGAGTACGGGCTCGATAAGCCGCGATGCTCGTGGCGCTTCAAGAACGACGATGCCGACGAGTTCACCCTCGTTGTTGGGAAGGACGCGCAGCAGTTCGAGGGCTTTTTCGCCAGATGGCAGCACCGCGACGATATTCTCGTCCTTGGCAAGGAGCAGCTGGCGGCGCTGGACGTCGAAATGAAAGATCTTCAGGACAAAGAGATATTTGAAGCGGTTTCGCCGGAGTCCGTTACCGAGGTGAACTACGGCGGCCTCCGGCTGCTTCGCGACAAGAATGGATGGCGTGTGACCGTTCCGTTCGAGATGGCCTGCCGCGGCGATGCGGTCAGCCGGTTCATCGAGAAGGTCGGGGCATTGCGTGCCGTCGATTTCATGTCTGCACAACAGGTAGAGGCGGCGCGTAAAGGCGACGGGGCGGCGATAAGGCTGGAGCTGGCGGTCTCCGCCGGCAAGGGGAGCGCCGAAACGCGGCAGACCGCAGACCTCTGCGGGGATATCGCCGGCTCGCCGGACATGATCCGTCTGCTCAAAGACAAGAACGGTTTTGTCGTTCTCCGGGAACTTTTTGCCGCGTTTCCCGCGGATGTGATGACGTTCGCGGAGCGCCGGGTCGTCCCTTTTGCCGCCGCTGACGTCTCGAAGATCCAGATAGGGGAAGGCGCCCAGGCGTTTACGTTCGTCAAAGAGGATGGCGGATGGGAGCGCGCCGGCTACCCGGACGTGCCGATCGACGGCGGGAAGGTCGACAGGCTTGTCGGCGCTTTAACATCGGATTCCGTGAAGCGGTACATGCCGTTCAACGACGAAACGACGAAGGAGACCAGGCTCCTGCCGCCTCAATATATCCTGGCCGTCAACGGTTCGGTGACGATCGCGCTGAGCGCCAGAGAGGGGGGGCGCGCCTTTTTCCTCAGGGACGACAGCAAGAATGTCATAGGAGAAACGTCAAAAGAGATCCTCTCGGTCCTTTCCAAGGACCCGGATGCCTACCGGGAGAAGAACATCCTGCGGGTCGATCCCCGCAACGTCACCGGCATCACGCTGGCGCGCGACGGCAAGGAGTATGTCGTCGAACGTACGGGCGACGGCTGGGAGATGACCGCGCCGGTCAAGGGGAAGATCGCGGCTGGCGCCGTCGATAAGATCATCCGCCCGTTGTCCCAGTTCCGCGCGATCGATTTCATCGGGGGGAACGACAGGAAGCTCGAGTTCGGCCTCGCGAAGCCGGCGCTGGCCGTTACGGTTCGGCACGACGGCAGGGAGAGCACGCTGATGATCGGCGACCAGAAGAAACCGTATTATTATTACGGCGCGGTGGACGGGGTCAACGGCATCTTTACCGTCAGCAACAAGGTGGTAAAACAGCTCCAAACTGACCTGCTCGCCTACGTCTATCTGGTCGAGACCGACAGCAACCGCGACGGGAAAGCCGATTCGTGGACCTATTTCGATAAGGGCAGAAAGACCAAGGTCGAGATGGATATCGACAATGACGGAAAGGCCGACGTCGTCAATAATTTCGTGTACGGGCCCGGCGGCGAGCTGATCAAGATCGAGACCGACAACAATAAGGACGGCAAGGCGGACCAGATATCCTGCTTCGTGAACGGCATTCTGGATAAGGAAGAGAGCGATGCCGACTATAACGGGGCGATGGAAAGCGTGACCTATTTCAGGGACGGCAAGCAGGAAAAGTCGGAGATAGACCTGAACGGGGACGGTAAACCCGATGTCGTCAAGACATACATCCTGAACAGCTCCGGCGAGGCGGTCGGCGCAGACGTCGACGAGAACGCCGACGGCGCTCCCGATTATAAAGAGCGCTACGAAAAAGGGAAGATAATCAAAGAATCGTTGCCGGCCGCCCCGGCGGTTGCCGCGCCCGCAGCAGGAGCGGTTCTTCCTGCCGTTCCGCTGAAGGCGGGGGAAGGAAGGAAATGATATGCGGCTGACGAGACATCTTCTTGCTGCGCTGTTCGCTTTCCTGATCATCGCCCCGGTCTGTTCGGCTGCGACGCCGTCAGAGACGGTCCCGGGCGATGCGGTCTGCCTTCTTACCGTAAAGGTGAAATCGACGGATCCGGGCGTCCAGTGGATTCTTACCGAGTACAAACGGTGGTTCCTGGGGGATAAGTTCGGCAAGGAGGCGCAAAACATCGTCGGCGATTTCAATATCCTCGAGTTCAGCGAGATCTCCCTCGGGCTTCTCCTGGACGCAGACGGGAAACCCCAATACCTCGGGATCGGCGATATCGATCAGGAAAACACGACGGTTACGTTCAAATACAAGAACCTCAATCTGAAACTGCGCGTCAAAGAGCGCGATGAGACGAAAGGGCTGCAGCAGGGGATCGTCACGGCGCTGCTGAAACAGTGGATGGGCGAGACCTCCGAGGCCTCGGGCGCCGAGGGGATCCTCTTTAGCGCCTCGCGCGCGGCGAAAGGAGACATCTGCGCCTACACGTTCGTCAACAACCGGGTCATCCTGGGGAGCGCCGTGCCGATCGTCAGGGACGCTCAGCTCGCGTCGTCGGGGGAGGCAACGGTCCCTCCGATGAAAGAGAACCTGTCGTCGTTCCTCAAGAATCTGACCGCGCAGGACGACGGATACCTGTTCATCGATAACAGGACAGGCTATCTGACGACCTTCATGCGCAATAAAGAATCGATCTGGAAGATACCGGTGCTGATATCGGGAGACTCGCTCGACTCCGCAGGCATCGTCTTCAACGTCGTCGATAACAATACCGCCACGCTCTGCGGATACTTTCACGCAAAGGACCCGTCCCAGATCAATGTGATCGCGGCCGATGTCCAGTTTATGGCGGAATTCCTGCGTCGGAAGATGCTTGCCGAGGGTATTGTGGGCAGCTACACGATCGAGAAGAAGGGAACAGACGTTGTCGTGCTGATAGATTGCAGGAACATCGAAGGGTTTATCAAAAAACTGCTTAAGATGGATAAACCGTCCGCGCCAAATGCATCCAATCCCGCCGTTTCGGGCTCCTGATATTCCTTGACACGTGCGGCCTGTCGTGTTAAATCTTTCCAACTTGCCGTTGCCTGAGAGGGCGCGGTTTTCATAGCGTATCTGCTTGCTTACAAGCGAGTTATCATGGCCGCATGGTCCCGTGAGGGATGTGTGGCGGGGGGCGGGAAGTCGAGAAGGCGAATAAAAAGGAAGCCCTCAAGGGCTCATGCCCGGCGTGTGGCGCCGGGGAGTTCAAGATCCTAATAACGAACAGATGAGGTGTCATATGTCGGCAGAACTTGCGATCGCGGTCATCAACCCGTATACCCTGGTCAAATCGCGGACGGGGGGCGTCATATCGCGGCTCTTGTCCCGCGGCAATTACGACCTGGTCGGCGCGCGGATGTTCGCGCCCGGTGACGAGTTCGCCAAGGAGCTGTGCATTCTCGAGGAGCAGGAGAAGACCGACAACCCGGAAGTGTCGAAGCTGATCGTTCAGTATATCAGCGAGAACTACGCCCCGAACAAGGCGACAGGCGCGAAGAGGCGCCTGATGGCGCTCCTGTTCAAGGGGGAAAGCGCGGTCCAAAAATTACGGGAAGAGGTTGTCGGTCATATCACGCGCGAGTCGGTGGCAGGCGAGACGATCAGGGATACGTACGGCGACTATATCGTCGCTCACGACGGTAAGGTGACCTATTTCGAGCCGGCGGTCCTCGTCGCGCCGAGCAAGGGGAGCGCGGAAAAGACGCTGAAGCTGTGGGCGAAGTATTCCGACAGCGACGGCGGCCTGCTCAAGGATGTCGTCCGCTACGAAAAAGGGGACAAGCCCGAGATGACGCTGGTGTTGATCAAGCCGGACAACTTCAAGGGGCCGTCGAGCCGGGCCGGATACATCGTCGACCTCCTGTCGCGCAGCGGTCTCTTCATCATTGCGGCAAAAGTCATCAGGATGAGCGTGGCGCAGGCCGAGGAGTTTTACGGCCCCGTCAAAGAGGTCTTCATCACCAAGCTCAAAGATTCGTTCTCCAAGAAGGTGTGCGAGGCTATCGACCGCGAATTCGCTTTCAAGGTTCCCGAAAAGATCAAAAAGGACATCTGCGACCAGCTGAACCTTCTCAACGCCGAGCACGAGTTCAACAAGATCATCACGTTTATGACCGGCCTTGACCCGACGACCGTCACCGATCCTGAAGAGAAGAAAAAGCCCGGCAACGAGAAGTGCCTCGCGCTTGTCTACCAGGGCAAGGGCGCTGTTGCGAAGATCCGCACCATCCTCGGCACCACCGACCCGAGCAAGGCAGCGCCCGCGACGGTCAGGAAAGAGTTCGGCCAGAACATCATGGTGAACACCGCCCATGCGTCCGATTCGCCGGAAAACGCCCAGCGAGAGATGCGGATCATCGGGATCGAGGAGAACGATTTCAAGAAGACCATCGAGGATTGCTGCAGGTCGTAACTTGACAAGGAGAAAAGTCGTATGATTTCTGCTAAGGTTCAAATTTCCAAGCGCGTGTCGGGCATCGCGCCTTCTCAGACGCTCGCCATCTCCAATAAGGCGAAGACGCTCAAACAGCAGGGAGTCGACGTAATCGATTTCGGCGCCGGCGAGCCGGATTTCGATACGCCGCTTTTTGTCAAAGAGGCGTGCAAAAAAGCGATAGACGCGGGGTTCACCAAATACACCGCATCGAGCGGGATACCCGAGCTGAAGGAAGCGGTGATCGCGAAGTTCCAGAAAGATAACGGGATTGCCTACAAGCCGAACGAGATCATCATTTCGTGCGGCGCGAAGCATTCCCTATTCAACGTGATATTCGCGCTGTGCGACGAGGGGGACGAGGTGATCATCCCGTCGCCGTTCTGGCTCAGCTATCCCGAGATGGTCCGGATGGCGGGCGCGAAGCCGGTCTACGTCCAGGCGTCCGAGGCGAACGGCTTCCGGATCACGCCGACGCAACTCGAGAAGGCGATCACACCGCGGACCAAGGTATTCATCCTGAACAGCCCGTCCAACCCGACCGGCGCCGTGTACAGCCACGCAGAGCTGATGGCGCTGGCCGAGATCCTCGTCGGCAAAGGCATTTTCGTGATCTCAGACGAGATCTACGACCGCGTCGTGTACGACGGCGAGCGGTGCGCGAGCATTTCCGCGTACGGGCAGAAGATCCGGGACCTTCTCATTCTCGTCAACGGCGTGTCGAAAACCTATTCGATGACCGGCTGGCGCATCGGGTATCTGGCGGCTCCCCTCGCGGTGGCGCAGGCGGTCGACAATCTCCAGAGCCACAGCACCTCCAATCCGACGTCGTTCGTCCAGAAAGCGGCGGCCCAGGCGTTGATCGGCGACCAGTCGTTCGTGGCGAACATGGCGGTCGCTTTCAAGGAGCGCCGTGACTACATGATGGAGCGGTTCTCGAAGATGCCGAACATCTCATGCGTCCGCCCGGGCGGCGCGTTCTACGTGTTTCCCAATATTGCAAAATTGAAGCGTTCATCGGCCGATATCGCGGCGGAGCTTCTCGAGAAGGCGCATGTCGCGGTCGTCCCCGGCAGCGCGTTCGGCAGCGACGCGAATATCCGCCTGTCGTTCGCGACGTCGATGGAGAACATCAAGAAGGGGTTGGACCGGATCGAGGATTTTCTTGTCAAGACGCGGTAATCTGATTCGGCAGAACCTGCTATTGTGGGATATACGGGTAGGATATGGGCTTGAATGCAGCACAAAAGATCATTAAGGCGCATCTCGCCGGCGGCGCCATGACGCCGGGGTCCGAGATCGCTTTAAAAGTTGACCAGACGCTCACGCAGGACGCGACCGGGACGGTAGCTTATCTCGAGTTCGAGTCGATGGGGATCTCCCGCGTGAAGACGGCCCTCTCGGTCAGTTACGTCGACCACAACACGCTGCAGACAGGGTTCGAGAACGCCGACGACCACGCGTTTCTCCAGCAGTTCGCCGCGAAATACGGTATCTATTTCTCCCGGCCGGGCAACGGCATCTGCCACCAGGTGCATCTCGAGCGGTTCGGGGTCCCCGGACAGGTCCTGCTCGGTTCCGACAGCCATACGCCGACCGGCGGCGGCCTCGGCATGCTCGCGATAGGGGTCGGGGGGCTTGATATCGCTCTGGCGATGGCAGGATCGCCGTTCAACCTGAGCATGCCGTCGATCGTCAAAGTCGAGCTGAAAGGGCGCCTGCGGCCGTGGGTTTCGGCGAAGGACATCATCCTCGAGCTGCTCCGGCGGCTCACCGTCAAAGGCGGCGTCGGCAAGGTGTTCGAATATTGCGGCGCCGGCGTCGCGCGGCTTTCGATCCCGGAACGGGCTACGATCACGAACATGGGCGCCGAGCTCGGCGCGACGACGTCGCTCTTCCCGAGCGACGAGGTGACGCGGAAATTCCTTCAGGCGCAGGGGCGCGGCAAGGCGTGGAAGAAGGTCGTAGCGGACGTCGACGCTCGCTATGACGAAGAGGTCGTGATCGACCTTGCGTCGCTCGAGCCGATGGTCGCGCGGCCCCATATGCCGGATAACGTTGTGCCAGTCAAGAGCGTCGCGGGCAAAAAAGTGAACCAGGTCCTGATCGGGAGCTGCACAAACTCGTCGTACAAGGACCTGATGACCGTCGCGGGGATGCTCAGGAACAGGAAGATACATCCCGAGGTCAGTTTCGGTATCGCGCCGGGATCCCGGCAGGTGCTGGAAATGATCTCCAAGACCGGCGCCCTGACCGCTATCGTGAAGGCGGGCGCCCGGATCCTCGAGGTCGCCTGCGGCCCCTGTATCGGGATGGGGCAGGCGCCGTGTACCGGCGGCGTTTCTCTGCGCACGTTCAACCGTAATTTCGAAGGCCGCAGCGGGACGCCGTCCGGCCAGGTCTATCTGGTCTCCCCTGAAGTCGCGACAGCCTCGGCGATCAAAGGTGTCATCACCGACCCCCGCGCGTTGGGCCGGCCGGTCGCGGTGAAGATGCCTGCGAGATATGTATTAGACGACTCGATGATCATCCCTCCCGCGAAAGATCCCCGGAAGGTGACGGTGGTCAAGGGACCGAACATCGCGTCGCTTCCCGTCGGAGAGCCGCTCGGCGCCGCCCTTCAGGCCGAGGTCCTCATTAGGCTTGGCGACAATGTCACGACCGATCAGATATCGCCCGCGGGGGCGAAAGTTTTGCCGCTCCGGTCGAACGTGCCGAAGCTGGCGGAGTTCGTTTTTTCGCCGGTCGATCCCGGTTTCGCGAAGCGCGCGGCCGCTGTCAAAGAAAAGGGGATGCGCGGCGTGATCGTGGGAGGAAAGAATTACGGCCAGGGGTCGAGCCGCGAGCACGCGGCCTTGTGCCCGATGTATCTGGGCGTTCGCGCCGTGCTCGCTGTCTCGTTCGCGCGGATACACAAGGCGAACCTGGTCAATTTCGGCATCCTGCCGCTGGTATTCGAACAGCCGGCCGACTACGAAAAGTTCGAGCAGGGCGGCGCGGTAACCTTCCCGCGCATTGCCGCAGAGCTTGCGGCGGGAGATCTCGTCACGGTCGATATCGTCGATAAACGTTATTCGTGCAAGGCGCGGTGCGAGTTGTCGCCGCGCGAGAGGAAGATCGTCGCCGCGGGAGGCATTCTCGCTTTCGCGGGGAAATGTCATCCCCGCGATCTTTAGGCGGGGATCGAGAGCAAAGGGTTCGCTGATGTAATTGCATTACGAAGCAATCAGCTATTGATTACCGCTTGAAGACTGCGGGAATGACAATTAAAGAAAGGGCGCAACAATGCAATCGGTGCAGAGCAAGCTGAAAAAAGGGCAGAAGATCGTTGTCCAGAAGAACGGCGACCTGAAGGTCCCCGAACACCCGATCATTCCTTTTATAGAAGGGGACGGGACGGGGCCGGATATCTGGAAGGCGGCGGTCCGGGTTTTTGACGGGGCGGTCGAGATCGCCTACGGCGGCCAGCGCTCGATCGTCTGGAAAGAGGTCTACGCGGGCGAGAAGGCCAACAAGCTTTGCGGCAGCTGGCTGCCCGACGATACGGTGAAAGATATCGCCGAGTATATCGTCGCGATAAAGGGGCCGCTTACCACGCCGGTCGGCGGCGGGTTCCGCAGCGTGAACGTCGCCCTGCGGCAGAAGCTCGACCTCTACGCGTGCGTGCGCCCCGTGAAATACTTCGAAGGGGTGCCCAGTCCGATGAAGCGCCCGCAGGATATCGACATGGTGGTGTTCCGCGAGAACACCGAGGATGTCTATGCCGGCTACGAATGGCAGGTTGGCACCAAAGAGGGCGCGAAGGTGATTGATTTCCTCAATAAGAAAATGGGATGCCAGATCAGGGAAGATTCCGGCATCGGCATAAAGCCGATGAGCGAGTTCGGCTCGAAGCGTCTCATCCGCCGCGCGATACGATACGCGATAGACCACCGGCGGAGCAGCGTTACGCTCGTCCACAAAGGCAACATCATGAAATATACCGAAGGGGCTTTCAAAGAATGGGGCTACGAGCTTGCGAAAACCGAGTTCCGCGAGCAGGTGCTGACCGAGGCCGAGGTCGCCGAAAAGTACGGCGGCGTCGTGCCGAAAGACAAGGTGCTGGTCAAGGACCGGATCGCCGACGCCATGTTCCAGCAGGTCCTGCTGCGTCCGTCGGAATACAGCGTCCTGGCGATGCCGAACCTCAACGGCGATTATATGTCGGACGCGCTGGCCGCGCAGATCGGCGGGCTGGGGATCGCGCCGGGCGGCAACATCGGCGACAAGGCTGCCGTGTTCGAGGCGACGCACGGGACGGCTCCCAAATATGCCAACCAGGACAAGGTCAACCCGAGCTCGCTGATCCTTTCGGGCGTCATGATGCTCGAACATATGGGGTGGGGCGAGGCCTCCGCGCTGATAGAGGGAGCGCTCTCCAAGACGATCAAGCGCAAGATCGTGACCTACGATTTCGCGCGCCAGATGGAGGGGGCGACCGTCGTGAAGTGCAGCGATTTCGCCGATGAAGTCATCGGGGGCATGTGATCGCAATGAAACGGAACAAGATATCCATAATCGGCGCCGGTAACGTCGGGGCGACCTGCGCGCACTGGGCGCTGTCGAAGGAGCTCGGCGACGTGGTGCTGGTCGATATCGTCGAGGGAGTTCCCCAGGGGAAGGCCCTTGACATGCTTCAGGCGATGCCGGTCGAAGGGATCGATTGCTCGGCGGTCGGGACCAACAACTATGCGGACACGAGGGATTCGGACGTAGTTATCATCACCGCCGGGATCCCCCGCAAGCCCGGTATGAGCCGCGACGACCTCCTGACGACGAACGCGAAGATCGTCGGCGGCGCGGCCGAGCAGGCCGCGGCGTTCTCTCCGAACTCGGTCATCATCGTCGTGTCAAACCCGCTCGACGCCATGGCGCACGTCGCGATGAAGGCGAGCGGTTTCCCCCGCGGCCGCGTGGTCGGGATGGCCGGCGTGCTCGATTCGGCGCGTTTTCGGACCTTTCTCGCCCAGGAGCTGAAGATCTCGGTCGAGGACATCACCGCGTTCGTGCTCGGCGGCCACGGCGACACGATGGTGCCGCTGGTGCGGCTGTCGAGCGCGGGCGGCATTCCTGTCTCTTCGCTTATTCCCAAAGACAGGCTCGACGCCATCGTCAAGCGGACGCGGGACGGCGGCATCGAGATCGTGAACTGCCTCAAGACCGGCAGCGCCTACTACGCGCCCTCGCACGCCGCGGTCGAGATGGCAGAATCGATCCTCCGCGACAAACGGCGTCTCCTGCCGTGCGCCGCCTACTGCGAAGGTGAGTACGGCGTCTCCGGCTGTTTCCTCGGCGTGCCGGTGATCCTTTGCGCCGGCGGCATCGAGAAGATCGTCGAGATCGAGCTGGCCCCCGACGAGCAGGCCGCCCTCCACAAGTCCGCCGCCGCAGTCAAAGATCTGATGAAGGTCCTTGGCTGAGTCGGCGCCACCGCACATTCAATACCTCATTTTCATCGCCGTTGCATCAGGGGCACGCAGGGACTATCTGTGTCAGCATCGCGGGATTTTCCCCAGTGAAGATATGTCGCAGACACGACACATAGCGTGGAAAATCCCGCTCGGCGACAATTCTCGCTCGTCCCTCGCTGCTCTCGGGACACCATGCCCGCTCGAATTGTCAACGTGCTGACACAGATAGTCCCTGCATGCCCTTCACTTATCGGTATTAAAATCATTCATTGCTTCCAGTCTCTTGTGATATCGTAATCGCATGAACGATATCTTCTCATCTTTGCGAAAGAACGCCGCCTGGGCGGCCCTGATAAGGGGCGTCGAAGAGGGGGGCGATCTGTCCGTCACCGGCCTCGACGTATCCGCCAAGGAGATGTTTGTCGCATACCTCGTCGGCGAGCTGAAACGGCCCGTCGTCTACGTCGTCAAAGGCCCCAAAGAGCAGGACGCCGCCGCCGATAATATCGGCGTTTTCTGCGACGCGCCGGTCTATCAGCTGCCGGCGATCGATATCGTCCCCGGGCAGGGCGTCCACGCCCAGATCGAGATCACGGCGGAACGAGTCGGCGCACTCCGCTCGCTGACGGGCCGCGGCGCCGCCTGCTGCCTTGTCGCGACGGCGCACTCGATCACCCAGCAGGTGATCTCGCCCGCACTGCTCCAGGAGTTGTCGCTCGAGCTCGATGCGGGTGCCGCGATCGGCATGGAAGGCCTCTCCGAGCGTCTCGTCGCCCTCGGGTACGAGCCTTCTCCGATGGTCGAGAAGAAGGGCGATTTTTCCGTGCGGGGCGGCGTGGTCGATATCTATTCGATAGATTCGGACGACCCGTACCGTATCGAGTTCTCAGGCGACGAGATCGAGTCGATCAGGCAGTTCGACGTTGCGACGCAGACGTCGGTGGGCGGGGTCGCGCGCGCCTCGATCGCGCCGTGCGTCGAGCTCCCGTTCTTCGACCCGGCCGCGCGCACGACGGCCCTGTCCTATTTCGGCGCCGCGTGCGTGGTTTTTGACGAGTACCTCGATATCAAGGACCAGGTCAGCCAGTTCCGGGATGAGCTGAAGGACGAGGCTGTGTTCGTCCCCCTCGAGGATCTCCTCCTGCAGGCGGGCGGTTTCCAGAAGATACTCATGAGCCTGATGCCGCAGCGGACCGCGGATTTCGGAGACCTGCCGCGGCACGACATGACGGTGCGTCGCATCGAAGACGCCGCGGCGTCGCACATGCACGAGCTTCGGGCGCGGGCGGTGGCTGACAAGAAAGAGCTGTCGCCCCGCGAGCTGGTCTCGACATACCAGGACGCCGTCCTCCGCGAAATGGCAGCCCTTAAAGCCGCGGGATACCGGATGGTCGTCGTGTGCAACAACGACGGCGAAAAGGAGCGTTACCGCGAAATGATCGGCGAGAAGGGGACGCCCGGGCTCGACGATATCCCTGTGCGCACCGGCCGGCTCAATACCGGCTTCGTCATGCCCGACTGCCGGTTCGCCGTCGTCGCCGACCAGGATATCTTCAACCGCTACAAGATCAGGCCGGTCGTCCGGCGCTTCAAGGGGGTCAACCCGCTGCGCGAGCTGACCGAGATCAAGAACGGCGACTACGTGGTGCACATCAATTTCGGCGTCGGGAAGTACCGCGGCCTGAGCATGCTCGAAAAAGACGGCCTGCAGAGAGAGTTCCTCACCATCGAATACGCCGACAAGGCGCGTCTCCACGTGCCGATCGAGAACATCAACCTCGTCGAGCGGTATATAGGTCTCGGGACGCGGCCGGTCCTCGACCGGCTGGGTGCGGCGCGCTGGAGCCACGTCAAGAAGCGCGTCGAGGTCGCGACCGCGGGTATCGCCGCGGAACTGCTCGAGGTGCAGGCGGCGCGGGAATCTCTGGACGGGATCCCGTGCGCTCCCGACAAGCCGTGGCAGCGCGAATTCGAGGGGGCGTTCATCTATGAGGAAACCCCCGACCAGCTCAGGACGATAGGCGAGGTGAAGGCCGACATGGAGTCGCGGAGGCCGATGGACCGGCTGATCTGCGGCGACGTCGGCTACGGCAAGACCGAGGTCGCGATGCGCGCCGCTTTCAAGGCGGTGATGGACGGCAGGCAGGTCGCCGTCCTGGTCCCCACCACGATCCTTGCGGACCAGCATTGCCGGACTTTCCGGGAGCGGATGCAGGATTATCCTTTCAGGGTCGAGATGCTGTCGCGCTTCGTCTCGAAGAAAGAGCAGCGACAGATCGCGGACGGGCTGCGCGACGGGACGGTCGATATCGTCATCGGCACCCACCGTCTCCTCCAGAAAGATATCGCGCTTAAGAACCTCGGCCTGGTCATTATCGACGAGGAGCAGCGGTTCGGCGTGCGGCACAAGGAGAAGTTCAAGCAGCTTCGCAAGCTGGTCGACGTCCTGACGCTGACGGCCACGCCGATACCGCGGACGCTCTACATATCGCTCCTGGGAGTGAAGGAGATGAGCACGATCAATACGCCGCCGGAGAACCGCCTGCCGATCGACACGCACATCGTCGAGTACGACGATCGGCTGATACGCAAGGCGATCGTCCACGAGCTCGCCCGCGAAGGGCAGGTCTTCTTCGTCCATAACCGCGTCCAGACGATCGAAAGGGTCCGGGAGCGGCTGCAGAAGCTGGTCCCCGAGGCGCGGATCATGGCCGCGCACGGGCAGATGGGTGAGGACGAGCTTGCCGAGATCATGCACCTTTTTGCGAACGGCAAGATCGACGTCCTCGTGTCGACGACGATCATCGAATCGGGGCTCGACATCCCGAACGCGAACACGATCATCATCGACCGCGCCGACCGGTTCGGGCTCGCGGAGCTTTACCAGCTCAGGGGGCGCGTCGGGCGGTACAATATCCGCGCCTACGCCTATCTGCTCTTCCCTCAGGACAGGGCGCTGCTCGAGGCGGCCCGGAAGCGCCTGCGGGCGATGACCGAGCTCGGAGGTTTAGGGTCGGGCTTCAAGCTCGCGTTGCGCGACCTGGAGATCCGCGGCGCGGGCAATATTCTCGGCAAAGAGCAGCACGGCCACATCGCCGCTGTCGGTTTCGACCTCTATTGCCGGCTGCTGAAACAGAACGTCCTCAAGCTCAAAGGCGAGCGGGCCGGGTACGAAGCCGGCGATATCATCGTCAAGCTCGGTATGGCGCCGTCGATCCCCGTCGCCTACGTCGGCGACGAGGCGATCAGGATCGACCTGTATAAGCGGATCGGGAATGTCCGCTCTCTCGGGGACGTCGAC
>JAKLEM010000002.1 GCA_022711655.1 Candidatus Auribacterota bacterium
ACGCCGTGCTCGTCAGCCTACCGCTGCCGATGATGCCGCCGCCGGTCATCTGCACCGTTCCAACCGTGTCAGACTTATCCGCCAGATCAAGGTACCCTCCCGATACCGTCACGGCTCCTCCGGCGATCGCATCCGAGACGCCGTGCCTGAGGATCCCACCGGAAACCGTCGTCGTCCCTTCGTAGGTATTTTTTGCGGAAAGCGTCGTGGTCCCTTCACCAGACTTCGTCAGCCCGCCCGTACCGCTCACAACGCCGTTCACCTGGGTCGCGCCGCTGCCGTCAAGGGTGAGCGTGTGACCGTTGGTCTTGACCTCTCCGTTCACGTTCAACGTCTGGCCCTCATTCATAAAGGACTGGTCATAATTGAGCGTCACTTCGAGCACCACGGTATTCTCGCCTGCCCTGCTCCTGATACCCGCATCGAGCGCCATCGCGTTGCCGTCGAGCGTGAAGCCGCCATCCTTGAAATCGACCTGTTCGAACGTCGTACCCGCGGCATAGTCGTTCTGCGGCGACGTCCGCACCGATCCTTCGAAGGTGAGCGGGTCGCCCGCAAGCGGTTTCGCGTTCGACTTCCAGTTCGCGTCGGTCTGCAGGTTGTTGTCGACGCCGCCGCCGTCCCATATCGGCGTCATGGGCACCGTGTACGCCAGCTTGATATCGTTGCCTTCCTGCAGAATAGAGAACGTGCCGTCACCCGCGCCGTAGAAGTCTGTCGTATCGATGTAGAATTTCAAAGGGTCGAAATCGCTGATGCCGACCGCAGAAGCGATCGTCCATTTGTAGCTCTGCGTGTTGTCGAAACCTTGCGCAACGCCCGGCGATCCATAGATATCGAACGTCTGCACGTCTATGACAAACTGATTCCCGGTATCCGTGAGGGCCGATATGCTCAATGTCCCGTTCACGTTATACCAATCGTAACCGCTCCCGTTAAGGCTCTCGGTCGCATCGCTCATCTCCCACTGATAGACACCTCCCCACCCCCAATCAACAAGATCGAGCGTCTGCGCGCTGACACCTCCTTCGCCGGGCGATGCAGCCCCGCCGCCGTAGATCGCAACCTGCCCATACACAGTACCGGAACCATTCAGAACGCCCGAACCGGACACATTCAAGGCCGAACCGCTATTGAGCGTGCCGTTAACCGCCAGCGTACCTGCGCTAACATTCATCCCGCTGCTCATATAGGTCGTCCCGGTACCGCCGATGCTTAAATTGCCGTACGAGGTGACGCTCCCCCACATATTAAGCGTGCCATCGTTCTGTATCGTCTGAGAGCCGCCACTGAACGTCACGGAAGAATTGATCGTGTTGCTGGAGCCGTAGCTATTGTACAGGGCGTCATAGTTCTGCAGGGTGAAGTCTGGCATATTCAAACTTGCGTTGCCGCCGTTGAAATAAATGCTCCCGAAATAGGCCCCGCCGGATCCCCAGACATTATTATTTTCGTTGAAATACAGGTAATCGGAGGATCCAGGAATCGAGAACCCTCCCGAATCCCAGTTCGGCGCGACATCCCACGGCCCTTCGCCGGAATTGAGCGGCGTCGGCGCGATCCACGATTGGGAATCCTCATCCCAATAGGCATCGTAGTCATACCCGCCGGTAAAATCGGCCGCGCTGGCCGCAACGCACATCAGTACCAGACTACAGCAGGCTAATGAGACAAGCGTTTTCATCGTATTCCCCTTTTTTGTCCAACAAAAAAACCCCGATCATCGAAAGGATGGCCGGGGTCTCAACACCGCGCACAACTACGTGGTGCGCTCACGGCAACTGGCTGCCATCCTCGTACTGCGTTCTGCGTCCCTCGTACTGCGGTTTACACGCTGTACGCAGCACGCTCTACGCTGTACGAGCGAAGGCCCTCTAGCTTTGCAACCCGGCGAATCATCAGATTCGCGGAGCAGTACCCGCAAGCCGGCGAATCGTATGATTCGCGGACCAACCCCCGTATGGGGACATGGGTACAGTCCCATCCTTTCAGATGGTTTGCCCTTAACTCAATTCTTTTGCTCTTCTCCTGTTTTACACTCCTTAAAGATACATACCCTCCTTTTTCCGTCTTCAACTTCTTTTTTATATCTAAGTATCGCGTTTTTTCAAGCTTTCCCTTCCGAACGCACCTTATTTCTTCGCGGTGCGGAGTTTCCGCCTCAGGCCGAACCCGATCAGCGGCAGGAGCAGCAGCAGCGTCGACGGCTCGGGAACCTCCCCGCCGCTTTCCTGCTCGAAGCCAACTCCCTGGAACGCCCCCGTGGACGGGTCGTAATTGCCCCACGCCACCTGGCCGCCGCCACTGATCGTCGGGTACATCTCGTCGCCCAGTTCCGTCGAGACCGGCGTCAAGATGCCCGTATCCAACGAGTACTCATAGATATCCCAGTCGTCCAACCGCTGGAACGCGACCAGCGATCCCGTCGTATCCAGCACCGGATACATGTCGCTGTAGTATTTGCCCGCGCCGTCGTCCGCACCGATCAGCTCAGTCAGGTTCAAGATCGTCTCGGGATCTGCCGACGACCAATAGAAGAGGTTCCATACTTCGTTATCAACGTTCCACCCCTGCCACGCGACGTAATAGCCGCCCGCTTCGTCGTAGGCCAGCCACGGGCACGCGCCCTCAAGGTTGTCGCCGTAGTTGATCTCTACCTCGATATCGGCCCACCCGATATCCGAGTTATCCCAATCGCCCGTCGAGAGATTGAACATCTTAAGCAGCGACTTCGTCCCGTTCTCCCCGTAATACTCCAGCACGACCTTGTCTCCGGCCACCGACGGATGACGGTTCGCCGAGCCGGCGGCGAAATTGGTCCACGTTGATTCACTGGGCTTCTTGTAGAACAGTCCTGCCGCCCCCTCCACCACCATCGTCCCGTTGTATATGGCACAGCCGCCATCGTACGCCGGCATCGCGCCGTCAAAGACCCGGACACTGCCCTCAGCGCTGGTCCACAGATAGTAGCCGTCGGACTTCCGGTACAGCACCTCGCCGTTCGACACCGCCGGATGGAACGCAACGCCGGCTTCATTCTCAATAGGAACAGCGGATCCCGGATCGCCGAAGTCGGCTGCGTATTTCAGCGTATTGTCGTCGACATCGATGAAGGCGCCACCGAACCCGCCTACTTGCTGATCGGCAGCTGCTACCACAGGACGCTCAAACAGCTCCGGCGAACCAACGGGCGGGAACGGCGGCAGGTCGTAGCGGAAGACGACGCCCAGCTCATCCTGTCCCGGCCCGCCGTTGCCTGTCGTTCCATACGCGTAGTTGCCTACCAGTGTAATCGCGCCAGACGGCCCATACCCGCTAGACCGATTGAAGCTGTAAATCAGCTCATATCCCGTTCCATCGGTATTGATCCTGAACATCGCGCCGCTCTCATTTTCGCCGCCTGCATAGGTAAGCCCGTAGAGCATCCCATCGGGCCCCAACGTCAGCCTGCCATATGGCTGTGCGCCTTCGGGGTATCTACCGTTATCCGGGTCATACTGGAAAGCATATATCCGGTCGAAAGCGGGGTTGTCGGGATCGCTCAGATCGAGCCGGTATATGGTCCCTGTCCCTCCGTTAAACCAGTCGGATGACGTCATCCCGTAAAACATGCCATCGTTAGCCTTCACCAGGCCGCCATAAGGATAGCCGCCATCGGTATTCTGATCGAAATCCCACAGCTTCGTATAGGCGTTCCCATTGGTCGTATCGATCCTGAAGATCGTCCCGCCGTAGGTGCCGGTCGAATTGCCGTAATATGTCGTTCCGTACAACTTTCCAGCATCGTACAACAACTGGCCGTACGGATACGCACCATCGGTAAATGACGCGTCAAATGTGTGCAACGGTGTATACGTTTCTGTCGCGGGATCAAAGCTGAACACCGTACCGTTACCCGTGTTGCTGTCCTGATCTATCCCGCCATTATAGGCCACGCCGTACAGGATTCCACCCGCGCCAGCGGTCAATTGCGTATAGGGATTGGCGCCTTCACTGCCGGAGTAATTGAACGGCGAATAGGTCATCATCGCGCCCGTTGCGGGATCAAGCTTGAAGATCGCGCCGTTACCATTCGCTCCTCCGTACGCTGTCGTCCCATACAGCACCGCGTTCACATCGTCATAGACCATAGACCCATATTGCGGGCTGCTGCCTTCCCCATTATTCTGATCGAGCTGATACACGATCATGAAGGCGTCATTAGCCGTCGTGTCGACCTTGAATATGCCGCCGCTATAGGTCTGATTATCGCTTGAATAGGTACCGTACAGGACACCGTTCACGTTCGTCAGGTCCGAACATGAATAACCCGCTCCGTTATCCTTATCGTAAGAAAAGTCATTGACGATGTGGTAGTTCGGGTCGGGCGGCAGGCCGTACGTCAATAGGAGATCGGTGCCCGACTCGGACCGGCTGAGCGACAGCTTGGACGGGTTGGCATCGTAGAACCAGCTTGATGCGTCCAACTCGATGGTATCCGTTATATTCTCGGGCATACCAGCCGAAGCCGTCGCGATCGTCCATGTATAGTAACCCGAGGGATCGAATACAGCAGGAGTACCCGAGCCACCCTCTCCCTCCTGCGAAAAACTGCTCATAAGCTGCGCCCCGCCGCCGCCGCCCGAAGACACTAATTTCAAGGTGAACTTATCGTCCGTGATGTTAACATTCAGCGCCCCATCGATATTGATAAAGCTATACCCGTCTCCGGCGTTGCCGCCGACATCGCTGACCCTCCACACAAAGCTGCCGCCGCTGTCCCAGACCTGGTCCTTGGTGTTCGTCTGGCACGGGGCCATATCCCAGGTCCACCAGTAGCCGTATTTCTGTATATATTTCATCGTCTGCGGATCGATCGAACCGTTCCTCTTTATCTCGACCGAGCCGAACATCCCCGACCCGCCTATGATACCCCCATTCTCGACCGTTGTCGCCGAAGAGGAGATATCCCCGTCGACGGTGAGGCGCCCGTTGTCGGTTACGTTCGTGGGGCCGGTGTAGGAGCACGTGCTTTTAACGGTGACATCGCCGGTGATAGGATTGCCCCACTCATCGGTGTAACCGGTTACGGTCACCGATGCGGCAGTGCTGCGCTCTCCCAATTCGGCATTGACCGTCCCGCTGCGGAGCTGGTAATCGTCGGCTTTCACCTTCCCGCCGCCCGCGCTGTCGCTGATCTGGCCGCCCATCAGCGTAACGGTGCTCGCGCTTTGCTGGTGCCCGGCTATATCCAGCGTCCCGGCATTGACAGTCACCGCGCCGCCGTCAGAAAGGGCATTATTGTTGCCCAGCGCAACCGTCCCAGCGCCATTTATCACAGTCCCGCCGGTATATTGCGGCGTACCGTTCAACGTCATCGTCGTCTGGTCTATGACCGATGTGACCACTGCCCCTGTCCCGCTGATCGAGTTGACGTCGATCGATTCCACGTCGGCGGTATTGGACAGAACGAGGACTGCGTTGTTCTGTATATTGCCCTGTACGCTCGGAGTATACATGACCAGCGTGCCTTCGCTGACCGTCGTGCCGCCGGAGTAGGTGTTCGTGCCGGACAGGGTCACGGTGCCATCGGTCGTCTTGACAAGCTCTCCACCGGCAAGCGATACGCTAGCACTGCCACACTGGAAATCGAACAGATCCGCCTCAATTGTGCCCGCTCCAGTGATATTTCCCGGCTGAACCCAGGTCCCTCCCCACGAATAGGTACCGGAGATCTGCTGCAACGAGACCTCATTCGCCTCGAGAGAACCTCCTTGGTCAATATTCAGGGTGCCGCCGTTGACGACAACATGATTAACAGTATCCGAATGATCCACCATATTTATCGTGGCGTTAATTGTCACCGTGCCGATATCAGGCAATACGTTATCTGCGCCATAGAGCAATATCCCCTCGTTGACCATCGTGCCGCCCTCGTAGGAATTCTCGTTCGAGAGGGTGAGCGTCCCGGCGGTGCTCTTCGTCAGCGCGGCGGCGCCGCTGAGCTTTGCGGCGATCGTGCCGCCATAGGCATTTATGACATTATTCACCGTAAGCGTGCCTGTTCCCAACACCTCGGCCTGCCCGTTAAGACTGCCGTAGGATCCCTTAGGAGTTCCGCCGCCGACATCCAGTTCGTTGACAGTCTGGTCAAAGGACGAAATATCGAGAGCACCGTGGAATGCCTCTTGTTCGTGCCATATATAATATGGAGGCTGATCCAGGTACTCAGGGCCCCAATTGGTATAACCTTCCACAGAAACAACCCCCTCGGAAGGAAGGGCATTCGCCGCACCGCATACCAGCGTGCCTTCGTGCAGCAGCAGCGTCCCGGTCCCGGAGATCTTGCCGCTGAACGTCGAGACCCCGTCTCTCTTTGATAACGTCAGAGTGCCGGCTCCCATCAGCACCTCGCCTTCTCCGGACAGTGCGACAAATGTTTGATCGTCACCATTCATATCCAGCACACCCTCGGAGCCAACGGTCATCATGGAGGAGACTCCCAGAGCGTTCGTCCCGGCAGTCACCAGCGTCCCGCCATTCACCGCGATGCTGCCTGTATAATTGCTTGAGCCGGTCAACGTCATTGTGCCATTACCCGCCTTGATCAGATATGCCTTCGTCTCGTTATCCGTGTACGGGTGGTACTCGTTTATCTGTCCTGAAAAAACCGTGTCTGTGCCATCTGCGCCAACGGTAAGCTGGTAGGAGCACAGATAGCTCCCTCCTAAGTAAAGATCGCCAGCGCCCGCGAGAGATCCGATCGTGTCGCTCAGATCTAATTCATATGTAGAATGATTGCCGGCAGACGCCCACATCTGCGTACCCGCCTCCAACACGACCGCCGAGGCATCGCTCATGACATCCGATAAGAACGGAGACGCATACAATGCCCCCTGCGTGACATGCGTTTCGCCTTCATAGCTGTTCGAACCGGATAACGTAAGACTGCCCGCCCCCGTTTTAATAAGCGCGCCGCTGCCGCCCATCGCGCCCGCATATGTGCCGGACGCAGACATGTCGAACATAACGGCCGCATTATTCGTGATCGCGCCCTGTATCCCGCTGGCATTCCCCTTCAGCGTCCCATCGTTCACCGTCGTCCCGCCGCTGTACGAATTGCCGCCGGCGAGTGTCAGGATACCAACGCCGTTCTTGATCAGCGAGCCGGCGTCGCCGATAGCACCATTGATGGTGGTCGCACCGTCACCCGATACTGTCAGTACTTTCCCTTCAGTGTCGACAGTACCATTGACCGTCAGGGACCCGGCGCTGTTGAAGTTTTCCCAGAGCGAATCGTTGCCGAGGATAATCGGCACGTTGATGACGTCTGCCGATGCCGACTGCCGCGTGATCCCCGTATTGATCGTCAGGCTCTGACTGCCGTTCACCGAGAAACCGCTGGTGTTATCGAAGATCATGTTATTTACGATGGCCGGCTGAGTATCGTTCAGGGAGACCGTCCCGCCGCTTGCGAATTTGACGTTCTTTCCTTCGCCGGGAGCGTTGCCGCCCTGCCAGTTCGATCCCGACCACCAATTCGTGTTTGTCCCGCCGTCGCCGCTCCATATGTAGACCGGCGTCGTATCCGGGTTGAACTTGAGGACAACGTCATTACCCAGCGTATCCAGCGAGAAGGTACCGCCATTGAGAGGGTTGGCGAAATTGCTGTAATTCAGCGTGAACTTGTCGGCTGAGAAGCTCCCCAGGCCGTTGGAGGCGCTCAGGATCGTCCATGTATGCGTTGTCGTATTGACAAAATCGTGCACCAGCCCTGCCGTGTTATCCTCTTTCAGCGAGGTGATGTCGATCATGAACCGGCTCGACGGCGTGCTGGAAATCGTCAGGTTGGCGGTGGTCATCAGGTCCCATTCAGTTCCCGCAGTGCCGACAACGCCATTGACCTCCCAGAGATAATGGCCGCCGCTCGCCAGCGTCAGGTCGGTCATCGCGAGCGTTCCCGGGCTGGTCCCTGGTGACACGGTACCCCCGTCATTCACGACCACGCCTGCAACTGTGCCCGCACCCGCCAATGTCGTCCCGCTGTTCGTCGTAAAGGTCGTCAGGTTGCCGTTGCCGCTCACGATCAGCTTGCCCTCGTTGATATCGACGCCGCCCGCAACCGTGTTGGAACCCGACATCGTCAGCGTACGTGCTCCGTCCTTGACCACCTTGCCGGATCCGGAAATGCTCCCCGTAAACGCGCTGTCAAGCGCCCACTGATTGAAATTCATGACAGCATTGTTCTGGAACGCCCCCCCCAGGTCCCATGCATTTAATGACAATGTTCCACCCGTTATGATCGTTCCTCCAGTGTGGCCCAACGTGCTGTAACTTAAGTTCAATGTGCCGTCTCCCACTTTCTCCAGGCTCCCGCCGGCACCATAAATGTATCCGAGAAGATTGCCGCTCCCGACAGTAAGGCGGCCACTGCCGAGCAGGATCTGGCAAGAATTTGCACCCGTCAAATCGGCGACTGTTTGGTTGTGGCCGTCCAGGTCTAAAACAAAATAGCGGTTACTCCCCCCCGCAATTGACGTTCCGGCTGGGAGAACATCGTTCGCACCAAGACGGAGCGTTCCCCAGTCCATCGTCGTTGCGCCATTGAATGTGCAGGGGCTCGATATCGTTACCGTGCTTGGCATGCCGCCCGAGCCGATGTGAATGCCCGCGTTACCCGCAAGTTCAACCGCAACAGTCCCGTTGCGAAGTGCGAATTCGGCCGCCGTGGTCATCAGCTTCCCACTGCCCATGATCGTCCCTTCAGTAAGCGTCACCGCGCCGACAGTTTCATTGTTGTTGCCGATATCAAGCGTGCCGCCGTTCTGGATAGTCAATCCGTAGTAATCCGGCAACGTATTAGCTGCTGCCAACACGAGCTTCCCCCCGGAAACAACTGTACCGCCATAGTTGTTGCCCTGGCCGGTGCGGATGATCGTCCCGGGGCCCTCCGTGATGAACTTTCCTGTCCCGTCGATAGCACCGCCCAACGTCAGGTTCGTACCCGCCGCGGCTTTGATCGTTGCGGTGGTAGTATTAATTGTGATCGGCGCGTTGAATGTGTTGTCCCCGACAAGGTTCTCCATACCGTTCGACAGCGTAACCCGGTTGCCGTCGATCAGATAGCCGCCGTCATTTAATGTGATCTTCCCGAACGACGAACCTGCCGTATAATTGTTGGTGTTCGTTTTCTGAGCGGCAGCGCCAAACAAGATCGCATCATTCGTTCCCGGCGCCCAATCCCAGTTATTTCCGTTCGTCCAGGTGCCGTCGCCGCTTGCCAGGCCGCTCCAAATGCACGGACCCAGGCTGAGCCGCACCTTGAAGATCGTCCCGAGGTTGCCGTCGCCACCAGCGCTAGTCATGCCGTAACCAGTGTTACCCGAAACAACAAGGTTGCCCCACGGGTCCTTTCCGTCGTTCGCCCCGCCGGCGAATTTGTGCAGGATGGTATAGCCGCTGCCGTCCGTTCCTACTGAGAAAATGGTGCCGTTACCTTCACTGCCGTCCCCATAAACGCCGATACCGCCGTCGCTCGTCATGCCGTAAAGCGTGTTCCCGGACAGCGTCAAACTACCTCTCGGGATCGCCCCATCGTTAGCTGTGCCGACAAATGAATGCAGCAACGTCACCGCGCCGCCCGTTTCGCTGACCTTGAATACCACGCCGCGGCCGTCGCCGTCGTCGAGGGTGCTGCCACCGTGTGAGGTCATGCCGTAGAGGACCCCGTCTGCGGCGGTCACGTCACTATAGTATGGATACGATCCGTCGGCCGTACCGCCGGCAAAATTATGGATCACCGAATACTGCGACCCGCTAACGTCGGTCTTGAAGATCGTTCCCATGTCACCGACGCCGCCATTGCCGCCCGTTGTCGTCATACCGTAAAGGTTGCTACCCGATACCGTCAGACTCCCGACCGGCGCACTGCCGTCGCTTGGGGCACCGGTAAAGTAATGCAGTATTGTGGTCGGGCCACCGCTCGTACTAACCTTGAAGATTGTTCCCGGTTTATAATTATCACCCGCATCCCACCCTCCTTCGGTCATTCCGTAGAGATCGCTACCGACCAAAACCAGGCTGCCGTTAGGGCTTACACCATCACCGGGCGCACCGGTGAACGTGTGCAACGCCGTAAATGCATTACCGTTAGCCGTGTCGATTTTAAAGACATTACCGCCGCCTCTATACGTCATGCCGTAAATATTCGAGCCATCAACCAGTAGCGTCCCTCCCCAGGGATTTCCCGATGCGCTGCCGCTAAAATTGTGCAGGATCTCGACAGGGCCTCCGTTGACGCTCATCCTGAATACAGTCCCCTGATCCGAGGTTCCGCCACTGTACGTCATACCGTAAAGATAATTATTTGAAAGGGTTAACGAACCATTCGGGCTACTCCCGTCGCTTGTCCCTCCAGCAAATTCGTGGAGCAGCTGATCGGTCGCCCATGAGACGTTCGTCACGCAACACATCGCTGATACGAGAACTGCCCACATAAGCCTCATTGCGTTTCTCATACACCCTCCCTTGCTTTCGGATCGTTCAATGTGATTTTCATTAGTTATCCTTTATAGTGAACCGCACCGCGCGGTCATTTTCGAAGGCAAATAAAAAACCCCGATCATCGAAAGGATGGTCGGGGTCTCAACACCGCGCACATCACGTCGTGCGCTCACGGCAACTGGCTGCCATCCTCGTACTGCGTTCTGCGTCCCTCGTACTGCGGTTTATACGCTGTACGCAGTACGCTATACGCTGTACGGGCTAAGGCCCTTCAGTTTTGCGTCCCATCCTTTCAGATGGTTTGCACTTAACTTATCTCTTCTGCATTCCTCCTCTTTTCCTTTTCCTCCGCTGAACAACCAATAGCAAGAATACACATTTCTTTTTTACTTCAAGATTTATTATATATCGGATCGCCATATTTTGTCAAGGCTTATTTACTTGATGTCTCTATTCAAAAAAGTTACTATCGAACTTATATGATACCGGCAATCAAGCGTCTGATAGGAACAACAAGGTCAAAGGCTTTCGCCTATACCGCTATCATCCTTGTCGCCGCTTATGCCGCCCTCTCGCCGTCACTACAGAACGGTTTCACCAACTGGGACGATGACACTCTTATCCAGCGAAACCCCCATATCATTGGGCTTTCCGCAGCGAACATTACGGCTATCTTCACCCTGCGTAACATCGAGAGCTATTATCCCCTTCCGCTGCTCTCTTTCGCGGCCGAGCGGGCTTTGTTCGGCCCGTCCCCCAAGGCGGTCCACGCCGTCAACCTGGCCGTGCACATGCTCAACTGCATGGCCGTCTGCATCCTCGCGCTGCTCCTGTCGGGCAGCGCCGCAACCGCTGTTACCTGCGCGATCCTGTTCGGCGTCCACCCGCTTAACGCCGAGGCCGTCGCCTGGGCCGCGGGGCGGGTGATCCTCCTCTACGCTTTTTTCTCGCTTGTCACGCTCGCGGCCTACGTCCGCTCGCAAAAAGGAGGCCCGGCTGTCTGGTTCTACCTTTCGATCGTCACTGCTATCCTGGCATGTCTCTGCCACCCGGCCGCAATCGTCCTGCCGCTGCTTCTCCTGGCATGCGACTATCTCATCAAGCCAACCGTCTCCCTCCAGGACTCGGAGATGAAGGCGCCGTTCATCGCAATTGCGGCGGCATATGCCGCCGCCCTGTTCTGGCTTTTCCGCCCGCAGCAAGCGGCAGACGGCACGTCCCGCTCCATGCTCGACGCCGGCCTCCTGACGGTCCATGGTATCGTATCGTCTTTCGTAAAGGCATTCGTGCCTGCAAATCTTTCCTGTTATTATCCGCCGCCTCCGACGGGGCAGCTGCCGTGGGAATATCTCCTCGCGCCGGCCGGTCTCCTGGCGATCGCGGCGGCGGCATACTGCCTGACCCGGCGGTCAAAGACCGCTATGTTCGGGTTCCTGTTCGCGGCCACCGCGCTGGCCGCGCCGGCCGTCGTTTCCCAGGGTCGATCCTATCGGGCCGACTATTTCTGTTATCTCCCGCTGTTCGGCATCATCTATCCGTGCGCCGCAGGGATAGCGGCGCTCTGGCGGGGCGGGCCCGACAGGCGGATCTTGCGCGCGGCAACGGTGTCCATAGTTGCGGCGGCAGTCTGCGCCGCGATCGTCCTCTCGCGCGGCCGCTGCGCAGAGTGGAAAGACAGCATCACGCTCTGGGAGAGCTTTTTCAGGGCAAACGGGGCTTCCTGCACGAGCACCACGCCGTACATCAACCGCGCCAACGCATATATCGACACGAAACGCTATGACGAGGCGATCGCAGACCTGACCGCCGCGCTGGAGATCGACCCCGACCATCCCGGCGCCCTGTCCAACCGGGGCAACGCCTATTTCTTCAAGGGAGACCTGACGCGCGCGCATAACGATTACTCCCGGTCGCTCAGCATCGAGCCGAACTCCGCCAAAACGATCTACAACCGCGGCAACGTCCGGATCGCACGGCGCGACCTGACCGGAGCGATCGGCGATTATACCCGCGCGACGAAGATCAGCCCCGGCTACGCGGAGGCGCACAACAACCTCGGGAATGCGTACGCCGAATCGGGAGACCCCGAACGGGCCGAAACCGCGTACCGCCGGGCGATACGCTCGAGGCCCGACTTCCCCGACCCGTACCTCAACCTCGGCAACCTGTTCTCCGCCTCCGGCAGGCCGGCGCGGGCAATCGTCAACTACGACAGGGCCCTCGCGCTCAAGCCGGACTGGGAGCAGGCCCTCCACGGCCGCGCCGTGGCGCATTTCCTGTTAAAGGAGTATGACCTGTCGAGACGGGACGTCGAGCGTATGCGGTCGCTCGGTTACGCCGTCAAGCCCGAATTGATCAGACGGCTGAACGCGGCGGCCGGAGAAACCACGGAGGTAAAACAATGAGGCGCCTTTTCCAGCTCGGCTACATCGACCCGGGGACCGGGTACACGATCTTTTCGATGGGGGCGTGGGCGGCCGCCCTTTTGGTTGGATTATTCGGAACGGTTCTGGTATTCTTCAAACGGTTCTATTACGCGGTCAAGGCGCGCTGGAAGACGGCGGCACTGGCCGTCGCGGCGGCGGCCGCCGCAGGCGGCATCGCGGCATATATCACTATGGCTCCACGCTCATCAAATTTCACCGGCAGGATAATCATCATCGGATTCGACGGCCTTTCTCCGGAGATCGTCGAACCGATGATGCGCGACGGACAGCTCCCCAACTTCGCCCGCCTCAAGGAACAGGGATCGTACAGCCGGATCGCGACCACGAACCCGGCGCAGTCGCCGGTGGCCTGGGCCGGATTCGCCAGCGGGCAGAACCCCGGCAAAACGGGGATCTTCGACTTTATCGTCCGCGATCCGAAAACATACGGCCTTTCACTGTCGCTCTCGCGCATGGAGCGCGGCAGGTTCCAAAAGGTCATGAACAGCAGGGCGTTCTGGGACTACACCTCGGATAAAGGTATCCCCGCCGCGATCGTCGCCTGCCCGCTAACCTTTCCTCCCTGGCGCATCGCCGGCAGGATGCTTTCAGGGATGGGAGTCCCCGACGTCCTCGGCACCGAGGGGACCTTCACTTTTTACACATCCGAATTCATCAACACCGAGAAAGAGACGGGAGGCAAGGTATTCCACGTCAAGCGCTCGCCGACGATTTTCATCCGCCTGATCGGCCCGAAACGGGGCGGCGCCGGAGGCAGCGCGGAGAACGTCACCGTTCCCGCGAAAGTCTCCCTCGCGAAGGACGGCCGCTCCGCCGCCGTCGAATTCCAGGGGCGCACGGCCACGCTCACCCCGGGAACGTGGAGCGGATGGCAGGAGGTCTCGTTCAACCTGGGGCTCTTCAAGACGATGAAGGGGATCTTCAAATTCTACCTCGTCGAGACAGAGCCGGGATTCAAGCTCTATATCAGCCCTATCAACTTTGACCCCCGCGCCCCCTATTTCCCGATCTCTTATCCGGGCGGGTACAGCGCCGAGCTTGCGAAGACGATCGGCCTGTATCATACCATGGGGATGCCGATGGACACCTGGGCGGTCAACGAGCTCCGCCTGACCGAGGCGCCTTTCCTCGAGCAGGCCGAGGAGATCTTTCTCGAACGGAAAAAAATGCTCGAATTCGAGCTCGGGCGCTGCGACAAAGGGGTCTTCTTCTGCTATTTCGAAACGCCCGATATCATCCAGCATATGTTCTGGCGGTGCCGCGACGCGGGCCACCCCCTCTACGATGCGCAAGCCGCCGCCCGGCACGGCGAAACGATCGCGGAATGGTACCGCAAGACCGATGCGGCTCTGGGGACGGTGATGGAGCGGTGCCGCGAAGGCGACACGCTGATCGTGCTCTCCGACCACGGCGTGGCGTCTTTCAGGAGGAGCGTCCATCTCAACGCCTGGCTCCGCGACAACGGCTACCTCGCGCTGAAAGGGGCGGGGACGCGATCCGGCGGCGAACTTCTGGCGGATATCGACTGGCCGAAGACGCGCGCCTACGCGATCGGCTTCGGCGCGATCTATATCAACATGAAGGGGCGCGAGCGGGACGGCGCCGTCGCGCAGGGTGCGGAAAGCGACGCGCTTGCGAAAGAGATAGCGGCGAAACTCGGGGAATGGCGCGACGAGAAGACCGGTGAGCCTGTCACCGATGCGGTCTTCGCTCGCGGCGAGATATTCCGCGGGCCGTTCGCGAAGGACACTCCGGACCTCTACGTCGGCTTCAGCGCCGGCTACCGCGCATCGTGGCAGACAGCCGTCGGCGCGACGCCCGAAGCGCTGATCGAAGACAACCTCAAGAAATGGTCGGGCGACCACCTCTTCTCGCCGCAGCTGATACCGGGCGCCCTCTTCACCAACCGGAAGATCGCCGCAGGCGACCCGTCTCTCTACGACATCGCGCCGACCGTCCTCGCCCTCGCTGGCTTCAGCGAGGACGAGATCGCGTCATGCGATTTCGACGGCCGCGATCTCTTTCACTGAATATATCCCAGCGACTTCAGGTCCTTGAGCTGTTCTTCGGAGAACTTCGGCTGGCGCTGTTTCCCTTTGGGCCGTTTCGGTTCGATCTGCTCATCCCAGGAACGGAGTATAGAGTGGAGCCGCTCGCGCTCAGGCTCCGAATCGCCCGTGCGGTTGGCCAGCTCTCCCGGGTCTCCCGCGAGATCGAAGAGCATCTGCGCGCTCGTCTTCCGGTCGAAGACCAGCTTCCACCCCTCGCGAGTCACCGACTCGGCCGGGTGGTCGACATGGGTCGTCTCGCTGACGATCTCCCTTCCCCTCAGCGAAGCAGGGTTCCCGGCATCGATCGGCTCGCCGTCATGCTCGTAGCCGCGCGGCATGGCGACGCCGGCCCAAGCGGCCGTCGACGTCATCATGTCGATAAGCCCCACATACTCGTCGATCACGCGCCCCTCTTTCTGGCCGGGAAGCTTCACGATAAGCGGCACATGCACCTGTTCCTGATAGAGCGTGCCGCCGTGCCCTATGGTGCCGCGCTCGAGAAACTCTTCGCCGTGGTCGGCGACGAAAACGATCAGCAGGTCGTCGTACAGCCCCAGCTTGCGGACGGTATCAAGGAGCCGGCCGATATATTCGTCGGTGAAACTGATCTCCGAATCGTACAGAGCGGTGATATAACGCAGGTCGTCGGGCAATACCTCGGGGATCCGCTTGAGCAGATCAACATGCTGCTGGTCGCTGAAGAACCGGCCCCGGTACTCGGGAAAATAATTGTAGTTTTCGTGCAGGATATAATCGTAGTGCGGGTCAAAATAGTGGACGAACAGGAAGAATTTTTCGCCGCCGTGCTCCTTGAGGAAGCGGATCGCCTTCGCCGTCACGGACGGCGACGATATGTAGTCGGCCGCGCGCGCATCGCTCTCCTCATAGGCTTCGTATCCCTGCTGAAACCCCATACGCGAGCCGATATGGACGTTCGAAACGATCCCCCTGGTGGTATAGTTGCGCTCCCGGAACAGCTCGGCAAGCGTCACGAACCGCGGCCCCATCATTCCCCGGACCGATTCCTTGAGAGAGCTGCCGAACAGCTCGATCCCGATCGCCGCAGGGTACTGGCCCGTGATCATGCTGCCGATCGAGGCGCTCGTCCATGGAGCGGCCGCTATCGCATTCTTAAACAGCGTCGCCTCTTTCGCAAAGAGGTCGACGCAGGGCGTCGTCTTCCGCCCGTAACCGTAACAGCTCATGTGGTCGGCACGCAGGGTGTCGACGATAATAAAGAGGACCGATGGCCCTCCCGGCGGATGCATCTTCTTATCGGCCCCCGTAACGATCCAGGGCGCGATCGCCGCGACGAGAGCGCACGCCGCCGCCATGCGAAGAACCTTGCTGGGCCGGCCTTCCGCCCTGTATCGAACCGCCATAAGCCAGGAGAGGAGCACCACGAGGACGCCAAGATCGCCCAGCGCGTAGTTGACCGCCGGAACGTCGCCAATCAGCCACAGGGCGTCGGCGGCCATCAGCGCCGCAAAAACGGCCGTCAGGCCGACGGCCGCGATGAGCGCGCACCTTCCCCTATGCCGTTCTATAAAGCCCCTCACCGGGCCAGCCAGCCTCAGAAGCGGCCGCAGGAAGATCACGACCAACGGCACAACCACCACCGCGCCGCCTGCGGTCAGCAGGACCCACTTGGACAATTGCTGGGCGGCTGCCGCCAGCGCCATCCGGTACATACCGTATTCTACATAACGATGCGCCATGACCGTCTGCAGCGTAAAGAAGACCCCTGCGCAGAACCCCACGACCAGGACCGCCGATGCGGCATCTATCCAACGCTTCACTGTTGCCATGTCCCCTTTCAGACGGGCCGAACGCCGGCCGTCATCGACCGATCTCCGTCACCAATCCGACGCCGCACACACAACCCGCCGACTCCATGACGAAGCGTCCGAATTCGTCGGCGGCCCCTGACGCTTCCACGAGAAAGGGCTTTTCGCAATTGACCGTCACCCGCGCCGTCTCGTTGGCGCCGAGCGAACGGGCATCTTCCTCGATCACCGCCATCGTGGACGAGTCGATCCTGGCCTTTATCGACCCGACCGAGCACCGCCCTTCCTGCGTGGCGCACCGCAACAGGTACTCGGACCGCATATCGAGCGGCTTTTCCGCCAGCCACAGGAGATTCGCCTCAAACGACTTCGCGAGCGGCGGCTCGGCGCCGGGGCCGCACAAAACCGCGCCCCTCCCGAGGCCCGCATCATTATCGAGGACAAGACCGACGCATTCCCCCGCGCCCGCCAGCTTGCGGTCATGTTCGCCGAACACCTTTATCGACCGTATGACCGCCTTGCGCTCGGGCGGCAGGACCAGCACTTCGCCGCCGCGGCGGAAAGACCCCGATTCGACCCTGCCGACCAGGATCCGCTCCCCGCCGCGCTCATAGACGTCCTGGACGGATAACCGCGCCAGCCGGTCTTCCGGGACAGTAGTCGCCCGCAGAGATTCCAGCAGCTCGAGCAACACAGGACCTTTGTACCATTTCATCGAACGGCTTCTCTTCGATATATTGTCGCCCTCTCTGGCCGACACGGGGATGATGCAGAGCGGCTTGAGCCCGATCTTTCCCAGAAACACCGCCAGATCGCCGGCAACGCTGTCGAAACGGCCCTCGGCAAACTCCACCAGGTCCATCTTATTCAGGACGACGATCACCTGCTGGATACCGAGCATCCGGGCGATATAGGCGTGGCGCGTGGTCTGCTCCATCACCCCTTCGTTCACGTCCAGCAGGAGAAGGGCGGCGTCGGCCTGCGCGGCGCCGGTCATCATGTTCTTCAGCAGCTCGACGTGGCCCGGGTTGTCGATGATCACGAAATTCCGCTTCCGCGTCCGGAAAAATATCTGCGTCGTGTCGATCGTCATGTCGTGCTCGCGCTCTTCCTTGAGCTGGTCGGCCAGGTAGGCCAGCTCCGCCTCTTTGCCGAGCTCGCGGGAGATCTTCGCGATCTCCGCCATCTTTTCTTTCGGCACCGAACCGGTGTCGAGCAGGACCCGGCCTATGAGGGTCGATTTCCCGTGGTCGACGTGCCCGATAAATGCGATCTTGATCGTTTCCAACGCCATATCCGCGCCTATGGGGAAAGGGTTTTTGTCAGGGTCAGGAGGCCGAGAAGCAGCGTCACGACGCCGATCACGACCTTCAATTTACGCTCGTTGATCTTCTTGACGGCAAGCACGGCGAACGGGACAGATAACAGCGCGCCGGTCACGTTATAGGGCGCTAACGTAAAACTCACGTGCGGCACGGTGATCCAATACATGATCACGCCGGTGAGGCAGGTCAGCCCCTCGGCGAGCGAGGTTATGCCGATAGTGCTTTTCGTCTCGACTCCCGCCAGGAGCTGACCGCCGGTAACGATCGGCCCGTAGCCGCCGCCGCTCAGCCCTTTATTGAACGAGGCAAGAAGCCCCAGGCCCGTGATCTTTTTCCAGGAGAACGGGTACTCCTTGTTGCGGGTGAAGAAGATCACGAGTCCCATAGAGAAGATGATCAAACCGATGATCATCACCATGATGTTCTTCGGCAGCCGCACCGCAAGCAGGACTGCGCCGATCGTCCCGACGATGCTGCACAGAGCCAGGAGCAGCGCTATCTTCAAATGCCGCGGCACGCCGTGAGTAAAACTTTTAACGTAGCCGAGCTCCCTGATCCTTCGCGCTATGACGACGACATTCGTCGAGCGCGGGGTAAAATCGACGTTTCCCATCCGGTGGTGAGTGAACCCGGCGACAACCCCCGTGGCGAACTCGGAGAGCAGCACGGAAGGGACGATCTCCAGAGGAGAATACCCCATTAACAGGAGCACGGGGGTCAGGATCGTCCCGTATCCCATCCCGAGCGACGAGTCGACGAACTCGGAAAAAAAGGCGATCACGGCTATCAGTATCCCCGACGATAATGGCATCATCCGCCCCCTTTCTACATGTATCCCAGGCTTCTCAGCTTCTGCATCGTATAGGCGTCTTCCTTGTCCTGCGCCCTGCCGCTCCGCTCCGCGACGCGCGTCGTCTCCAGCTCTTTCACGATCTTCCTGATCGTATCGGCCCTGGAATCCACGGGGGCGCAGCATGATTCGCAGCCTATGCTCCGGTAGCGCTTGCCGCCTTTCTCGAAATAGAGGTCGACCACCGGCATCTTCTCCCGCTCGACATACCGCCAGATATCGAGCTCGGTCCAGTGAAGCATCGGGTGGATCCTGAAGTGCTGGCCGGCGTCGAGACCGGTCCGATAAAAGTCCCAGAGCTCGGCCGGCTGGTTGCGGTAATCCCACCCGAACGATATCGTCCGGGGAGAGAACACCCGCTCCTTGGCGCGGATGCCGTGCTCGTCCCGGCGTATCCCCAGGAGGAGCGCGTTAAAGCCGTGTTCGCCGATGGTATTTTTGAGCGCTTCCGTCTTGAGGGCGTTGCAGCACTCCAGCTTCCCCGTCTTGGGGCTCATCCCCTTTTCAAGCGCGCCGCTGTTCCGGCTGATCATCAGATCGAGCCCCCATTCCTTCGCATACCTGTCCCTGAAGGCGTATATCTCTTTGAACTTGTAGCCCGTGTCGATGTGCAGTACCGGGAACGGGATCTGCCCGAAAAACGCCTTCCGGCAGATCCAGAGGAGGGTCGTCGAGTCCTTGCCGATCGACCAGAGCATGGCGATATTCTTGAACCGGCTGTAGCTCTCGCGGACGATGTAGATGGTTTTATTCTCAAGCTGAGTGAGATAGTCCATAGCGCGCTCGCGTCATCAGGGTCAGGCCCGTGAGAGGTAGAATGTTACGCCTTTCTTTTCCATCCGGCCGGAGGCCCGGTCGATGGCGGGCTGGTCAATAGTGCAGCGGTCTTTGCGGAAAAGGAGACAGGTCGTCTTGCGGCCGCTCTTGCGGAGGATATCCATGCTCTCGAACATCTTGCGCCATTGGCTTTTCTCGCTCAGGTCCACGAAGATCACCGAGGCGATCTCCGGGTCGGCCTCAATCTGAGCCATTACGACCTTATCGATGGCCACCTGTTCGCCGCGCAGGTCTTTGACATCGTACGACTTGCCGGACTTCGCGACCGCGACCGGGGCGTTCTCCCCGGGGACGTCGTTTTTCACCATCAGGAGGGCAAGCGGCGCCGCGGCCGACGCCACGCTCGTCGCCGGGCCCACCAGGGAGAAAAGGCCGCCGATCAACGCCATCGGAAGGGATACCAGCAGGGACAGCAGCGCGGCGGGGGCCGCAAGGAGCGCACAGCCGTTGAGCTGAAACATCGCGAACGGCAGGAGCAGTATGACGATGAGCTGTTTGACTCTGCGCATGAGAGGATTGTAACCCATGGCCGAACGAAAGACAAATCAAAAAGCGGAATGTGCCGCAACAACCGGGTTATCTTCTCGACTTCGCTCGAAGAATAGCAGGAAAAATCACCGGCATCCGCACTTCGCAGGGAACAGCATGCCTGTTCCCTGCCACGAATACCTTACCAACAGCGGCGCCGGTAGCCGTGTCCCCAGCCCCAGCCGCCGCCCCAGCCGCCTCTCCGCCAGCAGGGACCGCCGCCCCAACCGCTGTAATAACCGAAGCTGAACGACACCGGCGGAGGCGGGTCGTAATAATAGTCGCGGACTATAACGGTCTCGGCCGGCGCAACGACGGTCGCGGCAGGAACAACATAAGTGACCGGCGACGCTTTCGGAATGGCCGTCGCCCGGCGAGCGGCGGGCGCGTTCTGCGCGTTGATCATGTAGTTGATGACGGCATCGCTCACCCCTTCGTTCTTGAGCGAGATGATGTCGTTGACCGAAAGGCGGAACGACGCGCCTGACTGGTCGATCTTGTTGATGATGACGCTGTCGCTGAGGCCCGCCTTGCTCATCTTGAGGACATCGAGCGGCGTCGCCGGTCCCTGGTCGTCAGCGGCAACAGGCATGTCTGCCGGCAGCGCCTTCCTCACCTCGGCGGACGCATACGCGGCAACGGACAGCATGACGATAACTACGGCACTGGTGATGATTCTCATACGGCACTCCTCCCTTTACAAGCGGTTGTCAGACGGAAAGTCCCGTCTTTCGCACATTATGACGGAGAGGCGCGCTAATAGGTTCCCTTTGTCAGGGCGCGATATTTCCTGTGACAGTCGGTGCAAAAATCGAAATCGAGGAAATCGACGTCCGAGACCTCTTTGACTATCCCCATGACGCACCGCGGCTTGTTACAGCTCCCGAGACCGTATGTCTGAGCGATCGCGCGCACCGCCATCTTCTGGACCCTATCGGCGAACTTGTACCGGTCGGGTACCCGCTTGTAGAAATCCTCTCGCAGCCGCGTCATCGACACGACAGCCCTCCCCGTCCCAAGATTGGCGTCGTAATAGACGAACGGGGTGCCGGGCGCGAAGATGTCTGCATCGAGGACAACCAGCGTCCGCTCGTACCTGTTGGATTGGCCGATCTCGCGGAAGAGGTTATACCCTTCGAGCGCGTTCATTATCATCGTCGACGAGTACTGCAGCCGGTAGTTGTCGTACCCGTCCGACGGGAGGCGTATCTCCTCGCCGATGTCGGTGTCGCGGCCGAAGACGTGCGACACGGTCTGCTTCATGTCCTGCAAGATACCCCTGTCGACGGACCCCGCGGGGATCAGGAGGATCCTCTTCTCGGCCGCGTCGGCGGCGTTTCGGCCATGCAGGCAGACGGCGGCCACGACTGCGCACAGAACGGCGATCACGAGCTTTTTCATAGCATCTCCTCTCACCTTGACATTTCTGACGCGCCGGCACACGGCGAGGCCGGGACACAGGCGCTCAAGCCTCGCCAATTCAGACGCATTATTTCCTGATATGTTCGGCGATCGTCTTGAGCAGCGTTTCGCTTTTGATCGGCTTCTCGAGGACCGCCCTGACGTTCAGCCATTCTTCGTTGGGCTCGAAGCCGAACGGCAGGTTGAGGTCGTTGCGGATGCCGGTGATGAGGACGACCGGCGTGCCGCCGAGCGCCTTGTCCTCGTGCAGCTTGCGAGCGACGTCGAACCCCTCGGTGCGCTGGCGCATCATCACGTCGAGCAGGATGATGTCAGGGGCGCCGCTCTTCGCCTTCGCGAAGCCGGCCTCCCCGTCGTACGCGCAGCTCACCGCGTACCCCTTGGCGTCGAGCAGGACGCTCATCGCCTCGACGAAATCGACGTCGTCGTCTATGATCAATACTTTATTCGCCATTTTTGCTTCCTCCTATTGAAGTAGCATACTTAATTATCGGCGTTAACGCCACTATCTTTTGTCGCCGCCCGGCTGCGCTGGCGGCGGAATTCCTCAGCGGCGGCCGGGAACGGCGACAGTACGCGCCCGAGCACCCCCTGCACGTGCGAGATGCAGATACCGTAATTGGTGACGGCGACGCCGCGCTCCCTCGCCCGCCGGATCCGCCAGAGCATCTCCCGGCGCGTCAGCATGCACCCTCCGCAATGGATCACCAGCTTGTACGATTCAAGATCGGCCGGGTAGTCACGGCCGGAAAAGGTGTCGATACAAACGTCTTTCCCCAGGTACTGTCGAAGCCAGCGCGGTATCTTGACCCTGCCGATATCGTCTTCGAGCGGATGGTGGCTGCACGATTCCGCGACCAAAACCCTGTCTTTTGCCGAGAGGCGGTCGATCGCGGCGGCGCCGCGTACCATCTCGACCAGGTCGCCCTTATTGCGCGAGAACAATATCGAGAAGGTGGTGCAGCGGACGCCGGGCGGCGTGTCGGCTACCATTTTCAGGACGACCTGCGAATCGCAGACGACCAGGTCGGGCGGCCTCTTCATATTGGCGAGCGCCGCTGCGTACTCCCGCTCCTTGACGACAAGCACCGACGCGTCGTTGTCGAGCGCGTCCCTGATCGCCTGCACCTGGGGAAGGATGAGCCGCCCCTTCGGCGCCTGCAGGTCGATCGGCACGATCATGACGGCGGTGCCGCATGAAGGGACTAAATCGCCGAGAAGCGCCGGGGCGTTCAGGAAATCGTCGGGACATACCTTTATGAGCAGCCCCTTGAATGCGTCGACGGCATGTTCGCGGGCGCCGGCGTCGGCGCAGGAGCATGTCATACAGCCGGCGGACAGCCCGGAAACGGTTTGCATGAAATCATCGCGGGGGGGGTGCCGGTCGATCTTGTTGACGACGACGATCAGCGGCGCGGCGTGCCGGCGCGCTTCGGAGGCAACCCGCTCTTCGAACTCGCCCCAGGCCCCGGGCTCGACGACCAGCACATATATGTCGGCGCGGGGAAAGATCTTCTCGGTTTTTTCGAGACGCCTGCCGGCGAGCCCGGAAACGTCGTCGAGGCCCGCCGTATCGAGGAACAGCACCGGGCCGATCGGCAATAGCTCCATCGGCTTCTCGACGACATCGGTCGTCGTCCCGGGGACCGGCGAGGTGATCGCGATATCCTGTCCGGCGATATAATTCAGGAAGCTCGACTTCCCGACATTGGTCCTGCCGAAGATGCCGATCTGGAGGCGCAGCGATTTAGGCGTCTTTTCGTTCATGGTCATACCCCAGAGAGGTGAGGCGTTCCGGCGAAAGGAGATCGTCGATCGCGGCGCGCCCCAGCGCGCGGGCAAGGAACGCCCTGACGTCTGTCTCGCCCGATGCGCCGAATTCTTTCACCAGCGCCGCGGCGCGGTCGTATCCGACAGCCGGCAGCAGCGCGGTCACGATGGAAACGCTCCGGTCTACGGTCTCCCGGCATCGCTCCTCGCCGTGGCGGATACTACGGACATGACCCGCCAGGATCTCGTCGGCCCGCCGCAGGAGCCCGAGCGACTCGAGGAGCGCATGCGCCGCCAGCGGGAGGAACTCGCTTATCTGAAGCGTCCCGCGGGACACGGCGTCGGCCACCAGCGCGTCGTTGGCCACCGCTTTCATCCCCGCCTGGATCGCCATCTCGCATATCACCGGGTTGACCTTGCCCGGCATGATCGACGAGCCCGCCTGCGCGGCGGGGAGGGCGATCTCGCCCGAGAGGTTCATCAGGCGCAGGTCGCCCGCGATCTTGATCAGGTTTACCGCGTGCGCCTTGAGGATCGCCGAGGCCTCGACGAAGGGGTCGGCGTTCGCGGTCTCGTCGACCAGGTTGTCGGCGCGCGCGAGCCCGAGACCGGTGATCTCACGCAGCCGTTCGACTGCCAGAAAGATGAACTGCCGCGGCGCCGTCAGGCCGGTGCCGACCGCGGTCCCGCCGAGGTTCACCACGCGGAGCCGCTCTTCGCACTTGAAGGTCCGCCATCGGTCGCGGCCGAGCGCTCCCGCGAAACCGGAAAACACCGCGCCGAGCGTCATCGGGACCGCTTCCTGGAGCTCGGTCTTCCCTACCATGACGACGCGGGCAAACTCCTTCTCTTTTTGCTGGAAGGCCCCCTGAAGATCCTCTGCGGCTTTGCTCAGGGAACGGAACCCCCGGATTGCGGCGATCTTCAGCGCCGTGGGATAGACATCGTTGGTCGACTGGTGGCGGTTGACGTCCTCGATCGGGTGGACCAGCGCGTAATCGCCTTTTGTTCCGCCGAGCAGTTCGATGGCGCGGTTGGCGATCACCTCGTTGACGTTCATGTTGGTCGAGGTCCCGGCGCCGCCCTGCAGCGCGTCGAGGGGGAACTGATCCGAGAATCCGCCCGCGGCGATCTCGTCGCACGCGCGGAGCATAGCCGATTCTTTATCGGCGCCGAGGAAGCCGAGCTCGCGGTTCGCCCGGGCGCAGGCCTTTTTCACCGCCGCCAGCGCCTGTATCAGCGCCGGGGCGACGCGCAGGCCGCTCACGGAAAAGTTCTCGAGGGCGCGGACGGTATGGATGCCGTAGAAGGCGTCCGGCGGGACGCGCCGCTCGCCCAGCAGGTCTCGCTCGATCCTGTTATTCGAATTCATGACACGCCCCTTGAGAGAAAGAAGCCGGGACGTTTATCCCCCGCCCCGGCCTCTTCTTTCCGATACAACGCCCGACTATTTCATCGCGATCTCGACAAGCTTGGTCTTCACGCCCTTGATGAGGTTCAGCTTGCGGGCCATCTCCTTGATCTTCGCGGGCGCGCCGACGAGCTCGAGGATCAGGAGGCCGTGGTTGGAGCACTTGTCGAGGACGCCGTCGTGTATGCCGAGGCGCGTCTTGATGAGGCAGCCCCAGAACGTCAGGATCTGCTGGACCTTCGGCGCCTCTTCTTTTCTCTTGTCCACCATCACGATCAGGATCGTCTTCTTCATCTGCCGCCCTCCTTTTGGTTTTTTTTCAACGAATCGCCTTTGCCGTAATCGACGCACCTGCCGATCGACTTCGCCATCCCCTCGATGCAGAAGGCGCACTGGCCGACCGGCTCCTCCACGCAGCGCTTGTCCGGGTAGATCTCGTACATCTTGCGGTACGGCGAGGGCGTGAAGTTCGGCATCATCACGTTCGCACCGGCTTTGAGGCCGTCTATCCGGTGGTCTTTTCCCATGCTCCCCAGCGCCGTGGTCGCGGGCAGATGCGCGTTCTTCGTCACGATCCGCGTCAGCGCGACCGCCTTGAGGACCATGTCGACCGAGCCCCGCGCCTGACCGGCGAGCGCGGTCTGCCCGTGCGGGATGAACGGGCCGATCCCTATCATATCAAAATCGTTCTCTTTGAAGAACAGGATATCGCGCGCGATCGCCAGGGGGGTCTGCCCGGGGAGCCCGATCAGGTCGCCCGAACCGGTCTGGTAGCCGAGCTCTTTCAGGTCGCGCAGGCACCTGAGCCTGTTACCGAAGCTCATGCCGGGGTGGAGCGCCGCGTAGAGCTTTTCGTCGGTGGTCTCGATCTTGAGGAGATAGCGGTCGGCCCCCGCCTCGCGCCACAACGCGTACGCGTCGCGGCTCTTTTCGCCGACCGAAAGGGTGACCGAGACGTCGAACCGGGACTTGACGTCGCGGACGACCTCGGCGAACAAGGCGGGGTCGAGCTTCGACGACTCGCCGGACTGCAGGACGACCGTTTTGAGGTTGTGAGACACGACCCGTCCAACGCTCTCGATAATTTCTTCTCGCGACAGCGTGAAACGCGGCAGCCTCGCGTTGTTCCTGTTCAGGCCGCAGTAGTGGCAGGTCCCGTCGCACTCGTTGGAGAACTCGACGATCCCCCGCAGGAGGATCCCCTCGCCCATCTGCTCCTGACGGACGCGGTCGGCGAAGGCGTAGATCTTTTCGAGGTCGCTCTTATCGGTTACGGAGAGCAGCGCGACGAGATCCTCGAGGGACGGGCGATCCGCCGACGAGACCCGCGCAAGGGTCTGTTCGAACTCCATCTGGTTGCTTATTTCCTTCATCGATACACCGCCTAATGACCAATGATCCAATGTCCAACAAGGTATTCGATGAGGATATGGTCATTGGATCATTGGACATTGGTCATTATCACACATACGTGTCTCGGGCGCCCTTGTCGACCGCGTCGAGATAGCGCTTGAGCTCGGCCTTGCCTTCGTCGTCGAGCGCAGCCTTCAGCTTCTCGATCATCCGGTAGCCGTCCTCTTTGACCTTCTTGGACGCGAAATCGTCGAGGTACTCTTTCAGGGTGATCACCGCGTTGAGCGCGCACTTTTCCTTGATCAGCCCCGGCTTCGCCAGGTCCATGAAATGCCCGCCCGTCCGCTCCTTGCGGTAGCAGGCCGCGCAGAAGCTGGGGATAAAGCCATGCGCGATGATCGACGCGATCACCTCATCAAGCGAACGGTGATCGTTCAACGAGAACTGCGTCCCGGGCTGACACGTCTCGCGCGCATCGGCATATCCGCCCGGCGACGTGCTCGATGCCGCACTGACCTGCGACACACCCAGGGTGAATAGCTCGTCGCGCATCTGCGCGGTCTCGCGGGTCGACAGGATGATGCCCGTGTACGGGACCGCGAGGCGCAACACCGCAACGACCTTCTTGAAATCGCTGTCGGACACCCGGTGCGGGATGTTCCTGCTCAAGGCGGACCCGTCGGCCGGCTCGATCCGCGGCACCGATATCGTATGCGGGCCGACGCCGAAGGTCCTCTCCAGATGCTCGATGTGCATCATAAGGGCCAGCGTCTCGAACCGGAAATCGTACAACCCGTAGAGGACCCCGACACCGACATCGTCGATGCCGGCCTTGAACGCGCGGTCGATCGCATCGATACGGTTGTCCGGATCGCTCTTGGGACCGCGCACGTGCACCTTCCGGTAGGTCTCCTCGTGGTAGGTTTCCTGGAAAAGCTGGAACGTCCCGATCCCCGCCGTTTTCAAGACCTTGAACTCGTCGACAGAGAGCGGCGCGCAGTTGATGTTCACCCGCCGGATCCGGTGCGGACCGACCTGCACCGAATACACCGCGTCGATCGCTTCCCGGTAATAATCGACCGGGGTCCTTCCCGACGGGGCCGACTCACCCGCGACCACCAACACCCGCTTGTGCCCGCGCTGCAAGAGCGACGCGACCTCCGTCTTGATCTCGTCTGCGGTCAGCGCCTTGCGCGTTAACTGGCGGTTCCCCGCCTGGAACGCGCAGTAGAGGCAGCTGTTCGAGCAGAAGTTGCTGATATACAGCGGCGCGAACAGGACCACCCGCTTCCCGTAGATCGTGTCCTTCACATAGGCCGCCGCGTCGAATATCTTGCGGACGGACGCAGGGTCGTCCGCGCACAGCAGCAACGCCGTTTCCTCGAGCGTCAGCCGCTTGAGGGCGCGGCTCTTCGCAAGGATCGCGTCGATATCGCCGGCGGTCGCCTTACCGGCGACCGCCAGGAGATTGCCGATCCGTTTTTCGTCGATATGTATCATAAGCACGCACCGCTTTCTCTCTGCAGCGGGTGACCGGGCAGCGGTTTTTCCGCACCCTACCCCTGTTTCCGGTAATTATTCAATATCTCCGTCACCTTCTTCGGCGTCAGCGTCCCGTAGATCTTGTCGTTGATCATCATCACCGGCGCGATCCCGCACGCGCCGAGACACCGGGCCTCCTGCAGGGTGAAGAGCTTGTCGGGCGTGGTCTCGCCGACCTTGATCTTGAGCTCGTCCTTGATCTTCGACATGATCTCGTCGGCACCTTTGACGTAACAGGCGGTGCCGAGGCAGACCGATATCACGTACTTCCCCTTGGGCGTCAGGCAGAAATAATGGTAGAAGGTCGCAACGCCCCAGATGTGCGCCGTGGGGATCTTCATCGTCACCGCGACCTCGTCCATCGCCTCGACGCTCAGGTAGCCGTAGAGCTCCTGCGCCTTGTGGAGGATCGCGATCAGCGACGCCTCGTCGTTGTACTGCGTCTTCTTCTGCTCGGCCATGAACTTCCTGAGCTCGGCCATCTTCGGATCAGCTGTCTTTACGACTGTGTCAGCCATGACGTGTCTCCTCTATTTATTCGCCGGTTCGGCTGGTTTCTGCTGTTTCAGGCTCTCCGGTATGATCCCCACCGGGAAGTGCTGCTTGTAGTGGGTATGGAGCAGCTTGTGCGAGGCCGGGCTCCCGGGCCTGCCAAGGAACTCCTTGTAGAGCCGCTGGATGTCCGGGTTCTCGTGGCTGCGCCGGATCGTCTTGTTCCGGTCGAGCGTATAGAGCGCCTCGGCCCGCTTCATCAAACACTCCTCGTCCAGCGGGATCGAGTTGCTGTTCGCGTACGGCTGGCCGCCGCCGCCGACGCACCCGCCGGGACAACCCATGATCTCGATGAAGTGATACCGGTTCGGGTCCTTGCGGGCGATGTCGAGCAGCTCGGCCGCGTTGCCGAGGCCGTGGGCGACCGCCACGCGGATCTCCTTGCCGTCCATGACGACCTTCCCTTCCTTGATCCCCTGCAGGCCTCTCACCGCGCCGATCTCGATGTCGAGGAGCGTCTCGCCGGTCGCCAGCTCGTAGGCGGTCCTGATCGCAGCCTCCATCACGCCGCCGGTCGTCCCGAAGATCGTCCCCGCGCCCGACGACAGGCCGAGCGGATGGTCGAACTCCTCTCCCTTGATCGCGAGGAAGTCGATCCCCGCAGACTTGATCATCCAGGCAAGCTCGCGCGTGGTGATCACCAGGTCGGTGGCGCGCATCCCGTTCACCTCGAGCTCGGGCCGTGCGGCCTCGTACTTCTTCGCGGTGCAGCACATGAAGGCGACGCTCAGGATCTCCTTCGGGTCGCGCTTGATCTTGTCCGCGAAGTAGGTCTTCACCATCGCGCTCTGCATCGACATCGGCGACTTGCAGGTCGAGATATGGTCGATCAGGTCCGGATGGTACTGCTCGAGGCACTTCATCCAGGCCGACGAGCACGACGTGATCATCGGCAGCTTCCCCTTCCCCTGCAGCCGCTCGAGGAACTCGTTCGCCTCCTCCATGATCGTGAGGTCGGCCGAGAACTGCGTGTCGAACACGTAGTCGAACCCGAGGCGGCGGATCGCCGCGGCGAGCTGTTTCTCCATGGTGCGGCCCGGCTCGATGTTGAACGCCTCGCCGATCGCCGCGCGCACCGACGGGGCGCACTGCGCGACCTTGAGGATCGACTTGTCGTTGAGCTTCTTGAACAGCTCCTGCGTGTAGTCCTTCTCGAGGAACGCCGCGGTCGGGCAGACGTTGATGCACTGGCCGCACGCGGTGCAGCTGCTGTCCCTGAACGGCATGTTGTAGGCAGGCATTACGACCGTCTTGAAACCGCGGTGCGCGTAGCCGAGCACCGACGTCTTCTGGATCTCAGAGCACATACGGACGCAGCGGCCGCAGAGGATGCACTTGTTCGGGTCCCTGATCACGGCGACGCCCGACACGTCCTTCTCGTAATGCTTCATCTCGCCCTCGAAATGGCGCTTGCGGATCCCCATCGAGTAGGCGAGGCGCTGGAGCTCGCAGTTGCTGTCGCGCTCGCAGGTGTGGCAGTCCATCGGGTGGTTGTCGAGGATCAGCTCGACGATGTCGCGCCGCGCGCTCCGGAGCTCGGGCGTGTTGGTCCTGATCTTCATCCCGTCCGCGACGGGGTAGGCGCAGGAGGCGATAAAGTTGCGCGCCCCTTCCAGCTCGACGATGCAGACGCGGCACGCCCCCTCGATCGAGAGCTTGGGATGGTAGCAGAGCCGCGGGATGCGGAACCCGACCTTGTCTGCCGCCTGCATGACCGTCTGCCCGGCCGCGACCTGGTAGGGCTTGTCGTCTATGTATATCGTTATCATCTTCTTATCCATGACATCTCCTTTTTCGCGCCGCCCGGCGGGACCTCCCGCCGGCCGCGGCGGCGTTATTTCTTCGTGATCGCCGAGAATTTACAGGTCTTGAAGCACATGCCGCACTTGATGCATTTCGCCTGGTCGATGACGTGCACCGTCTTGGGCGAGCCCGCGATCGCCGCCGTCGGGCAGACGCGCTTGCAGGCGCCGCAGCCGACGCACTTGGCGTTGATCTCGTAGGTCACGAGCCCCTCGCAGACGCCCGCGCGGCATTTCTTCGCGGCGATATGTTCTTCGTACTCGACCCGGAAGTTCTTGATGGTGCTCAGCACCGGGTTCGGCGCCGACTGCCCGAGGCCGCACAGCGACGACTTCTTGATCATGTTGCCGAGCCGCTCGAGCTTCTCGATGTCGCCGTCGACGCCTTTCCCCTCGGTGATGCGGGTAAGGATCTCGAGCATCCGCTTGGTCCCCTCGCGGCAGGGCGTGCACTTGCCGCACGACTCGTCCTGCGTGAACTGGAGGAAGAACTTCGCCATGTTGACCATGCAGGAATCCTCGTCGATCACGATCATCCCGCCCGAGCCCATGATCGAACCGGCCGCGGCCAGCGAGTCGTAATCGATCTGCGTGTCGAGATACTTCTCGGGGAGACAGCCGCCCGACGGGCCGCCGGTCTGGACCGCCTTGAACTTCTTGTCGTTGGGTATGCCGCCGCCGATATCGTAGATGATCTGGCGGAGCGTCGTCCCCATCGGGACCTCGACCAGCCCCGTGTTCTTGATCTTGCCGGCAAGCGCGAAGACTTTGGTCCCCTTGCTCTTCTCGGTTCCGATCGAGCTGAACCAGTCGGCGCCGTCAAGGATGATCACCGGGATATTCGCCCAGGTCTCGACGTTGTTGATCACCGTCGGCTTGCCGAAGAGCCCCGACTGCGCCGGGAACGGCGGACGGGGGCGCGGCATGCCGCGCGAGCCCTCGATCGAGTGGATCAGCGCCGTCTCCTCGCCGCAGACGAACGCGCCCGCGCCGAGCCGGATCTCGATGTCGAACGAGAAGCCGGACCCGAGGATGTTGTCGCCGAGGAACCCTTCCCGCTTCGCGTCGGCGAGCGCCTTCTCGAGGCGCTTCACCGCGAGCGGGTATTCCGCCCTGATATAGACAAAGCCTTCTTTCGCGCCGATCGCGTAGGCGCCGATGATCATCCCCTCGATCACCGTGTGCGGGTCGCCCTCGATCATGCTGCGGTCCATAAACGCGCCCGGGTCTCCTTCGTCGGCGTTGCAGATCAGGTACTTCACCGGATCCTTCTCGCGCGCGGTAAACTCCCACTTCAGGCCGGTCGGGAACCCCGCGCCGCCGCGGCCGCGCAGCCCCGCCTTTTTCACCTCTGCGGCGACCTCCGCCGGCTTCATGCTCGTGAGGACCTTCGCCAGCGCCTCGTACCCGCGGAGCGCGAGATACTCGTCGACGTTCTCCGGGTCCATGATGCCGCAGTTGCGCAGCGCGATACGCATCTGCTTGCCGAAAAAGTTGACGTCGCCGAACACCCGGTAGAACCGGTTGTAGAGGTGGTCCTCTTCGATCAGCAGCCGCGCCACCGGCTTCTTCTTCAGAAGATGTTTCTCGACGATCTCGGGGATATCCTTCTCGGTAACGTTACCGTAGATGACGTACCCGGGGTTGACGATCATGATCAGCCCCTTGGCGCACATCCCGAGACAGCCGGAGGTAATGACACGGACCTTGTCTGCCAGCCCGGCCTTCTCCAGCTCGACCTTGATGACATCCTTCACCTGCTTGGACCGCTTCTGCATGCACGACGGCCCGTCGCACAATGTAATGACATATTTCGATACCGGCATATTCCACCCTTTCCTTGAAAAACTAATGACCAATGACCAATGTTCCAATGACCGCAAAAACGTCTATGATACACACCGTGTTGGGATCTGGTTCATTGGACATTGGTCATTCTCCAATGAAACTCCCGTCCTGAAACCCTGTTATCATGAAGCACTAATTGATCACCCATTCCTTGATCACCTCTCCGTTCTTCAGATGGCGCTCGATGATCTTCGCGGCCATCTCCGGCGTGACCTTCCCGTACTTCACGGGGATCTTGCCCTCCTCGACGACCTCGACGGTCGGCTCGAGGTTGCAGCGCCCCGCGCACCCCTTCTGGCTGAGATAGACGTCGGTCAACCCCTGCTTCGCCGCGTTCTGGAAGACCTCCATCACCTCTTTGGAACCCGCCGCGATCTCGCAGGTCGCCATGCCGACGTAGACCCGCTTCGTCGACAGGTACCCCTTGCCAACGATCCGGTTGATCGCCTCGGCTCGTTTCTTTTTGACGATGTCTAACGGTGTAACCACATGCCCCCCTTTTTCCCGAAACGGCGGTTATCCGCCGTTTCGCATTAGTTAAACGTACGTTTCCCCTTGCGGGATTTCAAAAATAAACGCGTTTCCTTTTTCGCGCGGCTCGACCCGTATCGCGCCGCCGTGTTTCTCGACGACCTCCTTGGTAATAAAGAGACCCAGCCCCGTCCCATGGACCTTTTCGCCTTTCGGCTGCAGCCGCGAGAACTTCCTGAAAAGCTTCTCCTTGTCTTCAGCCGTAATGACCCGCCCGTCGTTGTACACCTCGACCCGGACCTTCGACCGATCGATCGAGGCGTTCACCGCGATCCTGCCGCCGGCCGCCCCGTACTTCACCGCGTTGCCGAGGAGGTTGTTGAGGACGATCTGCATCAGTCCGACGTCCCCCTTGCAGACGATGCCCGGCGGAACCCCGTTCTCGACCGTCATCTCCTTTTCGCTCGCCTGCTTGGCGAATGCGTCGACGGAGAGGTCGACGATGTCCTCTTTCAGGCGGAACTCCGCGCGCTTGAGGGTCATCTCGCCCTTCTCCATCCTGCTCAGGTTGAGAAAATTCTTCACCGTCGAGTCGAAATAGTCGAGGTTGCGCGCGATCGAATCGAGCGCCTTGCGCTGCTTGAAGTTGATCATCCCGAGGTAGCCGTCACGCACCGAGTAGGCGTTGAGGATCGTCGAGGCGAGGATCCCCTTGAGCTCGTGCGCGACGAACCCGACGAGGTCGAGGTAGGCCGTGTTGAGCGCGGCCAGCTTCTCGTTGGTCTCGTGAAGGCTCGCCTCCCGATGCATCAGCTTTTCGGCCATCTCGTTGAATGAGGCGGCCAGCTCGTTGAGCTCGCTGATCGACGAATCGGTCGCCATCTTCTGCGTGAGGTCCCCGGCCGACATCACCCGGGTCGCCCCCAGCATCGCCTTCACCGGACCGGTCACACGCCCCGCGAGGAGATAGGCGATGAACGAGGCGGCGATCACTGCGGCTGCCACGATCGCGAACAGCACCCACAGGATGTTCCGCTTAAGGTCGACGAACGGCTTCTCGAGCCTTCCGACATACAGTATCCCTATGATCTTCCCCTCGATATCCCTGATCGGTTCGTACGCCGTCAGGTACCAGTCTGTCACGACGAACGCCCGGTCGACCCAGCTCTTCCCTTCGGCCACCACCTTCTTGTAGACCGTATCGGAGACGCGCGTGCCCACCGCGCGGTTCCCTTCGCTGTCGAGGACGTTGGTCGCGATGCGGACGTCGTCGAGGAATATCGTGACCGTGCCGATCGGCTTGTTCGCGTACATCCTGTTCTCGAAAACAAGGTTGTGGATCCGGTCGATCAGCTCGAAATCCCGGTTCAGGATCCGGCCCCCGTACAGCGCCGCGGCGACCTTGCCGTCCTGCCCCGTCAACGGCGCCGCATACTCGATCGCGAGGGCGCTGTCAACCGTCGTACGGCCGGTCGGCCCGGCTTTGGGCGTTTGCCGCACGTTGATCAGGCACCTGTCCCTGACCTCAGGCCCCATATTCGCCAGCTCCTCCGGCCCGACGATGCGCGTCCCTCCGGCGGCGCGCCCCGCCAGCGCCTCGCGGGCGATATCGCTCTTCAGCGCGCCGGCGCCGGCAACGTCGACGACATAGAGATAATCGAGGCCGATCTTTTTCCTGAGCTCGTCGATGCGGCGCGGGTCGACGGTGAGGAGGCCGAACGCCTTCCGTATCGTCGCGATCTCGCCGTCATACAGGATCCGGGCGACCTTGAGGTTGTTCTTCACCTCTTCCTGCGCGCGGTCGATGATGTTCTTGTTCACCACATGGATACGGTGGATGGCGATGATCACGCCCAAAAGGGCGATCACCACGAAGAACGACAGCAGGAGCTGCGTCTGGAGCGACCGGGCCTTCATGGCTTCCTCCCCGTCTTCTGCATCGCGTTCACATAATAGATGACGTTCTCGAGCTCGTATTCGACGTTGATGTTATTGATGATGCAGTCCTCCGCACCCTTGAGCCTGATCGGCGCGAAATTCAAGACACCCTTGATCCCGGCGGAGAGCATCATGTCGTGCACCTGCTGCGCCGCGATATCAGGGACGGCGATGATGCCGGTCTTGATGCCGTTGGCCTTGACGTATTCCTTCAGCTCTTCGAGCGGCAGGACCGGCGGCGCCGCGGCGCGGTTGACCTTCGCCGGGTCGATATCGAAGCCAGCGGCGATCCTGATCCCCTCTTTTTCGAACCCCTTGTAGCGGAGCAGGGCCGAGGCGATATGGCCGCAGCCGACGATCACCACCTTGTGGACCTCGTCTTTGCCGAGGATGCTATTGAGCTTTTCCAGGAGCTGGTCGATCTGGTAGCCCCCTTTTTTATTGCCGGATATCCCGAACAGCGAGAAATCCTTGCGGACCTGCGCGGGGGTCACCCCGACGGCGTCGCCGAGATTGTCCGAAAAGACCTTCACGAACCCCAGCGACCTGAACCTGTTCAGCGCGTTGCGGTACCGCGAAAGCCGTATGATGCACTGCTTATTGATATTCATTATGCACCTTTTATCACAATAACTGCCTCTATTATAGGACTATTGGCGCCCTTGTCAATGGCTTTTTGTGATTTATTTCACATTATAAATCCTGTGCATCGATTTTGCTAAATTGGTACTATGTGCCTCGGCATCAACAACAAAAAGAGATCCGCCTGAGCTGATATGATCGCTGACGCAAAGAAAACTTCCGCACATCCCGACACCAATCGTAGAGGCTCTCTCATTCTTTGCCTGATCCTGGTCGCGCTGGCGGCGATATGCGTATACGCCAACACCGTCGGCAGCGATTTTGTCTGGGATGATAACGGCCTCGTCGTCGACAACCCCCTGATCAGGAGCTGGTCTTCCATTCCCCGGTTCTTTTGCCAAGGGATCAACAGCCGGCCGGACGAAGGATCGTATTTTCATCGCCCGCTGCAGATGATCTCCTATACTCTTGATTATTCCCTGTGGGGTCTGCGCCCGGCGGGATACCATATCACCAGCATCCTGCTCCACGCCGCTGCGGCTGCCGCTGTAGCCTGGCTCGCCTATCTTATTACCGGAGCGCTCGCTCTCGCCGGCGCGGCCGGGCTGTTATTTGCCGTGCACCCGGTGCATACGGAAGCCGTCGCCTACATATCGGGAAGGGCCGATCTCCTGTCGGCGCTCTTCATGCTCCTCGGTTTTGTCTCGTATGTGCGCTGGATCCGCTCTCGCACCGCATCACCCTTGTTTCTCACGTTGTCATGCTTCGCTCTCGCCCTGCTATCGAAAGAAAGCGCGCTGATCCTTCCTCTCCTCCTCTTACTCTATAACGCCTCATTCAAGGAGAGATGCCGCTGGGGCGGCCTTTCGGCGATCGCCGGGATCGCCCTGGCATACATTATTGTAAGGGCAGCTCTTCTGCCCGAACTGATCCCGCCGATGGAAAAGGCGGCCGGGGCGCCGGGAATCGTTGAGAGAGCGCCCGGTTTCTTCGCCGCCGTTGCGACCTATCTCAAGCTGCTTGTCGTCCCCGCCGGCCTTCACATGGAACACGGCAAGAAGGTTTTCAACTCGTTCCACCCGCTCGTACTGTGCGGCCTCTCCGCGACCGTCGCATCGCTTGCCGGCGCATGGGCGGCCAGAAAACGCGCCCCGCTTGTTTCCTTCGCTATCGCCTGGTTCTTCATCGGGCTGCTGCCCGTCTCCAACCTGTTCCGCCTGAACGCCTATCTCGCAGAACACTGGCTCTATGTTCCATCGATAGGTTTCTTTCTCGTCATCGCCGCCTTCTTCAACGGGACCTTCGAGAAAGCCGCGCACAAAAAAGCCGTCGTCGCCGCGTTCTGCTGCCTGCTTGTCTGTTTTTCCTGCCTGACGGTCCTGCAGAACAGATACTGGAAAGATCCGATCGCCTTGTTCACGAGGACATTGCTGTACTCGCCCGGCAACCACCATGTCTACAACAACCTCGGCATCGCGTACGGAAAGAAAGGGCTGGAGCAGGATGCCGAGGCGATGTTCCGCAAGGCGATCGAAGCCAACCCGCGATCTTTCCTGGGCTATTATAATCTAGCGAATGCCTACGCCGCCAAAAACCGGCATGACGATGCGATCGCTCTGTTCGAGAGGGCCCTAGAGATCAACCCGAGGTATCTCAGGGCATACGTCAACCTCGGCAACAGCCTGATCGTACTCGGCCGGCACGATCGGGCGATCACCGCATACAGCCGCGCCATCGAGATCGATCCGGCGTACATTAATGCCTACAACAACCTGGGGAACGCCTGGAGCGCGATAGGCAATAACGAGAACGCCGTGAAAACCTACAAGCGAGGCTTAGATATTAATCCCCGCGATCCCGTTTTGTATTATAATATCGGCGAAAGCTACGCGGCGCTCGGCGACCGCGAAAATGCGGTCAGCTCGTATATGCAGTCCATCAGGCTTGCGCCTCGTTTCGCGGCCCCGTATTACCGGATGGCCGAACACATGTTCGAGGGGAAACGGTTTTCGGATGCCCGCGAATATCTCAGGAAAGCCGAGGGCCTGGGCTATGCGCCCGACCCTCGGTTCGCGGAAAAGTTAAAAAACGCAGGCGAATAACGGCATATCGGCATGGACCAGACGAAAAAAGCTCTCTGTGCGGGAAGATCCGTCCCCGCTTTCGCGATCTTCGCATTGATCGCCCTATGCGCGTGCGCGTACAGGGTGCTGACGCTCGGCCCCGTCGCCCTGAACGGTTTTGACGAGCACGCCTACCTGTTCTTCATAAAAACGTTCGCGGCGAAAGGCTTCGCCGGGCTGCGCGAGCTGATCGCGCAATTTCCCGTAAACGAGAACTTAAGCAAGGGGCCGCTCCCGTTCCGCATAGGTTTTATCGTCGCCGGGTGGCTGAGCTGCCTGCTGCTCGGTTCTTATTCCGTAGAGAGCCTGGCGGCCCTCTCGTTCATTGCCGGCATTCTCACGATCGCAGTCGCCTATCTTCTCCTGAAAGAATGGTTCTCCCGGGGAACCGCGTTCACAGCAGCCCTGCTGCTTATCGTCTCCCCGCTTATGACCGGCCTGTCGAGACGGGCGCTGCAGGATCCATTCTTTGCGCTTATCGTCGTCACCGCGATGTGGCTGTATCACCTGTCGTGGACCCGCCCCCGTTTCTCCACTCTGCTGTTCCTGGCGGCCGCGCTGCTTGCCGGTTTCCTTACCAAGGAATCGATGCTGTTCCTGTATCCCGCCTTCGCGGCCGCCGCGTTGTATTACCGGCAGACAGTGCCCGTCAACCCCGGGTTCAGGATAGCGATCCCCTTTCTCATCGCCCCCGCGCTGTATGCCTGCTTTTGCTCGTGGCTGGCGGGAGGTTTTCACAATGTTTTCAGCGCATACGCGGCGTACGCCGCTATGCAGGACACGATCGCGTACGCACTGAAGTTCCAGAAAGGCCCGTGGTTCCGCTATATGGTCGATTTCATGCTCGTCTCTCCGGCAACCTGTCTGCTGTCTGTTGCCGGCATGATCTGCGCGGCCCGCGATACCGATACGAGGGGACGGTCGTTTTCCGCGATTTATCTCCTCGGGGGCCTTGCGGTATTCAGCATACTCCCGCTGCTTAATCTGCGGATGGTATTATTCCTCGATCTGCCGCTGAGGGCGCTGGCGGCCTTGGGCATACTGGCCCTCGCTCGCACGCTTACCCCCGGACGGGCCTTTTCCGCCGGCGTTATCGCGCTGACGGCAATTATCCTGGCATTAGACGTCAGCCAGTTCTTCAGGTTGTTCGTCATGGCGCACGTCTACGACCCCGTGACCAGCGCGCTGATCGCCGCAAACGGTTTTGTCAGATGAGCTTCGCAAGAAAGATCGCTTCTTTCAACGCCGCCTTCATCGCGTGCATCGCCCTCGCCCTGATCCCGATCTGGTCATGCGCCAATCTTCCTTTCGTCGATTATCCGCAGCACCTGGGGATCGTCCACATCCTGAACAGATACCACGACCCGGCGGCGCTCTACTCCCGGTTCTTCGAGCTGAAATTCTTCCCGCGGACCAACATCCTCCATGCGCTCCTCATCCATTGGTTCTCATACGCCGTTCCGCTCGAAACAGCCGGAAAGATCTTCCTGTCGCTGTATGCGATTCTTCTTCCCGTCTCGATCCTTATGCTCATACGGGCCTTGAACGGGAACCGCTGGATGAGCCTTCTGTCGTTTCTCCTCGTCTACAACTACAATATGATGTGGGGATTCATCGGCTATTGCTTCGGGACGGCGCTTTTCTTCGCGACCTTTGCTCTGATGCTCAGGCACCTTTCCGGGGAGGGAAGAAAATGGATACCCCCGGCGATCGCCGCTCTCTGTATCCTCGTCTTTCTTGCCCATCCGCAGGCGTATGGTTTTCTGCTCGTAACGCTTATCGTTTCCGCCGCGATATGCGGCGGCGGCCTCCGGGATATGCTGAAGAAATGCGCCGTCATCATTCCTTCATTTGTCTTTCTCGTCCCGTGGGTCTGCTCGTTCATCGCCGAGCGGCGCGGAAGCCTCGGCGGCGATCTCGGCGCGGCGTTCGCGTCGCCCGCGAACAGCCTCCGGATCAAGGCGGCCGATCTTCTCGGCAACCTCACGGCGCGGCTCTTTTATTCAGACATCGTCCTTGCCGTGCTGCTGGTCGCGCTGATCTATCTGTTCGTCAGGGGGTTCGGCAGGGATCTTTTCGCGGACAAAAAGTTCCGCGCGGTCCTTGTCATGGCCGCGCTTTCGGTGACCGTCTATTTCGCCGCCCCGCTTGAATTCGGCGGCTATCATGTCGTCTATCCCCGTTTCGCCCTTCTCGCGGTCCTGTTATTCGCCGGGCTGGCCAGCAGGGTCTCCATACCCGGAGAGCGGGCGCTGCGCGCCGCGCTCGCCATGGCGATCCTCATCTGCTGCGTCGAGACGATGGCAGCTTTCGCGCGGTTCGACCGGATGGCGCAACCGGCCCGCGAGCTGATCGCGCAGGCCGAGCCGCATGGAAAAATGGTAGAGCTCTATTACAGGGGGACTTTCCCTCGGCCGGTCAGCTACCCCGCCTTCCTGCACTTCGCGTGTTATTATCAGACGCAGAAGGACGGCCTCGCCGGGTTCATATTCCCCCATTTCAACCGCTGGCACATCGTCAGGCTGAAGAAGAATTACGTCTCGAAACGGATAGACGAATGGCGGGCGTCAAGATCCATCTTCCCCGGCGGATGGCAGGAATTCGACTACTTCCTGCTGTGCGGATCGCCTCCGAGAAGCGAGGCGCGGTATTTGGAGCAGTTGGAGTTTGTCGGAAGAAAAGGGATCTGGACGCTGCTGAAAAACAAGCACCCCGCATCCTGACGTCCGGCGTCAGGACACGGGGTTATCACGACCTCAAGATCGCACGTTAATCCCTTTTTCTCCGAATCAGCCCGGCGGCCGCAGCCAGCGGCAGCAACAGCAGCAACGTTGACGGCTCGGGAACCTCTCCGCCGCCCCCTTCTCCCTCCTGCCCGAAAGTGCTGCCGACCGTGCCCACGCCGTTGTTCGCAAGCCACGCGACCTGCCCGCCCCAGACGGAAGGGTTGGTCTCGTTCATGTCATCGGTAAATGTGATCTGCCGGACGTTGGTCCCGTCGTAATTCCCCATCCATATGTTGTAGTCGTCGTACTGCTGCCATGCGATCGTATCCCCGTTGATGTCGGGATATTCGTCGTCGAGACCGACAGCGCTGCCGGCGTAACGCTGAAGCCCGTTTGTGCTGTCCCATGTAAATATGTCATAATCGCTATTATACCCCAACTCGGGATCATATAGCTGGCCCGCCATGACGACTTTCCCGTCATAGACCTTCGGCGCATAATAAAAACTGCCATACGGATCGCCCTGGGCGATGCATAGAGCCGTGTCATAGCCCATAGTCGTATCCCAATAATAAATGCTGTAACTCAATTGATCATAGAAAGCGGCCTGCACGACCGTTCCGCCATCGCTCCAGATACTAGGCCCCGAACTTAATTGCCACGAATAGTTCGTATCGACGACTTCGTGCACGGTGTTCCCGTCATAATATTTAAAACTGGGATCCCAATCGCTCCACGCTACGACACCATTCGAAGCGCTGACTCCCCGGATCTGATTCCAAGATCCGGATCCGGGCACCTGCTGAGTCTGCTCTGTCGAGCTGTCCCAGTAATACACGCTGTTGGTCCCGGAATCAGCATCGGGGGACACATAATAGACCTTGCCCCCGTAATTAGCTGTCTGACTAGCCCCCTGGAGTGCATTTGTCGCTATCGGGGTGGTGGTTATCTGTCGGCTGCCCGGGTCATAGACCGAATACTGTATGCTGGAGTACCAGACATATGTCTGCTCGTCTTGCCACGTGATGTTATCATTATAACTGAAGGTGTTCTCATACACAGAAACGCCTGTCGGGTCTGGGTTCTTATACGCATACACCCCTGACTCTCCGGCCAACAGGACTATCACACATATCACGCCGATAACCGTTGTCTTCATGCTGTCCCCCCTTTGTTGAATTTCGTTTCATTCTTTCGCTATTATGACTGCTTAATCGCAATAAAAAACCCAACTTCTTTTCGGCTGTCTCGATCCGAAATGAGGTTGGGACGTGATAGTCAGTTTCAATCGCCACGCGAGCGGCACACACCCTCGCTCGCACGATGATATTTACGTGGATCGCTCCACGGCAACTGGCTGCCTTTCCGCGAAACTCGCTGCCGGATAAGGCCCTCTAGCTTTGCAGGCCGGCGTATCATGGATCCGCTGACCTGTTCCCCTCGGGAACGTCCCACCCTTTCGGATGGTTTGCCCTTCTTTAACTTTTCCTACGCTCCTCCTTTATAAAAGTACACATTTCCTTTCTTTCCAACTAACAGTTTGATTATAGCCTGCCTGACGATTTTTGTCAATAGTAAAGTTGTCATCGAAGCATCTGCATGCTATGGTATTGTTATCATCAATCGTAACAGGGCGGATCTGACACATGGATATCGTCGAAGCGATCACTCAGAGAAGAAGCATTCGCGTCTTCACCGAAGCCGCCCTCGATGCGGAGACGGTACAAGAGCTCGTCCGCGCCGCACAGCACGCCCCCTCGGCGTGCGGGATGCGCGGAGCGAGGTTTATTTTTATCGACGAAAGGGAGAAGCTCGCGCGCATCCGCGCGAATGGCGGAGCCTCTTTTCTCGATGACGCTCCGTGCGCCGTGCTTGTCATGTATAACAACCGCACCGACAACACGGAATACCGCGACGATGTCCAATCGGCCGCAGCGGCGATCGAGAACCTTATCCTGAGAGCGCATTCTCTCGGTATCGGCGCCTGCTGGGTATGCCATCTCCCTTCCAAGAGAGCATTACGGAAGATGTTTCGCATCCCCTCCTATTATGATCCGATCGCACTCGTCGCGCTCGGCAGGTATGACCGCCTGCCGCCGGCAAAGTCTCCCCTTCCCGTTGAAACCGTCCTATGCCGGAACGTTTTCTCTCTCGCCGAACCGCGCCTGCCGCTGATGCCGATCGGGCTCTATGCGCGAAGGATCGCCCGGCGGTTGTACTATTTCTTCCCGCTTAGGAGAATGCTCGAACCGATCGCAAAAAAATATGAAAAGAGATTCGACGATCGATAAGAAGGTCTATCTTGATGCGGTGTTGTCGCAGACCCCGCGCCTCCTCGGGCTGATCAACGGCAACCCCGCTTCAAAAAGCTACGGGTGCTGCGACCGCCAGTACTGGCACAGCAACTGCGTCGCCTTCCCGAACGCCCGCCACCAGGAAGCGGTGCTGACCCTCGCCCTGCTCTACCTCAACTTCGATACGCCATACCGCTCGAGCCCGCTGTTGCAACGGCTGATAAACGCCGGCGTTTCCTTCTGGTGCTCGATACAGGAGCGAAACGGTTCGTTCAACGAGTGGTACCCGCATGAGGGGAGCTATGTCGCCACGGCCTTCTCGGCCTACGCGATCTCCGAGACGCTGCTGCTGATGGGGGCGGACCGGATCGCCGACTACGATCGGGCGGTCGCGGCGCTGTCGCGTGCGGCCGGCTGGATCAAAGACAGGACGGAACAGCGGGTGTGCAACCAGCAGACGGGCGCGCTGCTCGCGACCTACAACACCTATCTCCTGACAGGCGACGACCGTCTGATGGCGGCGGTAAACGGCTATGAAGACGCCCTCGCTCGGGCGCAGAAACGGGAGGAATGGTTCCTCGAGTACTCCGGCGCGGATATCGGCTATCTCTCGCTCAGCATAGATTACCTGGCCAAGTACTTCAAAAAGACCGGATCCCGGAAAACAGAAGAGATCGTCGCTCATGCGATCAACTTTATCGTCAATTTCATCCACGCCGACGGCAGCTCCGGAGGGGTCTACGGCAGCCGGCACACCGAGTATTTGATCCCTGACGGATTCGAGATCTTCGCCCCGATCAGCGAGCAGGCCCGCTTCGCCGCATGGAACATCAGGGCAGGTCTGGAGAGAGGCAGAGGGATCTCGCTCCACCAGCTCGACGACAGATACCTGACCTACATATCGTATACATTCCTGCAGGCGGCGCTCGACGGGATGGACGAGATCGATGAAACGCCGATCGCGCGCGCAGACTACCGTTACTATCCGGAAGCGGGGCTCTTCGTCCGCCGGTTCGGAGATCTCGAGCTGATAGCAAACGTACATATGACCGGCGCGCTTGTCTGCATCGCTCGCGGGAAACGGCTTGCCGACAGCGGCGTCGTCATTGACGGAGCCCGGCAGCTTTTCAGCGGATACGAAACAGGGGCGACAACCGTCAGCGTGGACGAAAACGGGTTCAGCGTCGAAGGTCCGTTCAGGGAAACACGCGAAAACATCCTCTCCCCGATCAAGCAGATCATTCTCTATCTGTTCCAGCTGACCGCGGGACGTGTCTCTTTCGCTAATCACCTCGTAAAGGAACGTCTCCGACGCAGGATGATCCTCTCTCATCGCCGCGCCCCGGCAACGCTCAAAAGGACCGTCGCCATCGATGGCGGAGGGATACTGATAACCGATGAGATCGCAGGGACAGGCCGGTTCAAACGGATGATAACGGGTACACAGATATCGTTCATTTATGTCCCGTCATCCCGCTGGTTCCAGCGCGAAAATTTAACAGACGAACCGCCGGTGCTCGTCCAGCCGGTTGACGTTCCTCCCGGCGACGGGAATATCCTGATCGAGCGGCATTTCCCCTCGGGGAAGATCACCATAACAAGAAGGCCTGCGCATTGAATATAAGCGTTGTGATCCCCGCTCTTAACGAAGCCGATACGCTCGAAGCGCTCTGCGCGCGGACAGTCGAGATCCTCTCAAAGATCGCGCCGCTGCACGAGGTCATCGTCATCGACGACGGCAGTACGGACGGCACAACGGCCGTTCTCGAGAAACTCCGAAAGAGATACGGCACCGTCCGCGCGATCGGATTCCCGTCGAATAGGGGGAAGACAGCCGCATTGGTCGCCGGTTTCCAGGAAGCCCGCGGCGACGTCATTATCACCATGGACGGCGATCTGCAGAACGACCCCGACGATATCCCTCTCTTTATCGCCGCCCTGCAAAAGGGACAAGACCTGGTCTGCGGGTGGCGATGGAAAAGACAGGATCCGCTGATGAAGGTGCTGGTATCTTATGTCTTTAATTGCTTTTTACGCCTGACCTGCAAGACAGCCATCCACGATATCAACTGCGGGTTCAAGGCGTTCAACAAGCGCTCGATCGAAGGGATCAGATTCCACAAGGACGAGCACCGTTTCATCCCTATCCTTGTCGAGAAACGGGGCGGCAGGGTCTCGGAGATCAGGATCAGGCACCACCCGAGAAGATTCGGCGCGTCGAAATACTCGACATTTCGATACAAGGCATTCTTCGATATTGTGCGGCTGGTCTTCAGGGGAACAACTTCCCACAACTGATCAACGACAAGCCGCAGCGCCTATCGTCTATTTTTCCCCGATGAACAGCGTGGCACTTCCGAAGGCGAGCGGTATGATGCGGACGTTACGGAGGCCGGCGCGGGCCATCATCCCGGCGATGACGCCGCTTTCCGGAATGGCGAGGATCGTCTCGGTCAGGTAGTCGTAGGCATCCCTATTTCCCGTGACCGCACCGCCGACGAGCGGGAGAAGCGCCCTGAGGTACCGGCGGTAGAGGCCCTGCAAAAAAGAATTGCGCGGCAGCGTCAACTCGAGGGCGATCACCTTCCCGCCCTCCCTGACGCTCGCCGCCATCGCACGGAAGACCTGCTCAACGTCCCTGACATTCCGCAGGCCGAAGGCGATCGTCGCGCGGTCGAAGGCGCCGTCGCGTACCGGCGGTTTCTCCGCCAGCGCATTGACGTACCTGAGCCTGCCGGCGTTCCCCTCTTTGCGCGCCTTCTCCGCGGCTACCCGGAGCATCCCGGGCGACAGGTCGATGCCGACGCCGGAGGCGATGCCGCTGCGTTTGAGGAACCCCTCCAGGACCTTCCCTGTGCCGGTGCAGAGATCGACGACGGAGCCGCCCCGCGGGCACTCCGCCTCGCGCAGGAGCCGCGCGCGCCACACGTACACGACGCCGAGGCTGAGCGCCGCGTTGAGGAAGTCGTACCAGCGGGCGATCCTGTCGAACATTTCCCGGACGTAGACGCTTCGCTCGGGGGCGGGGTTATTGAAAGAGGTGAACGATCTGCCGGAGCTCATGGTGGTTTTGACATTGGGGGATGATCCGCCCATCAGAAAAGATTATCGATTATGAGCCCGGCCGTCATGAGGACGCCGATCGACGCGTGGAGGCCGATCGTTATCGCGTTCGCGGGGATGAGCTCGAACACCTTGTCGTAATTGTTTCGGGAGATCATATAGGCCCGCGCCGCCAGCGGCAGAGTGAGGAAAACGATCGAGCAGGCGAACGGCAGCACGCGGGACAGTATCAGGAAGAGGACCGACAGATAGACAAGAACCACCGCCGCGTGATAGACCGCGACCGCTTTCTTCCTGCCGAGGATCACGACCAGCGTCCTCTTGCCCGCCGCCCGGTCGCCGTCATGGTCGGGGAACTCGTTGATATAGAGGATGAGAGCGATCAGGAGCGACATCGGGACAGACACGAAAAAAACGCCCGCGGGCAGCGCCTGCGCCTGCACGTAAAAAGCGCCGGCCACCAGGAGCGGCCCGAAGCCTATCCCGACGGCTATCTCGCCGAGGCCGTTGTACGCCATGCGGAACGGCCCCGCCGTGTAGACGAGGCTGAGGCCGACGCCGGCGACGCCCAGCAAAAGCACGACGTTCGTCCCGCACAGATAGTTGAGAAAAAGCCCGATGCCGCCGCCCGCGGCGAAAAGCGCCAGCGAATAGATCAGGACCTGCCCCGGGGTCATCAGGCCTTCCTGGATCACGCGGCTCCCGCCGCTGAAGGGCGTGGGCGTCCGGTTCAGCTCGTCGCAGCCGGACAGGTGGTCGAAATAGTCGTTGATGAGGTTTGCAGCGCCGTGGATAAGGACGGCGCCGAGGACGGTCAGAAGGAACCGCGGCCAGAGGAAAACCCCGCGCGCATACCACGCATAGACGGCGCCGAGGACGACAGGTATGACCGCCCCGGTGAAAAACGGAGCCCGGACCGCCTTGATGAGGACGCGCGCTTTCATGGTAGATCTCCCCTGCTGCGCGCGTCTGCCGCGCAGCCGCTCCCGTTAATTCCCCTGTGCCACCTTTTCGGCCAGCGTAAAGACGAACAGCACGATGCTGAACCAGGTGTTCGCGACGAAGAAACCGCTGTCGTACCTCCGCTTGTCTATCACCACCAGGCCGTGCTCGTAGATCAGGATCATCGCGCCGACGCTGACACCGATGTAATAGACGGAATGCATGTCGAGCATCACCCCCGCCGCCAGCAGCAGCAGTATCGTCACGGCGTGGAAACCGAGCGCGATGTTCAGCGCGTTATCGACGCCGAAGCGGATCGGTATGGAGCAAAGCCCCTTTTCCCTGTCGAAGTCGTGGTCCTGGCACGCGTAGATCACGTCGAATCCCGCCACCCAGAACATCGTCGCGCCGGCAAAAACGGCGATCGGCAGATCGACCGATCCCCGGATGCCGATCCACCCTCCCAGCGGCGCGCACGCCAGGATAAGCCCGAGGAAGAAGTGCGACGCCCAGGTAAAACGTTTGACGTGCGGATAAACGCAGGTCAGCAGGAACACGAGCGGGAACAGCACCACCGACAGCGGGTTGAGGCTGTAGGACGAGTAGAGCAGGAGCGCGATCGATACCGTCATGCTGAACGCGCCCGACGACCGCCGCATGCGCCGAAGCGAGAGCGACTGGTCGCCGCTTCGCGGGTTCATCGAGTCGTACTTGAAGTCGATGATCCGGTTCAGCGTTATCCCGGCCGTCCGGGCGGAGACGATCGCGACGATGACGCAGAGCCACTTTTCGTACGACGCCAGGATACCGCCGGCGAGCAGCGCGCCGGTGCAGGCGAACGGCAGAGAAAGCAGGGTCTGCTCGATCCTGATAAGCTTCGCGAAATCCTTGGTCCAGCGCTCGATCAGCTTCGAGTAATACGTTATGACCCTGGCTGCCTTGCTGCTCATGCCCCTACCTTTGTTCGCACGTTGCGCGGTACTCCTGAAAGAAATCGAGCGTCACGACCTGAGCGCCGGGCGCCGACCGCTCGAGCTCCCCGATCACGCCGATAGTCGCAAAGGGGAACGGCACGACACCGTTCTCCAACGGGTTGAAATAGTTGTCGTAATGCGTCGGCATGATGACCTTCGGTTTCGTGAGGGCCGCCATCCGCCCGGCGGACCCGGGCTCGAAAACAGTCACGTTGACCATTGCCAGATCGCTCTCGAAACCCTTCGCGTCTCGCTCGTCGATCTCGACGCCCGACGTCGCGAAAAAGCGGTACCCGCCCGACTCGAAATGGAAACAAAGGTTCTGGAGGTTGCCGTACTCCCAAACGTACAACGGCGGCCGCGACCGCGCGTCGACGTCATAGAGGAACGGCTTCACGACCAGGATCGTTCCGTGCCGCGCGCGAGCGACCCGGACCGTGAACGGCCCCGCGCGCAGCGTCTCTCCGCCGCGCGCCTCGACGATCTGCCGCTCCGAGACCCCGTGGATGCGCAGCAGCTTCGCCGTCGTCGTCGACCCCACCACCTTGGCGCCCGTCCTGAGCGCGATGGCCGGCACGTCCATGAAATGGTCGAAATGGCTGTCGGTAACGAAGATAAAATCCGCGCGCGGTATCTTTTCCCTGATCAGCCGCTCGTTCGGACGCAGCGGCGCGATGAACAGCTCGTGGAGCGGCACCCGGGTGAGGTACGGGTCGATCAGGATGACCGTATCCCCCTTCTGGACCCTGAAGCCGGCCGTGCCGAGCCACTGAAAAGAGATCTCGCCGTCGCTGAGCGGCGTACGGTACTCGGCCTTCCACCGCTTCCCGGCGAAATTGTCGGACGCCAGCGGCGACAGCGCGTCGCTCACCAGAGAGAGCGGCATAAAGGCGAATGACGCCGTCAACACCAGCGGCGCTATCCGCGCTCGCAGCAGCTTTTTCATGGTCAAAGGATCCTGTCGCCCGGTATCGCGAAACGCCGCCCGCCGAGATGGTGCAGCGTTTTCCCCGCCGCCTTTTCGGCGAAGAGCCGTTTGCCGAAAGCCGTGGTCTCGGCGCCGGCCGCAAGATATTCTCCGACGAAGATGTCGACGAATTCGACCCGCAGCGTCTTGATCAGGCGGCACTCGACGTAGCCGACGCAGCCGGCCGGGATGAGCGCATCGACCTTCTGCCCGCCGAACGCATCGATGCCGAATGTATGGAACTTGTCGGCCTTTTTTCCCGAGACCGACCCTGCCTCCTTCACCAGGCGCGCCTGGGAGACATGCGGCACCGACACGATAAACGACTTCTGCTTCCGGATATTGGCGGCCGTCGCGTGGTTTTTATCAACCACGACGAGCAGGCGCGTCGGGTCATCGTTGACCGCGCAGTTCCATGCGACCGGGGCGATGTCGTACCGCCCTCTCTGCGAGCGCGTCGAGACAAGGACAAGCGGCCCGTGGCCCACCAGCCGGTACGCCTCGTTTGCCGCTAAAGACCGATAGCAGTTCATTAGTGCCTCCTCTTGTATATCGGCATCGGATTGTAGCAGGAAAACAATGCGCCTGAAAGCTTAAATATCGCAGGCGGATTACTATTGCAGCAGGGATACGAATGCTATACTGTATTGCCTGCGCCGATGAAGGCGCGCAACCACGGAGGAAACGATGCGTTATCGCAATTATCTGTTGAGCTTATCGGTCGCATGCGGATTGGCCGCCGTCCTGAGCGGCTGTGAAACGGTGGATGTCAATTACATGGGAAAAACCGCGGCGCCGACGGCCGCTGCAGCCGTCTTCTACGACAAGAAAGACGTCCCGGATAACGCCTACACCGTGATGGGTAAGGCTATCGTCACCGCGCCCGAGGATATTTCAGGCAAAAACATCGAGGCGCGTATCGTACAGGAGGCAGAAAAGCAGGGCGCCGACGCCGTCCTGATCGGGGAAGCGCGTGAAGTTGCGACCGGCGAGACCACCGACTGGGCGACGGAGGGGTTCGGGCCGTTCGATGAATATGAGGGATGGGGATGGGGGTTCGGCCCCGCGACATGGGAATGCGTGGGCCCTGTCCGCGCGATAGGCCCCGTGGACACCGTCTACAACTACTCTCTGAAGATCAAGGTCCTCTTCCTGAAAAAGAAGTAGGATACGTCAGCTGCTGCTCTCGACCGGCGACCCGGCGGTAAACTCCCCCGGCGCCGGAAGCGGCACGGCGTCCAACTCCTTCTGCGGCGGCAGGACGCGCATCGACAGGAGCTTCTCCTCCACCTCTTCCGGAGATTTGAACGCCCACTCGTTCCAGACGGCCTCGCAGCGCCGTATCGCATCGTCCATCTTTTCCAACACGCGCTCCGCCGAAACCTTGCCCTGTTTGAGCATTGAGGGGTTATCCGCAATTTTCTTTCTGATGCCACGCAGCGTCTCCAGGTCCGCCTGGAGAGCCGCGAGCGCGGCGGGCAGGCGGCGCGCGGCGTCGGCGACCGTCCGCGCCTTTTCCTCCCGATACAGCTCCAGGGTGACGATCAGGTCATCGGAATAGCCGAACGACGACGTCGGCGGCATCGGCTTGCCGCCGCTCGAAAGAGCGATCAGCCCCTTCCCGCTCAGCCGCTCCATGTTGTCCTCGCAGGCGCGCAAAACAGCGGCGGCGGAACTGACGCACCGGTCGATCTCTTCCCCGCTGTCAGCGTCGTAGAAAGCGGCGCGGACAGCCAGCAGCGGCCCGAAGATCGTCGCGAAGCCCTCGCTGATATAGAGCGCGCACTGCGTCCTGAGGAACAGGCGTCTGGTATCGGCGGGAGAAATCGCCGCCGCATCCGGCCGGTACTCGGCCTGCACCGGCATGACGCCCAGCGCGGCGCACGCGGCCTCGATCTCTTCGGGCGTCTTGCGCGTCCACGCCTCGAGCTGACGCGTCAGGAGCTGGGTGGCGTCGTTAAACATCTTCATCACGCCGTCCGGAGACTCGCCGTCTGCCACCGGCACCTGTTTCTTGAGCAGCCGGAATTTCAACGACGACACGGCGGCAAGGTCATCGGTCAGGTCCGCGAGCAGATCGAGGGCATCGCCCCACATCTCCAGGACGGCCGCCTTCCCTTCCGGCGCATCGAGGCGGTACGCCCCGATCATGTCGGGAGCGTGGGCTTCCCCGTCCTGCACGAACACCCTGCCGCCCGAAGCGGGTATGAAACGAAAATCTTCCGTGAACGCCCGCATCCTCTGCACGATCTGCGCGTTCCTCCCGCGCCGCATGACCGTAAGGTCTTCAAAGGCCTTTCGGTCGCTTTTGTCTTTGAGCCTCATGGCGGCGCGAAGCAGCGACATATACGCGGTCATGACGCCGTCGTATCCCCAGAGGAACGCCTCCGTTGAGAGCAGGAGCCGCCTGACGTCGTGGGGCGAGAGCATCTCCGCAGTGACGACCCTGGCGCCGAACCAGCGGTGAGGCGTCACCCCCTCTTCCTTGGCGGAGTCCAGGCCGGGATCCGCCCTCAGATAGACGCCTGCGCGCTGCGCGGCGAGGTACATCGCGAACGTCTCGTTCCTGTCGGGCGAATCGAAGAAGATGACGCCGCCCGGCCTGACCAGGCGGAGCGCCGCGCCGAACGCGTCGGTCAGCTGGCGCATATCGTACCCGGCGAGCGCCCAGCCGGTGAACGTGACCGCCCGCGCCCCGCCCGCGCCGATCAGGCCTTTCGACGCGATATCCCTGATGTCCGCCTGAATGAACTTGATGTTCGTCAGCTTCCGTTCCGCGGCCTTGAGGATCGATTCGCGGAGGTTGCGGGCGTTCGCGTCGACCATGACGACCTGAACGGCCGGATACTTCTGAGCGATCCCCGCCGCCTCGTCGCCGACGCCGCCCATCAGGTCGACGTAGGTGTCGCCGTCCCGCAGGCCGAGGAAATCCCGGTAGACGCTGCTGGTGTGATAGGGCTGGCGCTTGATGAGCGACTCGTCTCCCCGCCGGGCGTAGTAATAGCCGTGCTTCCAGTTCTTCTTGAGCGCGCTGGAGAAATAGCCTTCGTAGGCGCCCTGCATATCGAAAGCCCGATAGGCCGTCGGGAAGATGCCGGAGATCTCCTTGGGCGAGATACCGCAAAGGATAAGAAAGTCGCAGATATCCCAGATCTCGTCCTCATTGCTGTTCTCCGGCGCGATAAGAAATTTTCCTCCCTCGGCAAAAGCCTTGTACCGTTCGACGAGAGAAATACGCCTCCCGATCTCCGCGAGGTCATACGGGCCGTATTCGATAAGGGCGGACAGGCTTTCCGGCAGGCCGGCCTCACCGATGACCATCCCGCTCAAAGCGTCCGCCAGGCGACGCGCGTACCGCCTAGCCGCCCCGGCCCTCTCCGCTCCACGGTAGGTTTCAAGGAACTCGGGAGAGGCCGTTTGCGTGTGCGGCGCAAGCGCGAACCTCCCGCCAGCGCCGGCGGCCGACGCTGCATGCGCGCAGCATAACAGGTAAATGACGATTTTCCTGACCATATCGTTTAACCTCTATCTGCCGTTATTTTACCCTATGTTCGCCCGCTTGTCAAACGGCCGGCCATTTGGCATAATGCCTGCGGCCCATCGATACGGAGGCATACCATGATAAAGAAGGCGAACCTACAAAAAACGGAGGCGCGCAAGAATATGCGCGGCGCTCCCGGCGAGGTAAAGATCCGGCACTATTTCGGCGGCGGCGAGCTCAACTTCCCCTGCCGCCTTTGCGCCGAGCTGACGATCCCGCCCGGCGCGGGGATCGGGCTCCACGAGCATATCGGCGAAGACGAGATCTTCATCGTCCAGCGGGGGTCCGGGGTCGTCACCGACAGCGGCAGGGAATCCGCTGTCGCCCCCGGCGACGCGATCGTCACCGGCAAAGGCGGATCCCACGCCGTGATGAACACCGGCGCCGAAGACCTGGTCATGACGGCGATCATCGTCGTATACGGAAAACAAACGACATGACCGGTTATCCATCGGCCGGCACAGGTCTCGACGCCGATACGATCTTGGGATTCGGTCAATTGGACATCGGACATTAGCGCATATGGACATACCATCCGAACTGCTGATCCCCGAAAAAACGCTCTTCAAAAAAGATGCGGCCCTGGCCCTCGGCGCCGAAGCGTCGGTTTTCGGGTCGAAGGGAATGATCGTCTACGGCCGCTCCCTGGAAAGCCCTGACAAACTGAGCGGGATCCTCGGGCATCTGCGGCCGGCGATGACGGCCGTCCGCTATTGCCGCGCAAAGAGCGGCGAGCCGGAGCTGGAAGAGATCAGCGCGGTCATCGACGACGGCAGAAAGCACGGCGTGGAGTGGATAGCGGGGATCGGCGGCGGCAGCGTCCTCGACCTCGCGAAGGCGGCGGCCGGCCTCTTTCGCGCGGCACGCCCGCCCGCCTATTATCAGGAGGGCGGCGTCCTGGAGGAGCGCGGCATACCGTTCATCGCCGTACCCACGACCGCGGGGACCGGGTCGGAAGCGACAACCAACTCGGTGATCATCAACCCCTCGAAGAAGACGAAGCTGTCGATACGGGACAGCTCGTTCCTCGCGCGGCGCGTCATCCTCGACGCCGGCCTCATGGAAGGGATACCGCCTGAGATCGTAGCGCACGCGGGGATGGATGCCCTGGTCCAGGCGTACGAATCGTATATTTCGAAGAACGCCAGCTGGCTGACGCGATCGCTGGCGCTCAAGGCGGTTTCGCTTATCAACGAACATCTCGCCGGCGCGTACAGGACGCGAGGCGAAGACGACCTCTCGGCGCTGCTCCTGGGGAGCTACCTGTGCGGGATCGCGTTCTCCCATTCGCGCCTCGGCGTCATCCACGGCGTCGCCCACCCGATCGGAGCGCTGTACCACCTGCCGCACGGCCTCATCTGCTCGCTCTGCCTCATCCCGTCGATCCAGATCAACCGGAAGGCGATGGGAGAGAGATACGACGAGCTGAGCGCGGCTGTAGGCGTCGACCTGCTCGACCGGGTGGCGGAGCTCCTCGCCTCGCTCGAGATCACGTCGCCGTTCAAGAACCTGCCGGTGATCGAGCGGGAGAAGATCATCGAGGAGACGCTCGCGTCGGGGTCGACCGCGGCAAACCCGAAGAAGATCAAAAGAGACGACGTCGAGCAGATCCTCGGAGCGCTGTTCGAACAATAGGAACGAAACGGCGGGTCTTCAGCGTTTCGTTTCAGGCGGGTTTTGCAGTTCTTCGACCGGCTGAGAGGCGGGCTTGCGCAGCGGCTGGAGCAGGGTGCCTTCTTTTGTCCTCATATTGACCCCCGCGCCCTCTACCTCGATCAATGCCGATTCAGGCAATCGATACCTGATCTGCTCGCGTTTCCGGTTCGCCTCTTCCTCAGCGCCGACGCGCGGGATCTGGGCGAAGGCCTCAGCGCAGAGCAGGCCGATCGTTACAATTGCCATCACGCTTTTTATCATGGGAGACCCCTATGGAATGACCAATGACCAATTATCCAATGCCCTACAAGGAATTATAAAAATGTTCGCGCTGGGGTTTGGTCATTGGTTCATTGGGAATTCAGGGTTTCAGATGACCGTCCCCGCCGGTATCACGGTGTTCTTGGGTATGACGATGATGCCGTTGCGGATCACGCAGTGCTCGTTCTCGAACTCGGAGATCTTCTCACGGTTAACGAGCTGGACGCCGTCGCCGATGTGGACGTTCTTATCGATGATCGCCTTCCGTATCACGCAGTTACGGCCTATGCCCAGCGGCGGCCTCCCGGCATCGCCTCCGTTGCGGCCGTAGAAGTCATTGCCCAGGATGATCGAGTCCTCGATCACCGTCCCTGCGCCGATGACGCTCCGCAGGCCGATGATCGAATGCGTGATGCGCGACCGCTCGACGATCGTCCCCTCCGCGATATCCGCGGCGTCTATGGTGCTGCCGGTGAACTTCGACAAAGGCAGGTAGCGGGGACGCGTGAAGAACTGCCAGTTCTCGTCGAAGAGGTCCAGCGGCGGGCGCGGGTCGGTAAAGACGAGGTTCTCCTCGTAGAACGACTGTATCGTCCCGATGTCCTTCCAGTAGCCGTTGTGGATGAAGGCGTGGGTCTTGCGAACCGGGATCGCGTCGGGGATCACTTCTTTGCCGAAATCGGCCTTCTTGTTGTTGGCGAGCAGCTCGAAGAGCACTTCCTTGGTAAAGACGTAGATGCCCATCGAGGCGAGGTATTTCGCCGTGCCGTCGAAATCGACCGCGAGCTTGTCCAGCGGCGCATCCGCGCCGGGCTTCTCGATGAACGTCTTGATGCGAAAATGGTCGTCGATCCCCATGATCCCCAGGTCGTGCGTCTCCTCCTTGACCACCGGGTTGCACGCGATCGTGATCTCCGACTTGCGCTGTATGTGGAAGTTGACGAGGCGCGAATAGTCCATCTTGTAGACCTGGTCGCCGGAGAGGATCAGGATGTATTTGACGTGGGGGTCGCGGAAATGCTTGATGCACTTGCGCACCGCGTCGGCCGACCCCTCGAACCACGACGCCTCCTCGATCGACTGCTCCGCCGCGATGATGTCGACGAACCCGTCCGAGAAGGTATCGAGCTTGTACGACCTGAATATGTGCTTGTTGAGCGATTCGGAATTGAACTGCGTGAGGATGACGATCTTGCGCAGTCCCGAATTGAGGGCGTTGCTCACCGGTATGTCGACGAGCCGGTACTTCCCCGCCAGCGGCACCGCCGGCTTGGCGCGGTATTTCGTGAGCGGATAGAGGCGCGTCCCGCGCCCACCTCCCAGTATGACCGTTAAAACGTCTTTCATGACTGTTGTCCCTTTTGGCTGTCGGCGGTCCGCGAAACGCCGTTACGTCCGTCTCTTGAGCAGTAACCGGATGCGCGCCAGGAGCCGTTCGGTGTCGAACGGCTTCGTCACGTAGTCGTCGGCGCCGAGGTCGAGCCCCTTCACCTCGCTCGCCTTGTCCTTGACCGCCGTAAGCATCATGATCGGTATGACCGCCGTCTCGATGCGCGAGCGCAGCTGCCTGACCGCTTCGAACCCGTCCATCTCCGGCATCATCACGTCGAGTATCGCGAGGTCAGGCCGCTCGCGGACGGCCATCTCGACACCTTCGGCGCCGTTGGCGGCGCGGATCGTGTCGTAGCCGGCGTCCTCGAGAGTGATGCCGAGTATCCTCGCCAGGTCCGGCTCGTCCTCGACGATGAGGATGAGCGGCTTCTCGCGTTTCCGGGGCAGCGCCTTCTCATCCTCGCTCTCGCTCACGTCGGTCCTCTTGGCCACCTCTTCGAGGGTGGTGATCCCCTGCTTGAGCTTGATAAACGCCGAGTCGGCAAGGAGCGTCATCCCGCCGCGCAACGCTTCCTTGAGGATCACGTCCTCGCCCGCCTTCTCGGCTATCAGCGTGCGGATCTTTTTCGTTATCTCGAGCATCTCGAAAACGCCCGTCCTCCCGAGATACCCGGAAAAGTTGCACCGGGCGCACCCTTTGCCCTTCATGAACCTGGTGATGCGGTGCCGCTCGAGCGACCCCAGGTATTTCTCGACGAGCTCGGGGGCCGGCTGGTATTCGTCGCGGCAGAACTCGCAGTTCACCCGGACGAGGCGCTGCGCGATGACCAGCGTCAGCGACGAGCCGATGAGGTACGGCTCGAGGCCGAGGTTCAGCAGGCGCGTCACGGAGGCGACGGAACTGTTGGTATGGATCGTCGACAGCACCAGGTGCCCCGTGAGCGAGGCCTTGAACGAGATCTCGGCCGTCTCGAGGTCGCGGATCTCGCCGACCAGGATGACGTTCGGGTCCTGCCGGAGGATGCTCCGCAAGCCGTTGGCGAAGGTGACATCCTTTACCGGGTTCACCTGGATCTGGTTGACGCCGTCCATCAGGTATTCGATAGGGTCCTCGATCGTGATGATGTTCTTGGTCGGGCACTTGATGGCGTTCAGCGTGGCGTACAGCGTCGACGTCTTCCCGGATCCCGTGGGGCCGGACACCAGGATGATCCCCTGCGGCCGCGCGATCGATTTTCTGAAAAGCGTCATCTCCTTCTCGGAGAAACCGAGCGCATCCAGGTCGGTGTGCGCGACGGTGGCGTCGAGGATGCGGAGCACCGCCTTTTCGCCGAAGTGCGTCGGTACCATCGACACGCGCATGTCGATATAGCGGCCGCTCAGGTAGATCTTGGTGCGGCCGTCCTGCGGCTTCCTCGTCTCGGCGAGGTCCAGGCTGGCCATCACCTTGATGCACGAGATGACGAACGAGTGGAGCTTGGAGGGGATCTCCATCACTTCGCGCAGGTCGCCGTCGATGCGGTACCGGATCTTGGTCTTGTCCTTCCCCGCCTCGATGTGGATGTCGCTCGCGCGCGCCTTGATGGCGTCGGTGAGAAAAAGGGTGACGAGCTTCATCACCGGCCCCTGCTTGGTGTCCTTGAGCGCGCTCTCCTGCTTTTCCTTGCTCTCGCGGAGCACGTCGATGTCTGCCGACGCGACGATGTGAGAGAAGAGGTCGTACAGGCTTTCGTCCGACTGGTAGACGCTCTCGATAAGCTCGGCCAGGTTGCTCTTCGGGCACATCACCGGCATGACGTCCATGTTGGTCAGGAGCTTGACGTCGTCGACGGCGATGACGTCGAGCGGATTGCTCATGGCGAGCAGGAGGTGCTCGCCTTCCTTGCGCACCGGGAGGACGCCGTATTTTTTCGCGAGCTCGTAGGGGACCAGCACCGACACCTCCGAGTCGATGTCGTCCTTCTTGAAGCTGACGACCGGCATGCCGTAGGCGCGGGACATGATCTCGAGCATCTCTTTCTCGGCGATAAAGCCCATCTCGACAAGGATATCCTGCAGGGGACGCTTCGCCCCCCGCTGCCGTCCCTTGGCTTCGACGAGGTTCTCTTTCGTGAGCAGGTTCTCGCTCACCAGCATGTCTTCGAGGATGTTCTTCGGCATATGACCGTCCGCTCCCGTAAATCCGCCCTGATTGTAACACAACCGCCGCTCGCTGTCGCAGGGAAATTTGCGCCCCGAAATGGCGGATAACAGTCCGTCTGCGGCGTTGCAGGCCACCGCTCTCTTGTGCGGCGTACTTCCCAGTACGCCTCCGCGGTCGCTGGCCTGCGCCTTGCAGCCGAACTGTTCTTCGCCATTTCGTATTTCAAACAGGTTCTATATGAATTATTATCTTATTCGCTAAACTGGGTCGCGGGTCCGCGCTTTAGCTTGCGTCCTCTCTGCAACTACCACATCCCCCCGTTCGTTGAAGGGTACCGCTAGCGGATCGCCTCTTTCATCCCCGGGCGAGAGACGTCGTCGTACGAATAGAAGACGACGCCCGCCGGACGCAGCTTCTCGAGGGCGCGCAGGCTCCTGACCAGGACGTCTCTCCTGTCCTTCAGCATGTAGGCGCCGAGGCCGACCCGGATACGGGCGGGGCTGCCTGCGGCCAGGGCATCGCGCGCGTTCCGCGCGAAGATGCTGTCGTCGCGGGTGTAGTTCATCAGAACGACGTAATCGACGACGCCTGTATTGATCCACGACGCCCAATCCTGATACGCCCCGGCGGCGGCGCGCGCCGGCGACGGGAGGACGGCGCAGGAGACATTCCAGCCGGGATGCTGCTTCTTGACTCGGGCGGTGATCTGCCGGGCGAGGGCGGTCACGCGGCCGCGCATCCACGCGTTCCACTCCGCCGTCAGGCCGATGTGCCAGCCGCCCGCCTTGAACGGGTCGAGGCCGGTCGTCCGCTTGAAGCGGGCGACGTTCCGCTCGCCGTAACCGAACCCGGCGCCCGCACTGCCAAAGAATATCTTCGACGAAAAATTATACGGATAACGGATATAGTCGAGATGGAAGCCGCTCAATCCCGGGTAGCGGTCCATGATCTCCTGCACGACCGACAGGGTGAAGGTGACGACCCGCTCGTCGCCCGGCTCGAGGAAGATCTGCCCCTCGGCGCCGGCGGCCTTTTTTCCTCTCTTGCCTTTCTTCCCCTTCTTCGCTTTCACACGGCCGGCCCCTGCCGACGGCCGCAGCCCCTTGTCGCGGGTGAGGACCCCCGCGCCGTACTTGCGTATGATCGGCGCCTGCATATTCCCGGCGAGGCTGAGGACATTGATCCAGGCGTAGACCCTGATCCCTTTCGCGTTGGCTTTCGCGATGAGCACGTCGATCGGGTCGCCGCCGGCAGCCGCGGTCATCGCCCGGTAGCGCGCTTTTCCGGCGATACCGCTGTCATACCACGCCTCGCCGGCGCGGTAGACCTGCAGGTAGATATCGTCTATCGCGTTCCGGGCGCAGAAATCAACAAGATCGGCGGCGCTCCCCTTCGAGAAATGGACCCGCTTCTCGGAGAAGACGCTGACCCAGACCCCCCGGGAAAGCGGCCGCGCGCCGGCATCCCCGGACCGTACGGGGGAAACGGGCGCCGCCAATACGGCCGCGATCGCGGCCGCCGCAATAATACGCCGAAAATTCTTCACGGATCATCTCTCCTATTGCTCACCCCGTCACCGCCTCAGGCTCCGCGTCCGCGGGCGCGTCGACCGCCCTCAGCGACAGGATCCGGTCGACCCGGAAGATGCGGTCCTCGTTCCGCTCCAGGCAGAAGGCGCGGACGCCGAGGAATGTCCGCTCGCGGTAGCGCTCGTCGCCGACGCTCGCCGGCCTGATCAGGCGCGTCGTCTTGGTGTCGTCCGGCTTGAGGTAGGTCAGCTCAAGCAGCCGCCCGTCGGCGATCGCCCGCCTGATCGCGTCGACCTTCTCCTCCAGCGGCATGTCGCGCTCGGAAAGGGCGTACTGGTACTGCGTCATGAACCGGACCACCCGCCAGTCCATCATGATGTGACGCTTTTCGACCGGCTTTCTCAAAACGATCCCCTCCAGGGACGTGCAGCGGCTCAGCGCGACATACATCTGCCCGTGCGCGAACATCCCCCTGCCTACGTCGATCGTCACCCGGTCGAAGGTCTTGCCCTGGCTCTTGTGGACCGTCACCGCCCAGGCGAGCTTCAGCGGGTACTGCTCGAAGCTTCCGACCTCTTCGGACTCGATGGCGCCCGTCTTCTTGTTGAACGTGAAGTGAAATATCTCCCAGGTGTACGGCAACACATCTTCCTCGGTCCCGTCCGGCATGGCGACGACGACCGCGTCTTCCCCTTTCGCCGCGTCGAACGCGATCTCCTTGACCACGCCGATCGTCCCGTTGACCCATCGGCCCGCGGCGTCGTTATTGAGGAACATCACCTGCGCGCCGGCCTTGAGCTTCAGCTCGCTTTCCGTCGGGCTCTGCCGCTCGTCGAAATCGCCGTCGACCGAGGCGCGATAGGTGTGCGTTTCCGTCTCGAGCGCGGCGAGATGTTCTTCGTTGATCCTCGCGGCCATGTCGTTGGTCGCCGTCAGCGAGATGGCGTATCCCGCGCCGCCCGGGGCGAACTCCGCGCCGACCCGCTCGTTGATGGCCTTGAGCTCGGCGTCGCCGGCGACGTTGTTGCGGATGCTGTTCAGGATGCCGATAAAATGGCGGTCTTTCTGCCGGTATATCTTGCGCAGCTCGACGAACTCCATCGCGAGGCCGCCGAACGCGTGCGCGTCGAAGAAATAGGGGCTCTTGTAGCGCTCGGTGAATATCTCGCGCTCCGCGGAGGACACCACGGGAGGCAGCTGGTAGAGGTCTCCGAAGAATATCATCTGCATCCCGCCGAACGGGAGGTCCTCGTCGGGGCCGTTGAGCCGGAGGAACCGGTCGACGCAGTCGAGGAGGTCGGCGCGGACCATCGAGATCTCGTCGATCACGACGGCGTCGATCTCGCGGTAGATCCGCCCCTTGCGCCCCCTGACCTTCTTTATCTTATCGAGCGTGACGTGCGGCTTGAACCCGAAAAACGAGTGGATCGTCTCGCCGCTGACGTTGAGAGCGGCGACGCCGGTCGGCGCGAGGACGACGACGCGTTTTTTGGACGTATCGCGAAAATAGGACAGCAGCGTCGACTTCCCCGTCCCCGCCTTCCCCGTAACGAAGACGTTCTTATCCGTACGCTCCATCAGCGTGTACGCCCGCTCGAAATCGGCGGTACACTCGAGCGCCGCCGGCGTCTTCGCCATAAAGGCGCCGCCGGCCTCCCATTTCCCGGGGGGCAGCGCCCTGTCAGTTACGCCGACGATCTCGCACGACCGCTTCATAGAAAGATATCCATTTGGTTATTTATGCGAGCGGAACAGGACGCAGATGTCCGCGCCCGGATGCAGCTCGTGCAGCTCCGCCGAAATGCCTTCGCGCATCTTTTCGAGCTCTTGCAGCGTCCGGTCGCGCTCCGCGAGAAAAGAGACGGTCAGGAACATGCGGCGGCCTGCCTTCCTGACCTTGAGATCGCCGCTGTGCGCCAGGCGGTATTTTTCCCCGATGCGCTTCAACATGTGCTTCAGCTCGTCCTGCTTGTCCTCGTCGATGCTCGCGTCGAGCAGGTCCCTGAAACTTTCGCGGATGATCGCCGCCGGCTTCTTTAACAGGACAAGCGCGATCGTGATACACATGACCGGGTCGATGACACTCGTGTCGCTCATCCAGGACGACCGGGGCATCATATGCGCGAACCCGAACGCCGCGAACACCCCCAGGCTGATCAGCCCCTCGGCTATGGACAGCTCCGCGTTCGCGCCGATCAGCGGCGACGCGCACCTCCTCGCGACGTTCTTCATATACAGGCCGTACCCGGCGCAGACAGACCCCGCCAGCAGGGAAAAGGTAACCGCCGCCCGGATATGCTCCACTGGCTCGGGGTTGACGACATCCTGCACGCCCATGACGATCGCGAACACACAGACCGTCGCGAACATGATGCCTTCGACGAAGACCATCAGCGGCTCGTACTTGGCGTAGCCGAAATGGTACCGGCTGTTGGGCGGCTCGTGAAGCTTGTTGACGACGATGAGCATCAGGAGAGAGATCGCAACGTCCACCATCCCGTACAGGCCGTTCAGGAGCAGCGTCATCGAATCGCATATCACGGAGACGGCGATATTACCGGCGGCGCACAGCGCAGTCAGCGCCGTCGAGACCCACAGCACGCGCAGCTCAAGCTTCTGTTCTTTCGCATCCATCCGAGCGCTCTTTTCGTCTTTACCGTAACAAGTTCAGAACCTGAAATGCACGAACAGCCGTCCCCAGTTGTCGCCGTCCTTCTCCACCCGGTGATACATCCCCCGGTTCCGCTCGAGGAACTTCAAGACGCGCTTCTTGAGCTGGCCGGAGCCCTTACCGGGGATGATCTCGACCAGCCGGATCTTTTTCGCGATCGCGTCCTTCATGACGTCGTTCAGCGCGCGATCGATATCGCCGCTCCTGTTGAATATGTCGTGCAGGTCAAGCTTCAGCTTGCTCATACGATTCATTCACCTTTCTGATAGTGCGCCTGTGCCGGGCGCCGTCAGCCGCGGCGCCGCTCTCTTACAGCCGTATCTCCTGGTCCTGCGCCGTCGCGAATATCTCCACGTCTGACTTCGCGGTGCGCGCCATGCCCCGGCATTCCCCGACGATCGCGTCGACCGCGGCGTCGGAACGGTCCTGGTTGTGATGGAAGAGGCCGAAGCGCTTTACGCCCGCCTCGATAGAGAGACGCGCGGCGTCGACATAGGTGCTGTGCCCCCACGTCTTCACCCGCGTGTATTCCTCGGGCGTGTATTCGGCGTCGTGGATCAGCAGGTCGGCGCCGCGGGAGAACGCAAGGTAGTCCTCGTACGTGAGCCCGCCGGGATGCACGTGCGAAAGCTCGTTGTCGGTCAAAAAGACGAACTGCTTCCCGTCCTCGATGAACTTGTACCCGATCCCCTGGTTGGGATGGCTCAGCAGGATCGGCACGATCTCCAGCGACTTGAGACGGAACGGCTTCGTGCACGCCTCGTCGACGCATATCTGCGCCTGCACCTGGTCGAACTTGATAGGGAAATAGGGCGGCTTCATCGGCTCTGATATCAGCTCTTTGATCGACTGCTTCGCGAACGGGCAGCCGAACATCGTGATCAGCGTCTTGCTGAAGTAGATCGGCTTGAAGAAAGGGAACCCGAGGATGTGGTCCCAGTGCGCGTGCGTGAATATCAGCGCGAACTCGCGGCGCTTTTCCTTTATGAGCGCGTTGCCCAGCCGCCTGATGCCGCTCCCCGCGTCGATAATAACGATGTCGTCGTCTTTCGTCCGTATCTCGATACAGGTCGTATCACCGCCGTATGTGAGATAGTCGCGCCCCGAAACGGCGATCGATCCCCGAGCGCCCCAGCATCTGACGATCATCTTTTCCCTCCCGTGTTCATGTGTGCCCCCGAGCTGACGATCCTTCAGGCCCCTTTTCGCTCAGCGGACGTCCGCCGCCGCTTTCACCGCGGCCGCCACTTTATGATGCAGGGCGCTGTTCATGAAGTTCGGCACGACCTCGTGCTTGCCCGCGAGCGCCGCGAGCGTCTCCGCGGCGGCGAACTTCATCGCGTAGGTGATGCGCGCCGCGCCGGCGTCGAGCGCGCCCCTGATCACCCCGGGGAACACCAGCGCGTTGTTGATCGTCCTTCCGTCCATCGCGATCGCCGCGCCCGCTTCGAGCGCATCTTTCGGCCATATCTCCGGCACCGGGTTGGCCATGGCGAACACGATCGCCTTTTTGTTCATCGAGCGCACCATCTCCCGCGTCACCACGCCGGGCGCCGACAGGCCGATAAAAACGTCCGCGCCCGCCATCGCCGCGGCGAGCGGCCCGGCGATCTTTTTCAGGTTGGTGCGCCGCGCGATCGCCTCCTTGTACGGGTTCATGTCGTGTGGTCTCCCCTGATAGATCGTCCCGGCCCTGTCGCTGAGGATGATATGCCGGAAGCCGTATTCGAGGAGCATCTTCGCCGCGGCCGTGGCGGCGGCGCCTGCGCCGTTGATCACGATCCTCGCGTCCTGCTTCTTCTTACCGGTCATCTTGAGCGCCTTGATCAGGGACGCAAGTATCACCGTCGCCGTCCCGTGCTGGTCGTCGTGGAACACGGGGATCTGCACCCGCTCCTGGAGCTTCTCTTCGACCTCGAAACAGAGCGGCGCCGCGACGTCCTCGATCATGACGGCGCTGAATGTCCGGGAAACGCCGGCAAGCACATCAACGATCCGGTCCGCCTGGCTGCAGTCGATCAGGAGCGGCACGCAGCTGACGTCCGCCATCTTGTTCAGGATGAGCGACTTTCCCTCCATCACCGGCATCGCCGCAAGGACGCCGATGTTGCCGAGCCCGAGGACCGCCGTGCCGTTAGTGGCGATGCAGACGGTGTTGCCGATCGAGGTGTACCGCCGCGCCTCCTCCGGATGCTTGACGATGTAGTTGCACACCTGCGCGACGCCCGGCGTGTAGATCATCCGCAGGTCGGTCAGTGTCTCGACCTTGACGAGCGGCTTGACGGCGATCTTCCCGCCCTTGTGGATCCGCAGCACCTCGTCCTCGACCTCAAGTACCGTGTATCCCTTCAGCTTTTTCACCGCCGCCATCGTCGCCTGGAAATGCCTCGCGTCGTCGAAGAAGATGACGATGTCCCGGATCACGTAATGGGAGGTGATCTCGATCTTCGTGATATCTCCCAGGATCGCGTTCTGGTTGCCGATCTCCAGCGCCAGCTTTCCCAGCGCCCCGGGGACATCGGGGATCTTGAACCTGATCTTCTTCACGATCTTGTGACTGTATTTCTCGCCCGCGTGCATCGTTCATCCTCCTTTTATGTCAGCCGCCGGGGCGTTATTGCCCCGCTGCCTTGTATTTCTTGAAGAACTCGTTCACCCGCTCTACCGCGTTCTTCCTGATACTCTCGTAAAAAAGCGCGTAATCGAACAAATGGTAATCGCCGGACTTGCAGTTGAGGACAGGCAAGCCGCTCGACAGGTCGAACCCCGGTACGGCCGGTTTGGCGATGATGAGGACCTTGCCGGAAGCGTCCGCGCCGGTCGCCCCGGCCACGAGCGCGGGGACCCCCGTCTTGTTTTCGCCGTCATACGGAAGAGACCCGGGATTCTGCCGGGCAGGCACCGCTTCCCCGTTGAGCTTCCACGAAAGCGGGTTCACCTGGATCAGCGGCAGGCCGCCGACCTTCTGATACGAGCCCTTGAGCCAGATCACCGCGCCGTCGGTAAAGAAACCGGGGACGCCTTCGGCGGTGAAGCTGGTCCACGATATCAGGATATTGCTGTTCCCGAGAAAAAACGACCCCGGAAAATAGAGGACATCCTGCGGGACCGCGTATCCGATCAGGTACGCCGCAACGAGCCGGCGGGCGAGCGGGGTCCCCAGTATCTCCTCCTGCAGAAGGCGCATGCCGTGCAGGCTCCCCTGGCTGTGCCCGGCGATAATGAACGGCCTCCCCTGGTTATAGTATTTCAAATAATGGAAAAATGCGAGCTCCACATCGCCGTAGGCGAGATCGAGCGACCGGATCCCCGACTGGCTCTTGCCGTCGAAAAAAGCGTACAGCGCCGCCTGGCGGTACCGGGGGATATAGACCCGCCCGGCCGCGTTGAAGGCGCTCGCGCAGTATTTCATGACGAGGGTCAGCGCTCGTACCGCCTCGGGGTCGTCTATCGGCGCATTCCAGGGCCCGGCGGATACGCTTCCCGTCGGATGGATAAAGAAGACATCGACCTGCGCCGTCTTCTGCGCCTCGGGATAGCTCGTGTTCGGCGGTGCAACGTCCGCGTCGTCCTGCCTCCCCGGCAGGGCGGCCCATGCGCCGGCCGACCAGTAATCGGGAGCCGGCGGCGTATCGGCACCGAACGGGGCCGGCGGCCTGAGTTGTTCCATCCTCGCCTCAGCCTCTCCCGTCAGGTTTCCGCCCGTGACTATCCCTCCGGGAACATACGAAACGGCCTCTTTTTGCTCCTGCGCGGGGCACCGGAAAGCGGATAGAACGATAACCGCCGCCGTAACTCCGATACGCGCCGCGCTCGCCGTTGTCTTCATTCGCCTCCTCCTGTGCGGTTTCATTCCACAATTTCGACCCGGTCACCCTTGGCGACCAGCTCGAACAGCTCGATCACGTCCCGGTTCTTCATCCGTATGCAGCCGTGCGAAGCGGGGCGGCCGATCGCGTACTCGTCGGCGGTCCCGTGGATATAGATACAGCGCTTGAACGAATCGACGCCGGGGCCTTTATTCACCCCTTCTTCCATCCCCTCGAGCCACAGGATGCGGCTTGTGACCAGGTCGTCTTTCGGCATCGGGTCGGTTGCCGCCGCTCTGATCGCTGCGATCCTGCCGGTGCTCTCCCGCGCGACAAAGATCGTGTTGGCCGGTGCGCCGTCGCCTATCTTATCGGAGATCACGTGCGCCCCCAGCGGCGTCTGCTTGCTCCCGGCCCGGCTGCCGGCGCCGTTGGCCGCGGTCGACACCGGATAGCTCTTGACCGTTTTATCGCCGCGGCACAGGTAGAGCCGCTGTTTCGACACGCTGACCTTGATGCTTCGCCGCTCGGCACCCTTGATCGCCGTCTTCCCGCCGTTTTTCACGACCGCACCGCCTTCCGCCGCAACGAGCAGGCCGGCAAAGATCATCAGGGCCCGCGTCCAGACTCGTGACCGCATACGCATCATCTCCCGCCCGTCTATTTTATCGCCGCTTTCAGTATGGATACCCGGATTTTCACCACCACCTTTTTGACGCGACCGGGCAGCCCGCCGTCCATGAGTTTCGGCATGTGCGCGTCCTCGGGGAAAAAGAGCGAGAACGACCCCGGGACGTTGCGGATCGCGCAGAGCGGGCGCGCGGGCTTCGCGAAAAAGAGGACGTCCTTCTTCCGGTCATACGCGGCCGCCTCGGCAAGCCCCTTCCGGGGCAGCCACTCGATCTCTTCCGATCCCGCTATCGAGGCCTGGATGTCCGCGTATTCGTCGTGCGCCTCGACCTTCCCCTCCCGGCGCGCGACCGTCTCATAGCTCATCACCCGCGCGAAGATGTCCCGTCCGTCGATCTCGTATTCCTTCTCTTCCGCCGCGGGCGACAGCGTCTTTAGGAAGTTCGCTATCTTTTCGATCGAAGCGGACTTCCCGAAATAGGTTTCGAACCTCTCTATCCTGTCGACGATCATATCATCTCCTTTCGGCGTTACCCGCCCGTCACGGCGTCTCCCCTGAAACGCGGCACTTGAACACGGTGGCGTTTCCCCTGACCCCTTTGAGGACCGCCGTTCTCTTTTCGACGCGGCGCCCGGCGGCCGCCATAAGCTCTTTCACTCCGCCGGCCTCGTAGGCCTGCTCGGTCAGCCAGATCTCGCCCTCATCGGCCAACCCCTGCACCCGCGCGGCGATGTTCACCGTCTGCCCGAAGTAATCCAGGGTGTCGTTGGCGTTGACCGCCAGGACGGGGCCCTCGTGCATCCCGATCTTGAGGCCGAACCGGTGCCCCGCCTTCCGGTAGCGGGCCTTCATCGCGTCGATCCCGGTCATCATGCCGACCGCGGCCTTCAGGCTGTCGAGCGGGCTGGAAAATGACGCCATGATCGCGTCCCCCATCGTTTTGACGAGCGCTCCCGAGTGTTCGTGCGCCGACGCCTTGAGCAGCTCAAAGTGCTCCTGCACCAGGTTGTAGGCGGCCATATCGCCGGTATTGTCGTAGAGCTCCGTGGATCCTTTCAGGTCGGTGAACAGGATCGTGACATTCCCTACTTTAAGCTTGAGATTATACGGCAGATGCTGCGCCCTGAACAGTTCCCTGAACATCTGGTTGTTGATCAGCATCTTCCCGGTGAGGAATGGCGCCATCGAGGAACGGTTCCCGCTGATCAGCTTCTCGATGCGGGCGTGGTCGCAGAACTGCAGCAGCAGACCCGCGGGGAGGCTCAGGTGGCTCCGCACCCGTACGGTCACCTCTCCGGCAGGAAGGGAGACTGCCTTCGGCGAAAATCCGGACGCGAGCAGGTCCGCGTCGACGACGATCGGCGCGGCGCCCGCCGCGGCGTCAAAGCGCATCTCGAGCGCCGCGTGGCGTTCCACACTGACCAGGCGAAAGAGATCCCCGGGCTTCGCGTCGAACCGGACGCTCGCGGCGCCGCTCGGCCCGACGCCGGTGAATGAGCGGATAACTTCGCGGTCCATATAGTCGTTTACCGCCGGCGCCCACGCAAAGTTATCCGAAAAATAGTAACGCCAGTAATCCGCGAAACCGGCGTACGGGTCGAGAGCGGGCGCGGCGACGCCCTTATTGAGGCTGAAGGCCGCTTCGACCTGTTGGTCCAGCCGGCTGTCCACATCCTGGTTGCAGAAGGTGCAGTGGAACCGGTCGGGGTCGATCTGGTCGATCGTCGTGTAATTGTGCTCGACGCCGCCGCACAGCGGACAGATCATGTTCCACTCGAGGTCGAACAGGCCGATCTTTGCACCGCGCACGAACAGGTCGATCGCGGCGACGGGCTCGAAGCCATGCTCGGCCGCAAAGCGCAGCGGATTGATCCGGTACAGCCCCCACCGGTCCAGACTTTCCAGTATGCGGCCCAGCTTTTCAACATTGTCGGCCTCGCCGCCGGAAAAAGCCGCCAGCGCTCCGAGCTTCTGCTGTAAAACAGACTGATTCATCGGCCATACTCCCCGCAACAATTCTCAGCTCTTCTCCGCAATCTCTTTCAAAACCTTCTCGAAATACTCGTTCGCATACTTGATATACATCTCGTCTGCGACGAGCGGCTTTTCCAGCGCCGCCGCCGTCTCAGCCGATACCTTCCGTCCCTCGACGACCTCTTTTCCCGCTGTCCTAAGCAGTTTCTTGTACCGCATGATCAGCGGTATCAATAAAATGTTCTTCCCCTTCAGCATCTCGCCGCCGCCGCGGTATATCTCGGCGACCACCTGCGCGTTCATGTTGCGGGCGATCCGGCTGAAGAGCAGCTTCAGGACCTGGAAATGGGACTGCTCGGGGAATCCGCAGTTGGATATGACGACGATATCCGGCGACTCTCCCTCTCTGATGATATGCCGGCACTCCCCTTCCGGCGTCTTCGCGAACCGGGGATCGGCAAGCGGGACAAGACGGTCCATGAAGTTCTTCATGAGGCCGGTGACGTTGTCGACGTAGACCGGCGTCGCGAAAACGACGATGTCCGCGGAGACGAACTTCTTGAGCAGATCCGCCATGTCGTCGGCGATGACGCATTTCCCCGGCGTCTTCAGCCAGCACGCCAGGCACCCGAGGCAGTGGCCGATCTTTTTTTGCGCGAGCAGGATATGCTCGGTCTCGGCACCCGCCTCGCGGGCGCCCGCGAGGAACTCTTCGGTCATCAGGTAAGTGTTGCCGCTCTCGCCGCGCGGACTCCCGTTGAACGCAACGATCTTCATCGATATCCCCCTTGTTGCGCCGGCACGGCCGCCGGGGGCTTCGCGCCGGCATCGTTCTCGGCCGCGTGGACATCCGCGGAGCGGTCTTTCGCAAGATCGGCCGAGCCGAACGCGGCGCTTTGCGGAAGATAGACATGCAGCCACTCGTGAACCGTATCCGCCTCCAGCGTCCCGCGCGTCATCTCGAACTCGAGCAGGTGCCCGCCGCCCGACAGGTCGTCGGCGAGGAAGTGCATGTGGTAGCCGGGGACGTTCACCCCTTTGACGAACTCCGGCGACCGGAAACCGATAACCGTGCCGCGGACATTCGCGAGATCGAAGACGGGCTGATGTTTGGTCACTTCGACGAGCGGCGGGTACGGCTTCTTCTGCGCGGGAACGCTCCGCGTCCTGACGCTCCTGAACTCCCCGCGCAGAACGAACGCGCAAAAGCGGTTGCGCTGCGGGACGAGCGCGCCGATCTTCGCCTCCAGCGCCGTGCGGTCGATCGGGGCCGTGAGCTCCTCCCGACGATCGGCGGCGAAATCGGTGACGCACGCGAACGGCGTCCTCACGGCAAGCGCCGGACGGTAGACCTTGCCGTCGGCGCGCACCTGGTAGAACGACCCGTCGAGGAGGACCATCTCGCCGTCCAGCCCCTCGAACGTCCCGACGCCGAGGTCGCCGTATTTTCGCAGCGTCTCCAGCGGCATGTGCCCGTCATAGACCCCCGCCATCAGCGCGTCGATCGTCGCCACCTGCGTGATCCCGTTATGCGCAGGCGCCGCGCATCCCGCGAACGACGCCGCCATCGCGGCCGCAAAACAAAACGTCAATACCCGTCTGATCATGCGTTCCTCCTCAGCGACATACCGACAATGACGACCAGCTGCAGCGCGGTTTTCCTGAGCTGCGAATGTTCGGCGTTTGTCGTCTGCTCCATAGCGATCCCGTCGCCCTCACTCCTCGTCGCCGTCCTCTTCGTCCCCGTCCCGATCATCGTCGTCATCGTCGTCGTCATCCTCATCCTCGTAATCGGCGCCGTCGGCGTCGAGGCTGATCTTTTCGCCGCAATTCGGACATTCGGCCTCTTCGTCAAGCAGCACGCTGTGCGGCACCTTCGCCCCGCACTCCGGGCACTTCGCCACGCCCGAGCCCATCCCCGCGTCGTACTCGACGAATTCGTCGTCCATATCGTCATCAACCATGGCCACCCTCCTCTATCGAATTAGAATCTCACCACATGTTCGTTGTTTTTCAGCCACGCCTTATATTCCCTATACTCCGGCATCAGCGCCCCGACTTTCCTCCAGAACCGCGATGCGTCGTGGTTCCGCTCCTCGAGGTGCACAAGCTCATGAACGACCACATAATCGACGACCGGCAGCGGCGCCATGATCAGCCGCCAGCTGAAATTGAGCGTCCCCCTCGGCCCGCACGATCCCCACCGCCGCCCGGCGCCGGTGATCGACACCCTCTTGTACGCGGATCCCGATATTTCCGCAAGCCGCCTGACCCGCTCCCGTATGATGCCGCGCGCCTGCTCCCTGTACCATTCCTCAAAATGTTCTCTTGCCCGCGAGCGATGCTTTTCGGAGATCCGGAACTCTTTACCGTCGAAGACAAGCGGCTCTTCCTGATCGGCGCCGGCGCAAAGCGTCCGCCACTCGCCCAGGAACAGGAACCGCTCGCCGTCCGAGAACGTGCGCGCAGCGGCCGTCCTGGCCGCCTCGCGGGCGACGCGCTGTTTCTCGACGATCCACGGAAGCTTGCAGCGGACCATCTTCCGGATCGTCTCCAGCGAGACCCTCAGCGGCGCCCGGACGACGAGACTGGCGTCCGGCGCTATCTGCAGAGCCAGCGTCCTCCGTTTCGAACGAATGATCCTGTCGATGATTTCCTGTCCCATACGGTATTTTTCCGCATAGTATACCATCGATACGCGCCGTAAGGAACAGATGTCGACTGCATACCGCAAAAAAAGAGAGGGGCATCATACGATGCCCCTCTCCGCGAACATTCCTCAGATCACGCGCTATTTGCGCTCGCCTTTCTCATCGCCTCCCTGGTCCGGCCCGCGATGATGCCCGCCTTTGCCCTTCGGCCCGTGCGATTTCCACATATCGCGGCCCATCTCCCTGGCCTTCTTGTTCTGTTCCGGGGTCAGGACTTTCTGCGCGCTCGCAAGGGCCTCGATGCTTTTCAGGCCGATCTCCTTTTCGATCTCATATTTCTTCTCGATAAGCGGCCGCACCTTATCGACCTCTATCGTATCCGCTGTGACGAGCGTCCTGATATCGACCTCCAGCGTGTCGATCTGCGCGTTGAGCGCGATCCGGTCTTTCGTCAGTCCGTCCTTGATGCTCGCGATCTTCCCGGCCTGCTCGTCGGTCAGCCCCAGCTTCTTCTTGTTATGTTCCAGCATCATCAGCTTTCCCGTCACCATGCACTTCCCGCCCTCGCCCTGGCCGCATCTGCCTCTCTTTCCATGCATCTCGCCCGCATACAGGACGCCATGCAGCAGAACCCCTGTCGCGACCGCCAACGAAACCGCCAACCCGACATATCCCTTTCTCATACGCACCTCCTCATTGTTTACCATTCATGTTCAGGTCCACGTATGATTAGACGCGGGGGCGCGAGATATGTTCCGTGCAAGCGCAGTCAGCGCAAAACGACTCTCGGAAGAGACCATTCAGCAAAATGGATACTCACTGACTGCCGCCCTTCATCGAATGGTTACTTTCAGAATGAATAACTGAGCCCGGAGGTCACCCTCAATGCCGGGCTCTCGCTGTTGAGCCCCGTCCCGACGCCGCAATCGAACGCCAGAGAATCGCTGATGTTGTAGATCACGCCGCCGAGCATATTCCAGGGATCCCTCGCCGCGGCCCTGTCCTGGTTTGTCTCTCCGTAGATCTCCGCAACCGCCGTCAGTTTCTCGGAGATCTCATACTTGATCATGTAGTTGTTGCTGACCGTATTCCGCACATCAGCATCATCGGGTTTTCCGACGAATTTATACCCGACATTCACCACCGCCGACAACTTGCCGAACTTCTTCATCATCAACAGAGCTGCGCTCACGTCGTTTTTCCCGGTCCCGAGGTCCTTTCCCGCGTTCCCGCTCTTTGTCTTCAAGGTGCAGGCCAGCGTTATTGCCGGTATCAGCTCGCGCTCTTTCACGGCGCCGAAAGCCCACGTCATCGCGACATCGCCGATGCCGCTGTTATTTTTCTTTTTACTGACGACCTCGTCGCCGTTGTCGTCAGCAGTGACGATCCTGTCGTCGTCGTACAGCTTCGACACATGCGGCAATTCTATATCATATTCAAACCAATCGAAAACCCCGCACTCGATGTCCGAGACCCAGTCCCATTCCTTGTCGGCATTCGGCTGCTTCAGGAAGGTCGCTCCCGTCGCGACCAGGAACTTCCCCTGTTTGAGCAAGGTCGGCTCCGACGTGTTTGCCGGACGGTTCTCCATCAAGGCGAACACGTCGCATACAGGAATGAGAACGATCAACGCGACAACAATGGGTATGGCTCTTCGCATAGTGGTAAATGCCTATGAGGCGCGCGGCCTTTTTGCACTTTTTTTATTCAGCACCTCGACGCGCACGGGCGCAAGGCCGGTCAGCCCGATCTTCTTTGCCGCGGCGTGCGACAGGTCGATGACGCGGCCCCTGACGAACGGCCCGCGGTCGTTGATGCGCACCACCGCCGACCGGCCGTTGTCGAGGTTGGTCACCCGCACGCGCGTGCCGAACGGCAGAGAGCGGTGGGCCGCGGTCATGGCGTTCATGTCGAACCGCTCGCCGCTGGCCGTGATCCTGCCGTGATATTCAGACCCGTAATACGACGCCTTCGGCCCCGCGCAGCCGCCGAACGCCGCGACCGCCGCCGCATACGCCGCGGCGATCATCGCGATCTTTCTCCTGTCACCGCTCATCATATTTTCCGCCTGTCTCTTTTCCGGCAGCGTTTCGACGAACTTGACGCACTGTTCGATCCATCGTTCCAAAGCTTTCCGAACATCCTCTTTTCGACGTATCTCCTTATTCAGGCAATTGTATCAAACATCATTAGATGCTAATATAACTTCATCATCAATAATGCAAACCTACCAAAGGAGAACGGCATGTATCGACCGTTAAGGATCTTGGTGCTGGCAGTGCTGCTTGCCGCCGGCGCCGGCAGGGCGTATGCGCAGGACAACGAGGTTGTCGAAGTCCCCGGCGGCATCACCTATGAGCTCATCGGGACGTACGACGCGGCGCGGTTGAACAAGATCGTGACCGACGAACTGAACGATTTCAAGACCACCAAGAACAACGTCGCCCTTCCCGAGGCGGCCAACGGGGTGAAACTCTACCGCGTCAGGTACCAGACGGTCATCCCCGAGCGCGGCAACCGCCCGGTCATGGCGGCAGGCCTGATCGCCGTGCCGGAGGTTCAGTCGCGCGCATACCCGCTGGTCTCCTACCAGCACGGCACCGTCTTCTCGAAAGACGAGGTCCCGTCGATCCCGGAGAAGTCGACTGAGACCCGCCTGATGATCGCCCAGTTCGCCGGCCACGGGTATGTGGTGATCGCCGCAGACTATATCGGCAAAGGCTCTTCGGGGGAACCGGACAGCTATATGGTGAAGGAGAGCACCGCCCAGGCCTGCTACGACATGCTGACGGCGGCGCAGGCGGTACTGGACAGCCTCAAAATAAGGACCGGCGGCCTCTTCCTGAGCGGCTGGTCGCAGGGCGCCTGGTCCACGATGGTCTTCCGTAACAAGCTCGAAAGCCTGGGGATCCCGATCAAAGCGGCCGCGACAGCATGCACTCCCAGCAACCTCTATCTCCTGGCAAACCGCTGGATAAGCAACCGTTCGACCCTGGACGCCGACTGGATCGTCGGCACCGCGGCGCTCTTGATCAACTCCTACGAAAATTACTACCAGCTGCCGGGGCTGAGCAGAGAGGCGATCAAGCCGACGTACTGGCAGACCGCCCGCGATTTCTACGAGAACAAGATCGGGTGGGTTGAAGCCTCGAAGATCTTCCCTAAATCCGTAAAGGAATTCTTCCAGGACGATTTCTCCGGGAAAGGCTCGATAATGGCGAACCGGTTCTTCAGGCAGCTGTTCGAGAACCAGGCGTACGAATGGCGGTACCGCACGCCGACCCGTTTCTACTACGGCAAGATCGACGAGGTCATCCCGCCGTTCGTGGCCGCCCTGCCGGCCAGCTACCAGGAAGTGATCGGCGGCGCGCCGTCAAAGGCGGTCTATGCCGGAGATGACGCCGACCACCGCGGGACCTTTATCTACGGGATGATAGACCAGAAGAAATGGTTTGACGAGCTGGCGAGCAAGTAGCGTTACTACAAACCTCTCAAAAACTCCGGCTTCAGCCGTATCCCGCCGCCGATGGCGGTCTCCAGGATACGCAGCAGCGCCGCCTTATCTTTCGGGAGCGCACCTTCGAGCGGGAGATGGTTCGACGCGTGGTCAGACCGGAACACCGTCTTCTTCAGATCGAGCCCCTTCAGGATCTCATAGGTCTCTTTCAATAACTCCTGAGGATCCAATTCCTCGAACTCTCCCCGCACAACCTCTTCCGCCAGCGGCGTGCCGGGGATCACCATCAGGGAAAGGAACGACAGGTACCGCGGCTGCATCCTGTTGAGGGCGTCGATCGTCCCCGCCACATGTTCGGCGGAATGCCTCCTGCCGCCCAGCCCCAGCAGGACGATCACCGAAGACTTTATTTGAGCGCCGGCGGCCCTGTTGACCGCCGCGACCATTTCCGCAACGCTCGACCTCTTTGCGCACCGGTCGAGGACCTGCGGGCTGCCGCTCTCCAGGCCCATATAGATGAGGCTCAGCTTATGCCGGTACAGCTCCGCCAGGTCAGCATCGCTCTTTCTCGTAATGTTGCTCCCGTTCGCGTAACTTGCGATGCGGGCCAGCCGGGGAAAGGCGGCGTTGAGCTCTTCCATGATAGGGACGAGCTTGCTGTTGGCCAGAACAAGCGCGTCGCCGTCCATCAGGAAGACGCGCCGCGTATCCGGATATCTGCGCGCGTGCCGCCGTATATCGGCCGATATCTCTTCACGGTCCTTGACCTGGAACGTCTTGCCCTTGTAGGCGCCGCAGAAACTGCAGCTGTCCGACGAACAGCCGAGCGTCACCTGCAGAAGGAAACTGTCCGCCTCCGCCGGCGGACGGATGACCGGCTCTAGTATGGACATCGCGCCCCCGACACGGCAAACCTGGCGCCCATCTCAAAGGCTTTCCGGCAGTCTTCGGGAAACATCTCGTTTCTTCTTTTGAGCTTCGCAACTGGGTCGAACCGGGGGGCGACTACCTTCGAATAATCTTCGAACTGATAGGTGTCAAAGCTGAGAAGCGTCTCGCTTGACCCGAAAATTATCTTCAACAGGCGGTCGATACTCGTAAAACGCTGTCCGTAGCCGAATTCGTTCATGAGTTCTTCCGTGACGCCCATCGTGTAAATAAACCCCGTGAAGATCTTCTTAGGGAAAAGCGACTCCGGCGGCTGAGTGTACTTGATGTATGGAAACACCAACCGCTCCATAAACGACTGCATCTCCCCGGTAACGGTCCCCAGATAAACAGGCGAACCGAAAATAACGGCATCGGCCTCCGCAACCTTCTTCAACACCGGCTTAAGGGCGTCATTGACGGCGCATGCACCGTAGCTCTTACCCCCCTTCTCTTTGCAGGCAAAACAGCTGACGCAGCCTTTGTAGTTCAGGTCATACAGATGGATAAGCTCGGTCTCGGCGCCCTTCGACGCCGCGCCTTCAAGGGCCTTTTTGAGCAGTGTCGCCGTATTCCACTCTTTTCTCGGACTGCCGTTGAATGCAATGATCTTCATTGAACGCTACCTCCTGTTGGCAATAACGTGCATCCTATTCCACCTTGATCTCGAACGGCGCCAGCAGCGGCAGGACGCCGGGATGCGAGAACTTCGCCTGTTTCACCCTGTTCGCGGCCGGATCGATATAGTAGCGGCTTGCCCGGCTGAAGTCGACTTTTTCCAGCCGGAGGCGTCCACTCCCTGGAACGTCCGGTTCTCAAACAGTTTTTCGGAAGAAAACACGATCGGGCTCCTCTATTGTTTTTCAATAAGCTTCATCCGCCCGCCGACATCCAGATGGCGGCTCGCCGGGAGCTCGCGGCGGGTTATCCTTTATTCAGTCCCTATTCTCCTCAGTAAAACGTGCCCAGGCTGATCGCCAGCAAAAGGAACGAGATGGCGGGCCAGTAGAGGAGTTTGGGGATGAGGCCGTTGTCGTACTGGACCAGGGAGACTTTCTTGTTGCCCATGAACAGGAAGGCCTTCAGCGCCATCATGAACAGGGTGAAATAGATGATGAAGTGGAAGTTCTCCAGAAAGATGATCGAGTCGGTCGCGAGCTCCTGCTTCAGGTTGACCTGCGAAAGCAGCGTCGCGAAGAAGAACGAGACCACCGTCCCCAGGACGGCCAGGCCGCTGATCCCCCACGCCTTTTTCCGCTCCTCCTCCTTCGAGAACATCAGGAGGACGATGAAGAGCATCGCGAGCATCGTCAGCAGCGGGAAGATCTTGGAGATGAACGGCGTCATGAAATTGCGCTTTACCTGGATATTGAAGCGCAGCTCCGGGAACTTGTCCTCGCGCGGGTTCTTCGTTATGCCGAAGTTGGTGTTGTTGAACGTCTCTTCGTAATCGAAGAAGGCCCCCTGGAACGCGTAGCCCGGCAAGACCAGCCCCTGCTGCAGCCCCGGCGCCGCCTGGGCGGTGATGAACTTGTAGCCATCCAGGTCCGGGACCAGCATCACGTTATTGACGAAATCGGCGTGCAGCAGCCGGACACCGATGTCGGGCCGGTCGAACGGGTATTTCGAATAGTCGAAGTACTCGCGGATGGTCGCCTCGAAATACCAGCCGGCCACCTCCGTGTTGTCTTCCCTGCGCCGGTAGACCTCCGTCGTCTTTATTGCCTTCGCCTCCGGCAGGATAAAGCCGCGGGAGACGCCGTCATGGACGCCGTCGGTATATTTCTGCCAGACATAGCCGCTCATCTCGAGGTCGTTGGCCCCTTTGAACTCCAGCGTCTGTATATAGATACCCGTCGGTATGAAGGACGGGGGCTGCTTGTGATTGCCGACGGCGTTCTGGGTGTATGTCTCCACGAACCTGCCGACCGCGCCGGGGTCGCGGAAGGCGAACTTCTCGTCGCGCCGCTCGTTCGGGGCCTCGAGGATCAGGGACCACAGGTAGCAGGTCGCCGCCAGGCACGAGATCGAAAAGACGATCGAGACGGTCCAGAAACCGCTTCTTCTCAACGACAGCGCGCCCGAGGCCATCGCAGACAGGAGCGTGAAGAAGACAATAAGCGCGAGCGCCATCAGTATCTTCTGCCTGCGGAAGGCCGTCTGGCTCGTCATGATCTCGTCGTCGAGAAAGACGGCGCAGACCGTCCACCCCGAGGCGGGGATCGGCCTGAAATAGACGCAGGAGCCTTTCCCCGTGGCCGGATCGGCGAGAACGACGGATGCGCTCTTCCCCTCGAGGGCCGTTTTGGCCGCCTCCAGCAGCCGGTCTTTCCCCTTCCCTTTATACAGCTCCACGGTGTCGAAGACGGTCTTTTGCTCTTCGACGAGCTGGTGGACCGGATAATAGACCAGCGCCCCGTTCTTCGAGAACATGAAAGCGTACCCGGTCTTCCCTAAGGACATTTGCGCCGCTTTCCGGCGTATTTTATCCAAAGACAGGTTCGCGTGGACGGTACCGGCCGGAACCTTCTTCCCCGCCGCATCGGTCCGGAAGAAAGGGACGACGAACCCGGCGGCCAGGACCTTCGTCGTTTTGTTGTAGCGGGGATCGCGCCAGACCGGCCCTTCTGCGAGGACCTTTTTATACCAGTCGCGCTGGGTGTAGTCGTAGGCGCCGTAATCGACCTCGAAGAACTGCGCCTTGCCGTCTTTGTACCCGTAGCGGGGGCCGAACAATTTCCTGTCGGGTGCGAATGCGTACGGCTCGTACGATACGCCTATCTCGACGATCATGGGATGCGTATCGACCTCTTTTTTCAACCGCTCCCGGAACGCGTCCCCGCTCAGCTTCCCGGCGCCCAGGTCATCGGCAAGCGATGTGATAAGACCCTCGAATGCCTTCATCCGCTCGTCTATCTTCGCGGCGGCACCCGCGCACTGCTCCTCAGCGCTCTTGCGCGCGGCGTCGACCATTTCCGCGTCGCTTTTCGTATACCGGCTGAACGATACCGCGACGAAAGCCAGGCTGGCCAGGCAGAGCGTCAACGCAAGGCCGAAAGCGAGTTTCTTATGCTTCATCTGCTGCGGGTAGATCTCCATGTGCCTCCTTTTGAGGGTTGGCTATTTTTCCGGCGCGCGCCACTCGTACGGCGCCGGGTCGATGATCTCGGCGATGCCGTCGCCGTCGAGGTCGGTCCAGCCGAAGAGGAGCCAGGGAAAGCTGGTCATCCGGTCGGTGTCGGCGGCGTAGCCGGCGTCGCCCACGGGCCATTCGTGCTGCCAGCCCATAAGGTGCGCGAGCTCATGGTCGAGGAGCGTGCCGCGAAGGTTCTCCAGGCCCGCTTTCCCCTGGATCGCGCACCACATGTCGACCGTCGACGGGGGTTTCGTCCCCAGGGCGCCCCAGTAGGCCATCCCCCCGGCCGTCCCCTTTTCGATCTCCACGGAGCGGTTCTTTGCCGACAGGTCGACCTGGGCGACGATGTTGAACCCGGCCGGGTCGACGCCGGTCATCTCCCTGATGTCTTTGAGACTGTACCGCACCTCACTGGAGGGTTTCGCCTTCCCGTAGGCGCACGTGACCCTGAACGTCATGTTCGGCCCTTTCAGGCCGTGCTCGCGGGCGAACCGCTCATGCCAGTCGTTGACTTCCCTATTCAGGCGGGGAGCGAACGCTTCGATGTCTCCCCGCGTGATGTCCGTGCCGCCGAAATCGATGAACGCCAGCAGGATGTCGAGCGCGCCGGCGGGGCGGATGAACGGGCAAAGCTCGCCGGCCCCCGGGGCGGAGGGGCGGCCAAGCGGGTGTTTCCAGCCGGACAGGTCGTTGGCGTTGTCGCTCAGGATGACGACATAGAGGCAGTCGCGCATGTATGCGGTGCTGATCCAGTGGTTTGAGACCGTCTTGCTGATATCGTAGAACCGCCCGATCGGCGCGCTCGGGACGTCGATCCCCCATTTCTCCCGGTAGAACACGATAATGCGGTTCTGCGGGGTGGCGGCGTCGGGCGGGATGCCACGGACGTCGACGATGGTTTTCGCGGCGGTCCGCCTGCCGTAGTACTCCTTGATCGGATCGGCGTAGACGGTCAGCTCGTACCTGCCGTTGCCGCGGACCGGCCACCAGGGGAGCTTCAGCCGGGCATGGTCGGGCTCGTCGGGCGTGTTCACGTACGACATCAGGATACCGTCGGCCTCGAGGCCGAACTTCCGGAACATGCTGCCCGACGCCTCGAACTCGACGGAGCACTCGTAGAAGCCTTTCTCTGATGGGACGGCGTCGACGACGGAGCCGTCGGCCGGAGAGAGGATCTTCAGGTTGAAGACGGGTATGGCCGGCTGTGCCTTCGGTTCGGGTGTCGCTGCGGATTCATTCTCGATCTGCGCCTGCTCGGCGGCGGCCTTATCATCCGCGGCTTGCTCCGGCGCCGGCACGGGGGCGGAGGCGGCATTGGGGGGCGGCGCAGCCAGCTGTACCGATTCCTCGACGATCACCCGGACGCGGGCCGTCGCCTCTTCCTTGTTCATGTCATAAGCAGAGACGGTCAGCTCGTGCTTCCCCGGCTGCGGGTCTTTCCAGATAAGGACGCCTTTTGCTTCGAGCTGATCCGTACCGGGGGCTTCGGTGATAAACCCAGCGGTATCTGCCGTGATACGAAAGACGGTGAACGGGCCGCCTTTCGCGGCGAAGCCGACCTCGAGCGGTTTGCCGGCCTGGCATTCGGCGCCATCGGAGGGGCTGATGACGGCCACCTCCGGCGCGGCGAAGAGCGGCGCGGCCAGGGCAAGGATGAGGGCGGCGATAATGGCCGAGATCTTCTTCATTATTTTCTTCGCAGGATGATCGGGCCGGGGTTGATCGGGACGCCGTCGCTCGCCGGCGGTATGATCGGCGTGAGCGCGAGGGTGCCGTCGCCGCGAAACTCGAAGCGCATCTCGGAGGCGCCGAACTGCATCGCGATCCCCATGGTATCTGCCTCGCCGCCCTCGAACAGGATCCCGTTGACGCTCACCGTTTCGATCTGGAACAGGCCGAAATCAGCCCTGTTGCTGACCCTGAGCAGCAGGTTCCGCGCGTCCACGGTGGTCGGCACCTGGTGGCCGCCGTGGAAGGCGAAAATGATGTCGTCGGGCTGGGGCCGGTTGCGACGCGCCCGCCTGACGTGCACGGTGGTCTTTTCCGTCGCGATCAGCATCGTCATCGGGTCGTCGTTGAAGAACTCGTACGTGATGGGGCCCTCCACCGATTCGCAGACGGCGTTGACCGGCTGGAGGATCGTGTTGAGGTAGTTCTTGAGGCCGTCCATGTCGGTGACCCACTTGCCCACGAAGCGGCCGCGGGGTTGGACCGGGTGCGAGCGGCCCGGCGGCGGATCGTTGAAACCAAAGTCTGCGGCGGCGGTCGCCGGCAGCGATGCGACGACGGCGGCGAGCAGCGATGCAATGAAGCGGCGTGCTTTCATATTCCCATCCTCCTTTGATTTCTCTACAGCGATACAGGCATACGGGGAGCGTTCGTGTCGGCATCGCCTACCTATACACATTACGTAACGTCCCTTTCTCTACAACAGCGATCCACGAAATCTTCCGCAACAAAATACTGAATTTCACCCAAAGGGTGACATTCGAAATGGCGAAGAACGCCCCGGGTGCAAGGCGCCCGCCAGCGACCGCGGAGGCGTACTGGTAAGTACGCCGCACAAAGGGAGCGGTGGCGGGCAACGCCGCAGACGGGGCGTTATCCGCCATTTCGTGCCTACTTTATCTCGTCGATCCTGAACATATCGAACTCGGCCGTCACCTCGTTGGCCTGCTGGTCGCGGAAGGCGAAGATGCCGGGGTAGAGCTTTTTGCCGAGGACCGTGATCGAGCCGACCTCCTTCCATTCCACCGTCGTCCCCGTCACCAGGCCGTAATAGGCCGTGTACTTGAACTTGCGCTTGGAGATCTTGAGGTAATAGGTGTCGGCCTTCGAGAACTGCTTGACGTCCATGAAGATGTCGGGCGCGTCCTCCCCTTTCGCGTGTTTCTTGAAGAGGATCCGCAGCTTCTCGTAATACTCGGACGGGACCAGCGCCAGGTAATTGTCCCTGTCGCCGTAGAAGGCCAGGCCGGTCCACTGCATCTTGGGCATGTAGCTGTTGAAGATCTCCGTCCGGTACTTCACGACGACGTCGCAGTTCTCCGGCAGGGTGTCCTTCTTGTAAAGGATGAGGTTCTTCGCGGTATCGTCGTTCAGGCTCCCTTTCGCCGCCACGACGGTGAGGATCCCCTTGTCGACCATCCTGCCGTCGGGGTCGTCGCCCGCCACCGTCCATTCGGCGCCGAGCGTGTCGCCCTCGAACTCGTCGAGGAACAACTGCGACTGCTGTTCGGCCTTCGCCGGCTCCGGCTTGACCTGCTCGGTCTTCTTCTCCTCTTTCGGCACGACAACCTCTTCCTTGATCTTCGTGAGGCCGGCCTTCAGCTCAGAGGCGTTGCCGGCAGAATAGTACGACCCGCCGCCCGCCTGCGCGATCCCCTTGAGCTGCTGTTTCGCCTTGTCGTCGACGTCGAACCCGACGACGTGGATGACGACGTCGATGCCGAGGTCCTTTTTTATCTGCGCGGCGGTCTTCACCGGGTCGCCGCCGCAGGTCTCCTCGCCGTCGGAGACCAGGATGATGGCCTTGTCGCCATAGAACGCCTTGAGCTGGTCGGCGCCTTTTTCCAGTGACTTAGCTATCGGCGTCTTGCCTCCCGGCACCAGCGAGGAGATCTTGCCGCGCAGGGCAGCGACGTCGAGCTTGCCGACGGCGATGAGCATCTCGATGGCGTCGCAGCCGGCGTTCTCCTTGTTGCCGTAGACCTCGAGGCCGACGTTGGCGTCCGCAGGCAGGTCGCCGACCAGCGCCGTCATCACCTCTTTGGCGATGTCGAGCTTGGTCTTGCCGCCGATCTTCTTCTCCATGCTGCCCGACGCGTCAAAGATGAACAGGATGTTCTTCGGCGCCGCCTGCGCCTCCGCCGCGGCGATCACGCCCGCAGCGCACACTGCTGCCGCAACGCAAGCGGCGGCGCTCCTCACGATGCCCGGTAGTTTCATGACACCCTCCCGTGGTTGGGGGATCGCAATATGCTGCCCAGATTGCCTGCTCATTATAGGGGTTTTTGTCAGAGGTGTCTATCGCTGAAGGGGTATCGGGAAAGATCGTTTCGTCGCGTAGTGTACAGCACTAACGGCTACGCGGCGGTCTCGGTGGAGGCGATCGGTGAAGCGGCGGGGACCATGGGCGCCGGCGGGATCAGCGGCTTCAGGAGCAATTTTTGTATCTCTTCGGCGGACACGGTCCCTTTGCCGGCGGCGATGGCGATCTGCCTCGCCTTCTCTTTCTTCGTCATGCCGTCGGCGAAGAGGTCCAGCGGCGCGAGGGCCTCGAGGGCGCTCTTGTCGGGCGGGATCTCGGCGCCGGCATCTTCCAGCAGTTTCCGGCCGCGGCCGGCGAAAACGGCATCGACGACATCGCCGGCGTCGACAAGCCCGAAATGCATCGCCAGGCAGCACTCCTGGATGAGGTTCGATCTCCTGAACGTCCATTGCGTCATGTTGTGCTGCTCGAGAAACGAGCGGATGTCGTCGTCATTCAGGACAACCGCGGCGGCCATCCCGGAGGCGATCTTCTCTTTGAGCAGGCCGAGCTGCGCCTTGACGATCGCCTCGATCTCGATGTCGGAGATATCCTCCAGGAGCAGCGCGACGGCGACGCGCGACTGCGTGTTGCCGGCCGGCAGAGCGGCGTACGCCGCCCGCCTGGCTTCTTTGCCGCCTTCGACATAGCTGACTATCTCGCCGACCCGCTCCTGGAGGGCCGGGTCGGGAGCGCCCGCCTGTATCTCGATGACATCGGCCGTCGACACCCGCTCGCCGAAATCTTTTACGGGCGCGCCGTTCACCAGTATCTTCACCGGCTTGAGCACGCAGTTCCTGGAGGTCTCCAGCTCCCTTCTCGTGAGGACATCGATGACGGCCGGCCGCCGGTCTCCCTTGTCTGACAGGCGCTTCGGCACGTTGTGGATGAACTCGACGGTCCGGATCTCGTCCTCCTTCGTCCGCCGGTGATACCTGCACCTGATGAACTCGATGTCGGCGACCTGCGGCTCCCGGTTGATGCTGCGCAGCCGCTCGGCGAGGTTCGCGGTCTTCTCGTACACCTCGTCGGGCGGGAGCAGGTCCAGGCCGATCTTCCTCATTTTGTAGAACGAATGCAGGACGGCGCCGGTGAACTCCTTCCGGCGCATGTCGACCGTCTGCATCTGCAGCTCGACGTACAGCGGGGCTTTGCCGCCGGCGCGCGCCTGCGCGAGCCGATCCAGGGCCTCCTTTACCGCGACCGGCGAACGGTGCCTGCGGAAGATGTCCTGCAGCGTCTTCCTGTCGACGACGTCCTCGATCGCCGGAACCTCGCCGGTGATCTTCCGGGCGACCGCCGTCGCTTTGAGCTTGTCCCCGGGCGATATCTTTTGCGCGAACGGCAGCTTCCTCATCAGGGCGAGGTCGTCTTTGTTCCGGACGATGATCCGCCCGCGAACCAGGTCCTGCAGGTCCCTGATGCCGTCGAGCGGGTTCTTCAGCGAAAGGCCGAGCTTCTTCGCATAGAACTTGATCTTTTCGTCGATGCTCCCCGGGTCCTTGACGCCGAAATCGACCTCGGCCTCGATCTTCCTCCCCGTCTTCTTCTCCAGGTCTTTTATCTCTTTGGCGACCTGCTCGCGGAATATGTCACCGAAAACGGAGAGGTCCTGGTAATAGACGCCGAACGTCCTGTTGACCTGGCGCAGGATCGCCCGGTACTCTTTCTCGTGCGCCTTGCGGTACGACAGGCGGTTCATGCTGTCCGAGAAACGTTTCAGGCCGAGCTGTTCGGCAAGCATGGCGTAGACGCTGATCAGGAGGTCGTAGCGCTCGTAAAACCCGGCGCCCATCTCTTCTCTCTCGATGAGGAAATGGTCCATCCGGTACGCCATCAGGAGCAGCAGCGGCTGGACCGCGTCGCCGGCATACTTGGTCATGTAGTTCCTGAAATTCTCGATATACACCTCGCGCACTTTCGGCCTCATCGTCAGCGGCGGCATGAATTCCAGGCTGTTCAGCTCCTGGAAGGTCCTGATCCATCCCCAGACGACGCCGGGGACCTGCTCGGCCTTGCGGCCGGGGTCGGCGGCGAACAGCAGCGCGGCGGCCGCGAGCTCGGGCCCCACCTTGACGTCGACCGGCTGCGTGACGGTCATCGCGAGATTGAGCGCTTCGTCGATAAGGTACTGCCCCTCGCCGCTCACCGTGTTGCCGTAGCGGCCTTGCGCGATCTCGAACGCCGACCGGATCATCTCTTCGGCACCGGGCGTATCGAAGCTGCTCACCAGGAGCGAGATGGTGTGCATCCTCACGCCCTGCCTGAGGTCGGCGTCACGCAGGCCGTCCCGGTACACAAGGACCTTGTCTCCCCCGTACGATGCGGCCCCCCGCCGGTCCAGGAGCGCGTGGCGCAGCCACCCCATCTCCAGCAGCCGCCCCGCGATCACGACCGAAACGTATTTGAACGTTTTCGGGGACAGGTGCGCCTTCTTGATGATGTCGTGCTCCAGCATATAGGCGATGACGTCGTTGTGGGCATACGTTTCTTCCGGCACCTCTTCGCCGGTATCGGGATCCTGTACGATCCGCTCCATGACCGGCGCAATCTTGTTCTCCGCCTTCAGCTTGAGGAATCGCTCCTTCGAGACAAGCTCGGTCTCGATGAACCCGTCCTTCAGGAAACCGACCGGGATCCCCTTCTTCTCTTTCGCAGATCCGAGCGCGTCGACGGTCTTCGAGAAATCCTCGAGCGTTTCGCCGTCCTGCACGGCCGAGGACGGGGCGAGATACCGGCTGCCGGAGGCATTACCCGCCCACATAAAAGCCGCGATAACAATGAGCGCTATACATTTTCTCGTAATGAGCATAACCGACTCTTATGACGCGCCAGTTATAAGATACGTTTAGTTATACGTTTATACTATCCGTATTTTACACCCTGAAAGAAGGTTTGTCAAGACGACGGACGGAGACAAAAACCGAGAGGCCGCATTGAGCTCTGTGAGATGGCCCTGCCGGGCGCACCAAATAAAAAGGGCGAACGCCTGTTCGCCCTTTCGCTGCAAAACCCCGCCGGCAGCCCGTCGCGCCGCCGGACCGTTATTTCCTGCGCATCCTCCTGATCCCGAACCACAGCAGCGGCAGGAGCAGCAGCAGCGTCGACGGCTCGGGGACCTCGCCGCCGCTCTCAGATATGCCGAAACGGGTCACGGTACCGTTCAAGGCGCCGCCCCCGAAATCCGCTGTCTCCGCGAACGTGCTGAGGCTCACCGTGTAGATCGGGTCGAGCAGCCGGTACTGCTGCCCTTCGTGGACATACGACCCGGCGGCGTCGCGCAGATAGTAATTGAAATCCGCGGCGCTTATGAAAGAGAGGAAGTTCTCGCCGTTGTCAGCGTAGAACGCCCCGTTGAACAGGTCGCCCTCCTCGAGCGACGCGACGTTGAAGTAGATGTCGATCACGTTGTCGGCGTCCATGCCCGGCAGGAACGGCGCCGTGAGATCGGTCAGGCGCATCACGTCGTTGACGCTCGCGCCCGCGTTCCCGTACTCCGGCGATCCTTCCGCCGTGAACTCGAACGCCCAGTCGAGCCCGTCGGCCGGGTCGATCTGCGCGGCCGTCAGGATGCCCGGGCTATTGCCCGGCGAGACCATACCATCACCGCTCAATTTCTTGAGGTATCCAGAGCCTTTCACGACACCGCCGGCCTGCACCACAACATCACCGATATTGCCATGCAGCACCAGCGTGCCAGAGGCAACGTTCGTCCCCCCGCTGATCGTACTGTCACCATTCAACGTTATTGTGCCGGTGCCGCTGGTGGTCAGCCCGGCGCTGCCGGTAAGCGAGCTGTCGATCGTCGTGTCGCCGTAGGCGATGATGATCCCCGCATTCGTTCCGAAATCGACGGTCGGCACGGTAATGCTTGCATCATCGCTGGTCAGGATCCCGCCGCCGCCTATCTGGAGGACCGCATCCGGGTCATCCGCTCCGATCTCAAACGCACCGTCGACCACAAGAGAGTTGACCGACGCGCTCGCGGCCAATGTCTCGCTTGCCGACTTCTTTACGTTATCGTTGGAACCGCTGTTCCCGATGCCAGGCTTATATTTGTCATACGCCTTAACGCCGGTCTCCGGATCGTATGTCGCAAAGTCCTTTTTATTGACCGATGCGTACTTGATAATCCCGTTCTCGAGCTCCGGCTCGATATCGAACATCATCCGCGGCGCGGCCCCGGCGCTTCCCAGGCCGACGCCCACAAAGTCTATCGTTCCGTTATGTATTGTCTTTACAAGCTCGGCGCTCCTGAGAACGGCAGAATGCCCCGCGCCGTTCTCAATGGTGACCGTCGACTCGCACTTTCCCAAATAGAGCTTCCCGAAGACCTCCTCGACGTCCGCATTCGCATTGCCGATAAGCGTGATCGTCGAGTGTTTCTCAAGCGTGATCGAGGTGTGGTCGCCGATGCGGTCGTTGAGGACGGCGCCGGCGTTGTCGATGATCAGGTCGTCCTTGTGCCCGATCAGGATGCCCGACGTCCCGCTCAGCGCGCCGGCCGCGCCGGTCAGCTTCACCGCGGCGGTCCGGTCGACGATCTCGGTCGTCCCCGTGTAGGTGCTGTTCCCGGTGAACTGGATCGACCCGTCGGCGTCGATCTTCACGTTTCCCGTCCCGGTGATCGCGCCGGAGACCGTCGTCGCGCCGGCGCTGTCGATCGTGAGCGTATGGCCCGCCGTGTCGACGGTGCCGCCGACAGTCAGCGCAGCGCGGTTCGCGAACGTCTGGTCGTTGGCAAGCTTCATGTCCATGTTGACCGTGTTCGCGCCCGTTACGTTATTGATGCCGCCCGTCAGCTCGACGCCGTTACCGCCGAGCGTGAAACCGCCGGCCGTCAGCTTCAGCTGGCCGAACCGCTTGCCGTCGAAATAATCGTTATCCGGGCTCAAACGGACCGCACCGGTAAAGGTCAGCGAATCGCCCGTATACGGCGCGACGTCCCCGACCCAGTTCTCTTTCGTCGTCCACTCGTTATCCGTCCCGCCGCCGTCCCATACGCGCTCGGCTATCGCCGGCCGCGCGTTGAACTTCAGGACAAGGTCAGTATTGCCTGCCCCGCTCCTGTCGATCGTGAAGTTGCCCTCGTTGAGATCATTGCTGAAATGCGACGTATCCAGGTCGAACTTCGCCGCATCGAACCCGCTGATCCCGCCGGCCGCGCTCGCGATCACCCACGAGTAGTTGTTCGCGTTGTTGAAATCGTGCACCGCGCCCGCCGCGTTCGCCAGCGTCATCGATGTCACGTCGACGACGAACGGATCGACCGCCGTCGCGTTAAGCGTCAGGACGCCCTGCATGTTCAGCCAGTCCCAACCGGGGTTCACCCCCCGGCTGTTTGCCGCCTGGTTGATCTGCCACAGATACCGCCCGCCGCCGTCCCACGTCTGAGCGCCCGACGTCAGAGTGCCGACGTCCGCTCCTGCCGATATCGTCGCGCCGCTCTGGATATGTACCGTCCCGGCCGTCCCCGACCCGTCAAGCGCCGCGCCGTCCTGCACCGTCGTCGCGCTGCCGGCGATAGCGCCGTTCACCGTCAGCCTGCCTGCTTCCACCGTCGTCGCTCCGGTATAGCCGTTCGTCGCCGCCAGTGTCAGCGTCCCCGCGCCTGTCTTCGTCAGCCCGCCCGCGCCGCTCACAGCGCCGGTCATCTCCGTCGCCCCGGAGCCGGCAACCGTCAGAAGGTTGCCGTTGTTGTGTATCGCGCCGCCAAGCCCCAGCCGCGTCCCCTCGTTCGTGAACGTCTGCGCGTTCTGGAGGGTGATCGCCGTATTGAGATCGTTGGAACCTGCCGAGTTGTTGACGCCGCCCGTCAGTCCGATACCGTTGCCGCTCACCGTAAAACCGTCCGCCGTGAATTTCACCGTTCCGAGGACCGTCCCCTCCGCCATGTCATTGACAGGCTCGGTCCGCACCGCACCGGCAAAAGTCACCGAATCGCCGCTCCCGGGACCCGTACCGCCCGCCCAGTTCAACCCCGTCTCCCAGTTGTTGTCCGCGCCGCCGCCGTTCCATGTCCGCTCCGACGGCCCGCTGTTCGTGTACCTCAGGATCAGGTCTTTGCTGTCGGCGCTCTTGGCGATCCCGAACGACCCGCCGCTGAGCGGGTTCGTGAAGTGCGTATAATCGAGGGTGAAGGCCCCGGCGTCGAACCCCGTTATCCCGTCGCTCGCAGACGCGATGACCCAGCTGTAATTGTGAGCGCTGTTGAAGTCTGCCACGCCGCCTGCGGCGCCCGCCAGGGTCAGAGAGGCCATATCTATCGTGAACTTGCTGCCGGCCGTGGCATTGATCGCCAGCCCTCCGGTAATGTTCAGCCAATCCCATCCGGGGTTCGCTCCCTTTCCGGACACGCTCTGGTTTATCTCCCAGCAATAGATCCCGCCGCCGTTCCACGCCTCGCTCCCGGTGTTCAATGTGCCGGGCCCGTTCCCCGGAGACAGTATCCCGCCGGCTTGCACGGTAACGCCGCCCGTCGTCCCGGAACCGCTCAACGTCGCGTCGGCCCCTATCGTCGCCGCGCTGCCGGCGATACTGCCGTCGACGGTGAGTTTTCCGGCGGAGATCGTGGTTGCTCCCGAATATGTGCTGGTCCCGCTTAAAGTGAGGTTCCCTGTTCCGACCTTCGTCACCCCGCCGGCGCCGGCGGCGATCACGCCGCTGAACGTCGTGCTTGTATTGTCAGCTCCGACGCCAAGAAGCCCCGCGGTGCTCGTCACCGTCCCAGCCCCGGCAAGCGACCCGATGGTGTCGTTTTTTGCGTTAAGGTTCAGGAACGCGCCTTCCGCCACGGTGACGGCGCTGGCGTCAGACATGACATTGTTCGCCCCGCATGTCAGAGTTCCCGCGCTGACCGTCGTCGTTCCGCTGTAGGTGTTCGCGCCGTTCAACGTCAGATTGCCATTCTGTATCTTCTGCAGCGACCCCGTGCCCGACATCACGCCCGAATAGGTCCCGGCAGACCCCTGCTGGAACAAAACGGCCGCGTTGTTGGTTATGGCGCCCTGCAGGCCGGTGGTCGTGCCGGCAAGAACCCCGTCGCTCACCGTCGTCCCGCCGCTATAGGTATTCGCGCTGGCGGGGGTCAAATACAGGGTCCCCGCGCCGCTTTTTATCAACTTGCCCGTACCGCTGATAACAACCTGACACATCCCCAGGGACGCCTGATCGAACACCAGCACCCCGTTGTCGGTTATACCGGCTCCGCCGCTCGCGCACGGCACGCTCGCCGTCGAACCCACCAGCGTCCCCGCGCTCACCGTCGTCCCGCCGGTGTACGTATTGGCGCCGGACAGCGTCAGCGTTCCCGAACCTGTTTTCGTCAGCCCGCCTGTCCCGGCAGCGCCGGTCCCGCTGATGACCCCGCTGATATTCGTCTCACCGACTCCGCCCACAGTGAGCATCCTTGTGCCGAGGTTTACGGTCCCGCTTATCGTCAGGTCGCCGCTCGCGTTGTCGTTGCTCCATGTCTGCGACGCGCCCAACGCGACCGGGGCGGATATGGTGTCGTTCGACGCGGCCGTCTTCGTTATCCCGCCGTTTATCGTCAGCGTCGACGCTCCCTCCACCGTGAAATCTTCTGTGCGGTTGAACGTCACCGACCCTACCGTCCGCGCCGAATCGACCGTCGCGGCCGAGCCCCCCGTGCCGAATATGACATTCGCCGCGCTGGCGGGGATCGTATTGTTCGTCCAGTTGGCCGCCGTCGACCAGGCGGTGACCGCCTCGCCTCCCGCGTCCCACGTATTCGCGGTTTCCGCCTTCGTGAACTTCAGTATCAGGTCATTCCCCTCCGCAGCGATCCCGAAGCTGCCGCCGCCAAGGCTGTTCGTGAATATCCCCGAGTAATTCAAGGTGAACTTATCCGCCGCGAAATTCAGGATGCCGTCCGACGCGCTCGCGATCGTCCACGCATAATTCTGCGCGCTGCTGAAATCGTTCACCGCCCCGGCAGCGTTCGCCAGCGTCAGCGACGTGATATCCACCACAAACTTGCTCGCGCTCGTCGCGTTCAGCGTCAGCGCGCCGTTAATGCTCAGCCAGTCCCATCCGGGATTGGCGCCCTTGCCGCCTTCGACAGGATCTCCGGCAGGGTAATCGCCGTCAGCGTCGTTGATCTCCCACTTGTAATGCCCTCCTGATTCCCACGTCTCGCTGCCCGTGCTCAGCGTACCCGTATTGTTACCCGGCGCCACTATCCCCCCGCTCAGGATCGTCACCGCGCCAACCGTCCCTGCGCCGCTCAGCGTCGCGCCGCTGGCTACGGTCGTCGCGCTGTCGGCGATACTTCCGTTGACCGTCAGTTTACCGGCGGATACCGTCGTCGCTCCGGAATAGGTATTGACGCCCGCCAGCGCCACCGTCCCCGAGCCGCTCTTGCCAAGCGCCCCCGCACCGCTGATGACGCCGCTATAGGTGCCTGTCGTCGTTTGGCTGAAGACCAGCAAAGCGTTGTCTTCGATATCCCTCTGCAGGCTTGTCGTCGTCCCGACCAGCGTCCCCAGGCTCACCGTCGTCCCGCCGCTGTAGGTGTTGGCCCCGCTGAGCGTCGTCGCCCCCGCCCCGGCCTGTATAAGAGATCCTGTCCCGCTGATGGCGTTCGCCACGGTAATCGCGTTGCTGCGGTTGAACACCAGCGCCGCGTTGTTCGTGACCGCGCCGCTCCCGAGCGTGCCGGTCGTGCTCCCGGCTCCCACCTGGACGGTGCCCTCGCTGATCGTCGTCGCACCGCTGTAGGTATTGGCGCCGTTCAGGATGAGCGTCCCCGCATCTTTCTTCGTCAGCCCCCCCGAGCCGGTGCCGATAGCGCTCGAGATCGTGACATCCCCCGCGCCGCCGACCGTCAGGCCAAATCCGGAACCGGTGATCCCGCCTGTCGCGATCGTCAGCAGGCCGCTGCCGGCGTTGTCGATCTCGGCGCCGCCGACGCCGCCTATCGTGAAGCCGCGCGTATAGGTGGCGGAATCGCCGGTATAATAGAGCGTCCCCCTGGCTGCCGCGCTGCCGAGCACCACCGCCGACGTCGCGCTGCCGAAGTTGCTGCCGGCCCCGGCGATATTGCCCGCGATGACCGTACCCGCGCTGATCGTCGTCGTCCCGGTATACGTGTTCGCGCCCGATAACGTCAAAGTCCCCGTTTCGCTTTTCGTGAGGCTGCCGGTGCCGCCGATATCACCGCTGATCTCCGTCGCCCCGACGCCGTCGACCGTCAGGCCAAAACCGCCGTTGGTAACATTGCCGCTTACCGTCAACACCCCGTCGGCATTGTCATTGCTCCACGTCTGCGCCCCGCCCAGCACGACCGGTGCCGAGATAGTATCGTTATTCGCGGCGGTTTTCGTTATGCCGCCGGTTATCGTCAGCGTCGAGCCGTTCGCCGCCTCAATAGTAAAATCGGCCGCCCGGTTGAATATTACCGACGCAACGGTCTGCGGCGTATCGACCGTCGCCAGCGACCCGTCGATGCCGAACTCGACATTCGTCGTCGCGATCGTCAGGCCGTCGGGGTTCCAGTTCACGGCGGTAGACCAGTTGGTGTCGTCGCCGCCGCCTGCGTCCCAGATCCTCGGGGCGGTATATGTCAGAAGAAGATCATTACCGCTGGCGGCGATCCCGAAACGTCCGCCGCCGATGGTATTCTGGAAGTTCATAGAGTCCAGCGTGAACTTGTCCGCCGAGAACGTGGTCCCGAAACCGGTGGTCGTCCGCGCGATCAGCCAGGAATAGTTGTCGCCCCCGTTGAAATTCAGCGCCTGGCCCGGCGTGTTGTCCGCCTGGATAGTGTCTATATCGATGATAAACTTGTTCGCGGACGTGGCGCTTATGGTCAGCGCGCCGTTTATGTCAAGCCAGTCCCAGCCGGCGCCCAATTCGGGCGGCTGAGGAGTGACCGACGCATCCTTCAGCTCCCACAGGTATTTCCCGCCGCCTGCCCATGTCTCCGCGTTCGTGGCAAGCCTGCCCGGGTCGCCCAACGGCATCCCCGGCGATATCGTACCGCCGCTCTGTACGGATACGCTCCCGACCGCGCCGGTGCCGCCCAGCGCCGCGCCGGTCTGCACAGTCTCGGCGCTGCCAACCGCGCTGCCGCTGACGAGCAGGGTTCCCGCCTGCACCGTCGTCGCTCCCGTATGGGTGCTCGTGCCCGCGAATACGACCGTCCCCGCTCCGCTCTTGTTGACGGTCCCCGTGCCGCTCAAAGCGCCCTCGTACGTTCCCTCCGCTGCCTGATCGAACTTCACCAACCCGCTGTTAGCGATATTACCCTGGAGACTGTCCGTCGTACCGACCAACGATCCCGCTACCACCGTTGTCCCGCCGCTGTAGCTGTTCACACCGGAAAGCGTCACCGCCCCCGAACTCACCTTGACAAGAGAACCACTACCGCTCACCGCGCCCGCAAATGTCCCCGGCGTCGTCTGGTCGATCTTCAGGCAGGCGTTGTCCAGGACGTCTCCCTGGATGCTGGTCGTCGTGCCGGCGAGCGTCCCGCCGCTCACCGTCGTCCCGCCTGAATAGTTATTGGCTCCGGACAGGGTCATAGTTCCCGTACCGGCCTTCTCAAAACTTCCCGTCCCGCTCATGATGCCGCTGTATGCCGTAACCGTATTGTTCCCTCCCGCAGTGAGCGCGCCGTTGCCGAGCAGAACGTTCCCGGCGCCCGCCAGCGAGCCGACGGTTTCGATGTTATCCGCCAGGTTCAGGACAGCGCCCGTCAAGACCGTTACCGCGGTCGTATCCGGCAGCGCTTCGCTCGTGCCAAGCGCAAGCGTGCCCGCGTTCACCGCCGTCGCGCCCCCGTACACGTTCTGCGCCGATAAAGTGAGCGTCCCCGTGCCGGTTTTCGTCAGCCCGCCCGCGCCGCTGATCTCGCCGCTCACCGTCGTGGGGCCGACGCCCCCCACCGTAAGAAGGAAACCGCCGTTATCGACCGAGTTGCTGACGGTGAGCGCCCCCCCTCCGGTATTGTTCCATGTCTGTGCCGCACCCATGATAACCGGACAGGCAATTTCGTAATTATTGGCACCGGCCGTGGTGATGCCATTACCGTTGATCGTCAGGGCTCCCGTATCAGGCAGCACCGAAAAATCGCCGGAACTGTTGAATATCACGCCACCGACCGTCCTCGAGCCGTCAAGCGTCGCGCTCGCTCCCGCTGACGCGAATTGCACAATAGCTGCCGAAGAAGGGATAACATCCTCGTTCCAGTTTTCGGCCCTTGACCAGTTATTATCCGGCCAACCCCCGTCATCCCAGATCGGGGCGACGTCTTTGTTATAGTGCAGTATCAGGTCATATCCGTTCGACATGATCCCGAAGCTCCCGCTGCCCAGCGGGTTCGTGAAATGCGTATAATCCAGGTTGAAGGCGGCCTCGTCGAATCCCGATATCCCGTCCGACGTCTTCGCGATCACCCAGTCGTAATCCAAAAACTTATTGAAATCTGACAGCGCAAGCGACGCCATGTCGATCGTGAACATGTTCTGGTCCGTCGCATTGATCGTCAACGAGCCATTGATGTTCAACAAATCCCACCCGGCAGCCAAACCCTCATTGCCAAGCGCGTACTTATTGATCCCCCAGCTGTAGATCCCGCCGCCTTCCCACGTTTCGTACCCCGTGGTCAGCTTTTTCGTTGTCGTCTCCGTTGCCGGCGATATCACCCCACCGCTTTCTATCGTCACATCCCCCGTCGTTCCCGTACCGCCAAGCCTGCCGGTGTTCTTGATTGTTGTCGCGCTGCTCGCAATGTTTCCGTTGACCAGCAGGGTACCCTGGTTAATCGTCGTAGGGCCGGTATAAGTGTTCGAGCCGGCAAGCGTGGTCGTGCCTTTGCCATAGATGCCCAAAGAGGTAATATCAGAAATGCTTCCGTTTACAGTTATACTTGCTTCCGCCCAATCGCGCGGGGTAAGGAACAGACTACCCCCATTACCATTTATCGTGCTGTTAATTGTTAAATAGCCAATACCGGTGTTATAAAATCCCCTACTGCCAGAAAGTCTCATACCGCCGCTTATAGTGGTTCCCGTTTGCGACGAACACATGATGTTTCCATTAAGGCCCAAGTTGCTGGCGGACAGTGTATAGTTCCCGTAGAATGTGAGGGTGCCCCAACTAAAGCCGGTATTGTCACGCAGGTCATATCGCCCTGCCGACGATGGGAATGTCAGCGAATCTCCAGACGGCGGCTGAGTGTTCTCACTCCAGTTTCCGGCATAGAGCAGATCGGAAAAGACCGTATCGCCCTCCCAATAATGGGCAAAGGCAACCCCGCTTACAGCGCATACGATCGCGCACGGCAGAACAACAAGCTTTATCAGAAGATTTCTCATGGCTGACCCCTTTCCCATTTTGTTTTTTCGTGTTTATCATCTAGCTCTCTTAAAACAAAAAACCCCGATCATCGAAAGGATGGTCGGGGTTTAATGACACCGTTCTCGACTGCGTTCGCCTGCGGCTCACTCCGCTCGAACGACATTATTCTTCGAGCGAGCCGTTCAGGCGAGTCGAGAAGCGCCTTTGTTTACGTGGTGCGTTCCACGGCAACTGGCTGCCATCCTCGTACTGCGTTCTGCGTCCCTCGTACTGCGGTTGATACGCTGTACGCGGTACGCTATACGCTGTACGGGCGAAGGCCCTCTAGCTTTGCAACCCGGCGAACCGTCAGGTTCGCGGAGCTGCACCCGAATGGGTGCAAGCCGGCAAATCAACGATTTGCGGACCAGCACCCGCATGGGTGCGTCCCATCCTTTCAGATGGTTTGCCCTTAACCTACTATCTTCTACTATCCTCCTTTGTCTATCTGTCTATCGCCGCGTGTAACTAAAGCCAAGATAATTCCTTTTTTCTCTAACCGCAGGTTTAGTATATCACCGCACGCAGGTTCTTGTCAAGGAAAAACAGGCGATGTCCGAATGGGTAAGGCCAGGGGTGCAACGAGCTCGGCTATTTGTTCCTTACCGGGAATTTTGTCATAAGCTCGGCGGCAGCGGCGCGCTGTGTCCGGGCGTTCTGCTCGGGGGACGCGTACTCGTCGTAAACCTCTTCCGCCACGCCCTGCCAGAGCTGCGACTTGGTGCGGGGGTCGATGGCAAAAATGGCCAGCACGCCTTTTTTGCGGATGATATCGTAATAATAATAGTCCGACAGCCATTCGCGCTGGACGGGCGCCAGTCGGTAGTAGTACCAGGCCGGGACGTCATAACGCCGGCCCATATTGATCTCATGCGTCTCCC